>CAZCFZ010000006.1:0-94991 GCA_964498065.1 uncultured Ignavibacteriaceae bacterium
CGGAAAAGGAAGCACCCTCAGCAAAGTTTCAATTATATTTATAAATACGTATTTAAGAAAATACATTTTTTCCTATTAGTTTTTGGTTGCCGAAAGTTCTATAAAACTTTCAGTTTTATTTAATACAATATTGTTTATATGAAATCCTGCATTTTTTACTTTTTCAGGTAATTTTTTTACGGCGCTGGTGCTTGTCTGTGTTAAGAGATAAGTAACGGCTTTAAGAGGTATCCTTATTAAGAAATTTATTATTTTCAAAATAAAATTATCGGCTGCCGCTTCATCTGCAACAAGCAGCAATCCATTTTGCTTTAATATTCTTTTTACCTGTTTTAATGTATATGTCAATTCATCTTCCGATAGTTCCGAAAAGCAAAGTCCGCTCATAATTACATCGTAAGAATCGGATTTTATATTTTCAAGTTCGGCAACTCCCATTTCACAAAATTCTATGTTTTCAGACAAATTCTTTTCATTACTACGTTTCCGGGCAATATCCAGCATTTGAGGATTTGTATCTATTCCTTTTACAATTGCTCCTTTACTTGCCGCTCTAAACGTTAAAGCGCCTGTCCCACATCCGATATCTAAAACAAGTTGTCCTTTTTTTATTTGAGAGGTAAGTCTATCGTATGATTTATTTAGTGTGCCGAATGAAAGAATACCGATTCCCTTATCATATCTATCCGGGGAGGACTCGAGGATTTTCATTAAAATGTATGTGCTCATTAATTAACCATTAATAATAGACACCTTTATTAAATTTAATTAATCAATATACACTTACCAAATAATAAATTAGTAAGAAATATAATTGTGATTTTTATTATAGATAATGGAAATCTTATTGCGGTAAAAAAATTAATTTAGACTTAATCTTATTATTATATTATTACACAACTACTTTACCGAAAGGAACAAGAGCAAGGCTTGCCAGTTTTAAATGCTGTTTTGCAAATGGTATTCCGATAATGGTAATTGCGCAAAGAATTGCGAATATAACGTGAGTAATGGAAATCCATATTCCGCCGATTAGTATCCAGATAATATTCATAACGGTAGCTAAGCATCCTGTTCCTCTTTCCGAGGTTTTGACTTCTCTTCCGAACGGCAAGAGTGCTAAAAATGATATTTTAATACACTGAATTCCAAAAGGAATTCCAATAATAGTTATGCATAAGAGCAATCCTGAAATAAGATATTCAAGGAAGAGTACAATACCGCCGCCTAATAAAATCCAAAGTATATTTCCTAATAAGCTCATTACATCTCCTATGTTGTTTAGCAATCTATAATATTTCAGTTGAACTTAACTTTTATAAAATACGATTGAGTTGAATAAATTACGAGCAAAATATACTTAAGATTTTCTAATTAAAGCTACGCGATTTACATAACCGGTCGAAATACTTTGTAAGATGATCATCGTTATGAAGATAAATTTACAGATGTTTTTTCTAAAATGCTGATCAATTTAATCTCATTCCGGCTTTATTGTTTTTCCATTTCAAAGACAGCTAATTGTTATTATAAAAATCATATAAAACAATTAATAATATTAAAAAATTCGAGGTTGCAATTGGCTGCCTGAACATACTGACCTTGAAGGTTACAACATAATCTTAAAATTATTTTAGTAGTATTAATTTCTTTGTCGAAACAAAATCTCCTGCCCGCATTCTATAAAAGTAAATTCCGCTGGCAAAATTGATTGCGTTAAACTCTATGCTGTAATGGCCTGCCATCTTTTCTTCATTTAATAACGTCGCTATTTCCTGCCCCAGTATATTATAAACCTTTATTGTTACGTGACTGAACTTTGGTATTTGATAATTAATCCTTGTTACCGGGTTAAACGGATTGGGATAGTTCTGCGACAGCATGTAAGAACTAATTTGATTACTTTTTGCAGGACGAACCGCTGTTACATTTAATATGCTTATTCGATTCCATCCCACATTGTTGTCTTCTTTCAGTTCAGGTATTTTGTTGTCCGGGTCAACTACTGCATACATAACCGAATCGGATGAAACTAGTCCGTTTGGAACCTTCCACTTGAAGCTTACAACTTGATCGCCTCTTGCTGCAACAGGACTCGATGTAGTAAACACAGAGTCTCCATTTAAGTCCAAAACAGGTATACCGCCATTCTCCGAATTTGCAATATAGAATCGAACATGAACCTGTCCTGATGTTGCTTTCAAGCTATAATTGTGTATTATAGCTGCTACGGTAACTGTATCCCCCAGCTTAGGTGTTGACGGGAATATCGATATCTCCTTTGTCCAATCTTGTAGCTCAACAGGGTAAACAAGTCCTTTCTCTGTGCAGTAACGGAAATAGCAATTGAAACATAGATCAGGTTTTTGAGAGTAAGCTGCTTTCCAAAAAGAGACAATGCCATCTGTAGGAAGATCGACAAGATAATTAAGTACAAGGGGTCCGTTCACAGACCAATATACATAAGGCTGAAGGTTGTAATTCGCAGATGCGAACAATGGATTTATTGTACCCAGGTTGGCGGTAATGTCAATGCTCTTAGTAAGCGTAGTAGTGTGAGTGTTTATCGCTCCATGGTCATAATTTCCTTCAGTTTCAAAACTCGCGCCCCAGCCGTCTACGGAAGCTTTTGCGGAGAATCCGTAATTGTTTGAAGTATCGGCTTCACTTGAGGTGACATTCTGCCAGTTGATTTCCCAGCTGCTCGGTGAACCGACCGGGCTGATATTGTAAGCGTCCTTAGTGTAAATAAGTTGACCTACGTCAGGATTGTTTTCCGGACTGCCATAAGCCGGGTAGCTCAGAAGATTTCCCGGCTCATGGTCAAGTATGATATTGTTTCCTAACAATGTAGACAGATCGTTGCTCTCGAACCAGTGTGCAGCCTGCGGATGTGCAACTGCGGCCAGTATATTTCCTTTTTTTACTCCGTCTGCATATACCGGATATTCCCATATATCGTAGTTGGTCACTGTAGCGTATATAAGATCATCCCAGATCGCTGAATTGGATGTTTTGGCAGTAAAGGTACTGTCGGTCTTCCGGGTATTCTTAAAATCTTTGCCGTACTTAGCAGTCAGAGATGCACTCACTCCGATTCCAAAGAGTTTAAATCCTGCACTTAATGTTGAAGAAACTCCCCACGAATTATGAACATCTGTAGTTATCTGTGCCTCGTTTGATGCGGATTGCACTAGCTGCGATGAGAACGCTGAGCTGCCGCCTATGGGAAAAGATTTACAAATATCGTAGCTCGAATCATTGATCATATCAAAATGAATAGGAGGCGCATTGAGAATGATGACAGGCTCAACCAAGTTTTTAACTGCCTGCAATTTCGGCTTTCCCATCATGATTTTATTTCCGTGAAGATATGCGGAAAGTATTCCGCCATCTATCATAGAAGCCGGTGAGACGGCTCCGGAATCTACAAAATCATTTGCAAGACTTATTGCGCAATTGGCAGGATTCGTTACTTTGTACACTTTAATGCGGTGGTAATTATTCGCACCGCTGGTAACACTTGTTGAAGGGTTTACGGTGAATTCGGAAGTTATAATTTCAGGGTACCAATTGGAATGTGCAGAGTCAGCAAATGTAGTATCGCCGTCGATGTCTGTAACAGCAATTTCTCGACGACCCGAATAACCCACCTTGGAGTAGCAAGAAAAACTTGCCAGCTTGTTAAGACTCAAAGTAACGTTATCCATACTATACATGTTTAAATGTTCCATACCTGCAACAACCAATTCATCTTTGCCGTTCTTGTTGAGGTCACTGGCAACCATTGACATCGGGGCTACAGATGGATAGCTTGCAGTTCCTTCTACTGTTGTAACTTGTCCGGATTGGGTAAGATTATCGCCGAAAGCGAAATTCATCAAATCGGAACTTAGAGAAAATGTTTCAACATAGTATCCGGTGTAGGAAGGGAAGTTTCCATAAGCAGATCCATCGACATGAGAGTATACGGCAAAGCCAAATACGCATTTATCGCGGCCATCACCATTGAAATCACCAGAAGACAATGTGAATTGAGTTAACGGATAATAAACTAAACCGTCAGTGGTGTAAATTGGATAAATGACCGTAACGATGAGGCTCGCAGTTCCCCTAGATACTAATTGCCTGGTTGTTATATCAAAGTCGTAGGCGTGAAAGCGAAAGGGTACATTTTCATGAACGAAGTCCGGAATTTTCGGCCCTGCGGTGTTCATGCCCAGCACTACCTCATCTAGTCCGTCTCCGTCATAGTCACCTGCAGTGATGTCAAAAAAAGCCTGATTACCCAAGGACGGTAAGAATTCGCTTCGATTCGATGTTATTTCCATAGGCTGATAAGTTGTGCTATTCAGTTTGAACATGCGTAGCGTGATTTCACTAGAACTATCGGGAAGGTTGTAGGCAATGATGAATTCTTTTTCCTGCCCACCGTCGAAATAACCGGAGGTCATCCGAACTTGATTTCTATTATTAGAGGCGTTAGGTTTTGTTTTCAACGAATCGATGGTATATGGTTCGACAGACCATACTCCGTTTATAAATTGTCCAATATAAAGTTTCACGTAATACAATGAATCACCGACAGATTCCATTGTTCCGGTCACGACCTCATCACGTTTCTGGTCCAAAAGTGTACTCATAAGAAAATTGCCGGAAACGCCGTCTGCAGAAATGATTTTTCTGTTACTTTGACTGTTCATTATCGGCATTTCAGGGTCATCATTGTTAAAGAAACCATAGCCGAACTCATATCCGCTATCCGGATGTGAGTTGAACATTGCAAAATCGGCTCGCCCCCCAAGTGTATAGTGGCCGAGAAAAGGATCTACATTATTGCCGCCTGTCTGTGCAAATGAAATGCACGTAATAAATATGAAAAGTACGGAAATGAAGAAACAATTTTTCATCTTATGCCCTTTCCCTTTTGCAGTGTTTAACCTGACTGTAATAGCTCAATTTTTATACGATTAAAATCCGGGCGCTTTCATTTAAGTGATTAACCATTTAAGAAAAAAATATTTCCTTGAATTAAGTTTAAGGAATTGTTTTTGAGCGGGTAACCCCAAGGCGGTTGCCGATTGGTAAAAATTAGAAAAGAAGAAAAAAATTTTAATTTTTCATAAGAAAATCGATTTATCCGTTGATTAACCATTTTTTCCACCATTACCCCGTTATGTAAGAATATCAAGAGAAAAATTAAAACAATAGACTACAAATAATAAATCGATTTGTACTATATCTTAATAGGCACAACAATTTATATTCGCACTAAAAAAATATTGTAAAAATAAGATATTGTCAATCATTAAAGGAATTAACCAGCAAAATAATCTGTTTAGTCACGACTGATTATTTAAGTTCTTTAAATAATGTTTTGTTTTGTGTCTTACTGAATCTCCATGAAGGCAGTTTATCTAGCATGAAACTCAAAGCATTTTCTGCTTTTTGTTTATCTCCATTTTCTTTATAATAATTTATAAGGTCGGCAAATGCATACCTGTAATTGTTGAATAGGTTTTTGGTAGTTCTATCTACGTATACATTACGGTTATTAAAATTCCTATATCTAAACTTGTGCATAAGATTATTTTCCAAATCCTTAATTGATATACTATCGCCCTTAAAAGGTACCAATTTATTTACAAAACCTTCAAAACATAAATAGTTATTTAGTCCTAGTAAATTATCTTGATAAACAGTTGAGCAAAAATAAACAGGTCTTTTCCAATTGTTGTTCTTTAGAAATGATAGGAGGACTTTATCTTGTACCAATAAACCTTTAATCTTTCCAAAGCTTCTTCCGCTGTAATTTGCAATCAAAGTATCCGAAATCATAGTCCCGTTTGAATCTTTAGAAGAAAAAGGCAATATTATTTTTACCGGTTCGTTTATTTTTGAAGGCCTAAATTTATCCGGACTAAGAATTGATGAATCAATTTTAAATCCATTCTTCTCAATTATGAGTTGGTTCACAAAAAAGTCTGTATTAAGGAGTCCCAGGTTTGCAACCGTTATGTCCCTTCTATATCCTTCCAAAGCCTGCATATACAAGAGAGGGTATGTATCGTTATCTCCGTTTGTAAAAAGCACCGCATTCTTTTCACATCCGCATAAAATATTATGCGCAAAATCTTCCGGGAAATAATATCCGTTTTTATTGCAGACATTCCAGTTGACCGAAATTATATTGAGCGGTAGAATTATAAATCCGATAATTGCTAAAATAGTTATAATAGTTTTATCATTTATTTTTATCTTTCGAAGAGTTTTAGAAAGCACCCCGGTGATAAAGAATAAACCTATACCGCACCAGACGAGAAATATCATAAATGAAGGAATAAACAGCCTGTCAATTTCTCTTATGCTGTCGAAACCTGCCCTGATATTGGCATATACAATTAATCCGAATGAGAAGAACAAGAACATTGTAAAAATCAAAGTCCATGTTTTTATTTTTTTTACTAAACTATAAACAAAGCCTGTTAAACCAAGTGCTAAAGGCAAATAGGTAAAATATCCTAAAAAATTTGTTCCTTTAAAGCCGATAAAATTCCATAGGAAATATCTTAAATACATAAACTTTATTTGATAATCCCAAAACGGCGCCCGCCGGTGAAAAATAATTGAAATATTTGAATCGCCGTACCTATCCATTCTTATCCAGGCGATTAAGTCTTTAAATGATTTAATATCTTCCATATTGAGCGGGCTAAATTGCGATGATCGAATCCATAAAAATGCATGAATCGACAAACCTGCTAATACAAATACTATAATTATTAACCAAAATTTTACATTCAATAAATATTTGTTCATTCGATAAATCAGCAGTAACAATACAACCGGAATAAACGGCATATTAAGCCGGTGAGCAGAAAAATCGATTGACAACAAGAAGATAATTAAAAAGAAAAATTTAACTTTTTCTTTATCATTTTCACTATACCAGATCTTTATTGCAGAAAAGAGAAGAACAGATGTTATTACCAAACCTAAAGCGTATGCTCTTGTTACTATTGCTTCAGCCCAGATGCTGTACAAAAATGGAAGCGATAAAGCAGTAATAAACGAGACAGCCTTTTTATATGAATTTTCGGAATTAATATTAAAATGATTCAGCAGTTCCAACATGCTATAATATAAAAATACTGAAGCTGAAGATGTTGAAATTATACTCACTAAAGTAACAGCTTTAATTTTAGGAAGGAAAAAGAAAATGATCGTAAAAAATTTCCCGATTAGAACAAAGAGAATCGATCCGCCGGGATCGGGTACACTTAAGCTATTTGCATTTGCGGCGTATATACCGCTGTCCCACCACCCTATTGTTGGATAAGATGTAAAATATAGAATTAAAGTGGAAGTAACAAAAAGCAAAAAAGGTAAGAATAATTTTTTAGGCTGCATAATGATTAAGCCCTTTAAATCAATTTATTTCCCTCTAATTGAAATATTTATAATTTAATTTAATTATAAAACTTATTTATAAAAACAAGTTGAATAAATTTTATTTAGATTTAAATAACAGAAGTAATTTTATTAACTAGTTGTTGAATTAAAAATTATTTTAACAATAGTGTAATAAACATTTATGTCAGTCGGAAAGAAGTTTGGAAATCAGTATCTTTGAGAGAAGACCGATATGCACCGTTCGACTATGCTCACGGTATCAATATATTAAATTAGAACACTACTAATTATTATATCATATTGATACTACCAATTTACCTTTGTGTTCACCCTTTCCAAACAATTTAAATGCTTTTGGAACTTCTTCTAATTTGAAAGAACCATCTATAATAGGTTTTAGTTTGCCGGATTCGAAAAGTTCGATAAAATAGCCTAAATCTTTATTTTGCTTTAGGGCCACGATACTTATATTCTTTTTATTAATAAGCTTAATCCATGGTTTAAAGAGAAATGCCTGGAGTAGTCTAACTGTTGAACCTCCCACAGTAACATAAATTCCATTGGATTTTAATGCTTTGATGTATCTGAATATCGAACGATTTGTCTTAACATCAAGGATTAAGTCATAACTCTGACCGGTTTGTGTAAAATCTTTTTTCGTATAATCGATAACATAGTCAAAACCTAATGAGCGCATCAACTCCAATTTATCTGTATTATCAACACCGGTAATTTCAGCGCCGTACAGTTTAGCAATCTGTACTCCAAGTGTACCAACACCGCCGCCTGCACCATTTATTAAAAGTTTTTGTCCTTGTTTTATTTGTCCCTTATCGATTAATCCCTGCACAGCCAGCATTCCTGCCTGCGGTATAGCTGCAGCTTCTTCGAATGTCATTTTAGGTGATTTAATGGTTATCATATTTTCAGGAGCACAGACATACTCGGCAAACCCGCCCCATTTACCGCTTAAATCACCGAACACTTCATCTCCCGGCTTAAACAGCCTTACATCTTTACCGATTGCTTCAACCCGACCTGCGATATCCGAGCCGAGAATTTTTATCTTCGGTTTTAAAAAACCGTTTATGATACGATTGATAAATGGAATTCCCTGAAGCAATTGCCAATCCCAATCATTAATTGATACTGCATGTACTTTTACCAGCACTTCATTTTCTTTAGGTTTCGGTTTCTCTACTTCTTTGAATTGAAGAACATCCGGTGGTCCGTATTTTTCGTATACTACTGCTTTCATTTTATTAGCCCCGTTTACATATTCATCTAACTTCTCTTTCCCGGCAATCAATCCGCTTCAGTTCCATACCTTTGCCGGTCATTCAAAGTTTTTTTAGATAGATATTTTTTCAATTTAACCTTTTAGTTCGGCCGGTTTCCATTTCACCTGTAAATCTTCAATTCTTTCACCTAGTATATCAATTGATTCTTCATTTATTTCTCCCAGCCCCATATCAAAACCCATAGTTAGCTGCTTAATATCTTTTACATTGTGGCTCATGATTCTTGCTGCAGTTGAATCCGCTGCAAGTATGTCTTTACTTGCTATAACCGCCCACGATCCTAGACGATCTTTCATATTCACCGTCATTCCTCCGTAATCTTTCGTAGGACCATTGCCTTCAATACCAATGGAGAAATCAATAATTGAGAGATCTGGTTTTAAATTTTTTACGATATCCAGATATACCTGAGCAATTGCCTGCGGGCTGCTGTGGTCAAAGCTTCCTCTATTCCACCAAGTATTATTTACTAATTGTGCGTATTTAGAAAGCGGGGTTATGCCGATGAAATTTTTCATAGCTAATGTAAGCTGAGCCCACGAGTGAGTCTTAGCTACGGGAATTGAAATTACTTTGTCGGCATTTGCAGCAAGACTTGATATTGCGATCTTATGTAATGGAGTTACAGAAGGAACTTCAATCCATTCGGGTGATGCTGTTTCCAAGCATGCCAGGGTTACTTTCCCATGGTAAAGCGAAGTGAGACGTTCTGCTTCTTTTACTAGATTGGTACTTCCATCCAGAGTTACTGCATATTTCCAATCGAACTTCGGAAGATGAGAACCTTCTCCTATAATTACTTCTTTAGCGCCTGCTTTTAAACATTCTTCAGCAGCGGCAATTATAATCTCCGGTTTTGTGCACTCCCCTATTTGGAAACAATTATTATACTGCGCCCAGGGAAAAGAAACAAAATTTGGTTTTATAAAAACTGTTTCGCCTTCGTTTACAATGGTTTTCATTCCTCCGAGCGCGTCTATGGCGTCACGTGTCATTGAATCAAGGTTGTTTCCTTTAATTGCAGCTACCAGAGTATTTGTTCCGTGTTTCACTTCCTGAACAGAACCGTTATTTATACAATTAATAAAGAGAGATGGAGTTGAAAGAATTGCTGCTGTTCCGACACTTCTTCTTATGAATTCACGGCGTTTCATTTCTTATTTTCTCCTTTTATTCTTTAGTTTATTTACAAATAAAATCCTACTTTTTAATTTTTCCTATTGCTTTAATTCGTATCACCCCATATTTACTTTTCTTCGATAGTTCTAAGTTATTTTATCAGTCAAACAGATCTTGAATCAAGAACCTCGAGATTAAATCCTTTTACAATAAACCAGATACCTAAAAATATTTCGTTTGAAATAATCGGCAGAACAAAAATTATATTTATAATCATATTTATTTGTAGAAAAACTAATGCGAATATCAATAAGGCTCCGATGAGACCCCAAATGGAAATATATCGTGGAACCAGTTTTGAATAATATAATATATGATAGAATAAAAAAGCACCCAAACTAAAAATAATTGGAATAACAATTTCTGCCAGATCTGTTCGAATGGAGATAAATATTGCTATTAAAGTCTTAAAATAATTAACATCAAACGCTCCTGTTTCTGAATATTTCCCTTCCAAATAAATTAAGATCAACGGGACAACCGCACCGGCAATACAGAATATGGATTCTATAATCCTAAAGCTTAAATATCCAAGTGCAAAACTTTCATTGTATTTTTTTAATACGGGGAAAAGTATAACGGCAATTCCAACAACAGCAGCGGCATTAATGAATTCTAGAAATACACCAATAAATATTATACTTGTATTTGATGAAATAGTAGAAATATAATCCGGAGCAGTTAAAACAGATTCTATTAAACTGCCGCCTAAAAGACTTGCCGTCATTGCAGTTAAAAACAAAACTCCCGCAATTACTGCATTCTTTTTGTATGAATTCATTTTCTCTCTCTTATTGAATGATCCAATTGTTCCTCAAATAAATGACTATCTATAAAATCAGTTAATTTCTGATTTATCATTTCCATTATATTTATTGAATCTTTTAATGATCTTTTGTTCATCATTTTAAATACAAAAGACTTTTTATAATCTTTAAGATACTCAATTGATTTCCATTGATACATTCCCTGCCAGTATCCGTCGTCCGGGTTTACCGCGTACATCTTTACAACAAAGCCAGGAAAACCGGCAATCATCAGCATCGGAATAATTGAAGCAAGCTTATTCGCTTTATGTGAAAGCCGGGCAAATTTAAAATTGACAATAAAAACACACGCTCCATCAACTTGATTTAAGGGATACGATGTTATATGTCTGAAGATTACAAATTTTTTCCCGCTTTCCATTTTTATAGTTTTATGCAAATATTGTTTTGATAATCTCATTCTGCATGTAATTAATTTAATAACTGCAATCGTCAGACAAACAACCGGTGTTTTTCTAATTTTGCTTGAATGCATTTTTAATTCGACAATTTATTAATTTTCAAGTATGTTATAGTAATTTTTAAAAATTTTTTTAACTATGGCTAAATAGTTATAACCACATTTCCTTTTTTATGTCCTTGCTCTACATATTTATGTGCTTCAATAATTTGTTCTAAAGAATAAGTTCTATCAATTACCGGCTTTATTTTGCCTTCTTCAATCAACTTATTAAGATAAATTAAATCTTCTATTCTTTCGGATGCTACTCCTGTAATTATTTTTTTTCTCCCGGTTAATAAAACGAACAAACCTAGAACTATTTTCCATAACCTCGGATTAGCTAAAAGATAATATCCCTCTTTCTTTAAAGATTTGACACTTCGTGCAAATGAACTCTTTCCTGCTACATCAAATATGACTTCATATTTTTTACCGTTTTTAGTAAAGTCTTCTTTTGTGTAATCAATAACATGATTCGCACCTATGGAATACAGTGTATCCAATTTATCAGTGCTATCAACAGCAGTAACTTCAGCGCCAAGTAGTTTGGCATACTGTACTGCAAATGAACCAATACTCCCGCAAGCTCCGTTTATAAGAACATGCTGCCCGTTTTTAATATTTGCTTTTTTAAGAAAGAATAATGCATTTAATCCTCCGACCGGAATAGTAACAGCTTCCTCATAATTTAAACTGTCTTGTTTGATTGCTATTGCATAACTTTCCGGCAAACAGGTAAATTCGGCATATGCGCCCAGCTTCATTCCCGTAGCACCGAAAACTTTATCACCTTTCTTGAATAGTGTAACATTCTTGCCTGTAATCTCAATTTCACCGGCGAATTCTTGTCCGAGTATTTTCACTCTCGGTTTTAATAGCCCCATGTATAATCTAATAGGAAGCCAGAACATGAGCGGGATTTTAAATCTTCGAGTTTCACAGTCTCCAGCGGTTACTGTTGCTGCATAAATCTTAATCAGTATTTCATTATCCTTGGGAGCCGGTTTATTTATTTCTTTTATTTGAAGAACTTCCGGTGGTCCGTATTTTTCGTATACTGCTGCTTTCATAAGTTCCATTTAATATTTCATAATTATTTATTTTGTTCTACGGTGATAACCACATTCCCTTTTTTATGTCCTTGATCGACGTATCTGTGAGCTTCTACCATCTCTTCAAGAATATATCTTCTGTCAATTACCGGTTTTAGTTTCCCTTTCTCAGCCATCTCTTTTAGAAGAACTAAATCTTCAATACGTGGATTCGGCGTACCGTTATCTACCGATAGATATTTACCGTTAGATGTTAATGCTTTTTTGCTGTCCATTTTTAATTTTGAACTTTTCTTTTTCCCGACTGCGTCAAAAATAAAATCATAAGTATCGTTCCTGTTTAAAATATCTTCTTTAGTATAATCTATTACCGAATCCGCACCGATTGACTTTACTAATTCCAAATTGGAAGTGCTGCATACACCCGTTACCGCCGTTCCGTAAAATTTGGCAATTTGCACAGCGGAAGTGCCTATAGAACCCGATGCTCCATAGATTAATACTTTTTTCCTTTCCCGGATATTTCCCTTTTTAAGAAAATGTAAAGCCAGCAATCCGCCGTAAGGAATTGCTGCAGCTTCTTCATAGGTAAGATTAGACGGCTTTGTTGTCATTACACTATCTTCCGAAAGACATTTATATTCCGTATAAGTTCCGAGCCTTGTTTTAATCGGAGACTTTATTGTCCATGCAAAAACTTCATCTCCTATTTTAAATGATTTGACTTCTGTGCCGATAGACTCAATCTTACCGGCCAACACCATTCCCAGGATAGGATTTCTCGGTTTACTAAAACCGATCACTAATCCCATCATTAGCCCGATTGGATGCCAGAGAGGAAGTTTGAAACCTCTAACTATACAGTCGCTCGCCGTTACAACAGTGGCATGAATCTTTATTAGTACTTCATTTTTTTTAGGGACAGGTTTTTCTATCTCTTTAAGTTTAAGAACTTCAGGCGGTCCATATTTTGTGCAAACGATTGCTCTCATATTTACTCCAATAAATATTATCTTTAAAAAATTATCTTTATTATTTTGAAAAACTTGCGGCAGGCTATTTAAAATAAGACGCCCGCCAACCTGCTAAATATACTTTTACAAATTAAAAGCATAGAGAGAATCGTAAGAAATAACGAAAAGGGACGGAAAGAATAATTACTGCTGCCGGTGCTGCAATAAATGAGGAGGTAAGATAATAATGAGATTTAATCTGAATTTTAAAACAAATTTACCGGCGTCTGTGTAAGATTAAAATAGTTTTTAAACATTTTCCCTTTTCCCGTTTAATCACTTAAATTAAAATAAAAAAATTTTAGTAAAATCGAAACCTATTCATAAATTGTTAGTTCCACCATGCTGCATAATCTTCAGCATACTTTTTAAAAGTAATCGGCGGACGGTTTATCAAAGATATAATATCGTCCGAAACTCCGGAACTAAAACCTTCTCGAACTTTTTTAAAAAAGTTAGACCATCTTTCAATTTGCCCGGCTGCCGCTCCGGCTTGTTTAAGAGAAGCCCGGGCTGTTTCATCACTAATAGGTATGTATGAAATTTTCTTATTCGAGACCCCGGATAAAATTTCTACAACCTCAAAATGATTTATCGATTCATTTCCTGTTAAAGTATAAGCTTCGCCGAAATGTTTTTCATTTTTTAAAACCGATACACCTGCAGCGGCAATATCCCGCACATCAATAAAAGAAACCTTTGCATCTCCTGCAGGAAGATGCAGCGCACCCGTATATTTAATATCTGCGTACATAGGGCCGGAATTAAAATTTTGCATAAACCAGTTAGGACGCAAATGCGTATATGGTATGCCGGAAGATTCGATATATTTTTCAAGCCGTCTCAACATAAAATTATCATCTGTTTCAGCTCCCATTGCAGTTAAATTGACAATATGTTTTATTCCTTTTTTCTTTGCTTCATCAATGAACGGAATTGCAGCTTTGTCGGACTCATTATCGCCCGGACGGGCCATTAAAAATACTCTATCTACTTCATTAAGCGCAGGTACAAATGTTTCCGGAGTATCGAAATCAAATTTAATTGTTTCAACCGGGGCAGAAAACTTTTTTGATGCACTAAGAGGCTCTCTAGAAACTGCTTTGATTTTTTCACCGCTTTCGTTAAGTAATTTTACAAGTTCCACACCGACTTTGCCTGTAGCGCAAATTACCAATATCTTTTTAGACATTGACTCTCCTTTAATTATTATCCAAGTATATATGTATTATTATCAAGAGCAACATGCCAATAAATTGAATATCTAATTGTATTTATTATTGCTTGTTCAAATCAGGTGCTTCAGGCCAATCCTTATCCGGAGATTTTGGTGCCGGCTGGTTCTTTCCTAATCTTTCCGGTGAAATATCTGCATCAATAAAATTTTCCGGCGGTACGGGATCCCCATAAAGTCTCCTTAACATTGAAAGCTGACCGATGTGTGTCATTATATCCGATAAAGGCCCTTGAAGAAGCTGAAGCTCGGTAACTTCAAGCAGCTTCGAATCATTATCAAGTAATTCGGCAACTTCTTCGAGTAATTTGTGAAACCTGCCAATTTCTTCTTGAATATCAGGGAGCGGTTCTGGTTTATAAACTCCGCCGTTAAATAAAGTTTTAATATATCCCAGCAAACCGGTCATGTGTCTTAAAATTTCTTCCGGTGTTCTAACCTGGTTACCGGCTGAAAATTTCCAGTAATTATCCGGTGCATTGCGTATTGCTTTTTGTATATGATAAGCAATTGAAGCGAGATAATGTAGTAAAAGTCGACGGCTCGGACTTTTTGTCATGAAAATACATTCCAAAAATTAATTATTGTTACAAACTTGTTATTCATAAATTGAGTGCAAAATCCACTATTGCCGAAGCATGTATTAAGGTTGTATCAAATACGGGAACTTGAACATCATCCTGTTTAATTAGAATTGGAATTTCCGTACATCCTAATACAACTCCTTCTGCACCTTCTGAAATAAGTTTATTAATAATTCCAAGATATTTTTGCTTTGTTTCTTTCTTGAATATATCTTTAGCCATTTCATCAAGAATTGAAGAATGAATAAATTTGCGGTCTTCAAATTCTGGAATAACTACAGATATTCCATACTTTGATAATTTATACTTATAAAATGACTGTTCCATGGTGATCTTCGTTCCAAGCAGTCCTACTTTTTTAAATTTATGTTTAGCGACTACCTTAGCGGTTTCTTCGGCAATGTTTATAATAGGTATTTTTATAATTTTTTGAATATCATCAGCAATAATATGAGGCGTGTTTGCACAGAAGACAATGCAATCAGCCCCGGCCTTTTCAAGGTTTTTAGAAATATCGGAAAATTTTAGGGTAAGTTCTCCCCACTCATTAGGATCTGTAGGGGGATTAAACTCAGCAAAGTTTACCGAATATAAGAGAATTTTTGCAGAGTTTAGCCCGCCCAGCTTTTTATTAACTTGCTGATTAATCAATTTATAATAATCAACAGTTGAAACCCATGTAGTCCCGCCGATTAGACCTAATGTTTTCATATTACTGCTTTGTTAAAAATTGAAGGATAAATTTTTTCTAATTTTTTTGTGTCTGCTGCAGCTGTTTTAACGTCTTTATCTGCTCGTTCAATGTTTTTATTTTTGTATCCAGCTCTTTAACTCTTGTATCGATTTCATCTTCATACTTAGTCTTATCCCAATATCCGCGCTGTTCAAAGTAGCCTTTAAACAACCAGTTGTGCTTTAATGCTTCCATATTTTCCGCAAGCCTGGATGCAGCTATTCTTGCATCTTCGCTAGTCTTTTGAATATTGACTAACGTACCTGCAATTGTAGAGTCGTACTTTCCGCTTACAAGCAGCTCACCCAATACACCTTTCCCCTGCTTAATATTTTCAACTATATTGTCGATATCTATAACAACTTTATTAGTATTAAAGACAACATTTTTAACTCCCACTCCAAGAGTATCAAATAGTCCAGTTACCCTGCTAAGTTCGCTGGTAATATTCTTCAAACTAGTATCTGCGGTTTCAGTAAGCTTGGTTGCATTATCGTAAAGCTTAGTATCCGATATGAGCCTGCCGATAGTACCTTCACCTCTATTTACTTTACCGACTATATCAGCCAGATTTTTTGTCATATCTTTTGTGTACTTCATAATACCTTCAGTTTGAGCAATAATTGCGGAAAACCCTACTGGCTCCATGGATTGAATGTAGCCTCCGTCTTTAACAGGCTCGGCAGAAGCGCTACCTATTTTTAATACGACGACCTTATTGCCGACAAGACCTTCAGTTTCAATTGTAGCTTTGGTATCTGTGCGGATAAATCTTTGAATATCCGTCTGCAGGTTCATATCTACTTCTACACGGCCGGTGGTGTCGTTAACAATCGCAACACTTTTTACAGAACCCACATCGATACCGCTGAGCCGTATGGTTGCACCGCTCCTTAAGCCTTGCACATCTTTAAAGTAAGCTTTTACATCAAAGGTAGAGCTGAAAAGTGATTCCTTCTGCCCGATCAAAAATATCCCGATTATGAGAAGCGCAATTCCAAGGAAAATAAAAAAGCCTAATCTTATTGAAGACATTTTTTTTATCATTAATTACTCCCGTTTTTAGCTTGAATAATCTCACTGCTGAAAAAATCCTGAAGGAAAGGATCATTTTTAGAAGTTAGATTTTCAAGATTACCTTCATATCTAATTTTTCCGTCTTTAAGGACAACCGCATGTGTAGCGATTATCCTGGCGCAGATCAAATCGTGTGTTACAACTATTGATGTTGTATTTAAATCTTTTTGAAGTTCAATTATCAGCTGGCTGATCTCTTTTGAAGTAATCGGATCCAACCCGGTTGTCGGTTCATCGTATAAAATTAATTTAGGCTCTGTTATAATTGTTCTTGCAAGCCCTATTCTCTTCTTCATTCCGCCAGAAAGCTCAGCCGGCATTTTATCTATGGAATCTTCGAGAGAAACTTTTTCAAGAACGGATTTTACTTTTCCTTCTCTTTCCTTTTCGGTAAAATTAAAATTTCTAATTAAGGGGAATTCCAGATTTTCCCTAACGCTCATAGAATCATAAAGTGCCGCACTTTGGAAAAGAAATCCGATTTGTTTTCTTACTTCGTTCAATTTTTTCATCGGTAACGTTAAAACATTTTCGCCTTCAATCAATATTTCTCCCGCATCCGGTTCCATTAGCCTTACAATACACTTAAGTAAAACACTTTTACCAGACCCGCTTTTACCGAAAACAACGACATTTTCTCCTTCATTTATTTTAAGGGAAATTTCATCCAGTACAACCTGGTCTTCAAAAGCTTTACTTAAATTATTAATCTCGACTTCCGCCATAAATCAACCCCAGAAAAAAACTGTAATCTTAACGAGAATCATATCTACTATTAAAATCAGTAAAGAAGAAATGACAACAGAACTCGTAGATGCTCTTCCTACTCCGACAGTTCCGTTTTCAGTATTATAGCCTTTATAAGTTCCTACAATTCCGACAATAAATCCGAAGAAAAATGTTTTGGCAATTCCGGGAATAATATCCGAAAACTCCAGAGAATGAATAACTGCGTTTGTGTACAACTCAAAATTTAAATGCTGTGAAAGGAATATTGCAACAAACCCGCCCAGGATGGCAATGAAAATAACATAGATGGTAAGCATCGGAAGAATAATTGTACAGGCCAATACTCTGGTAACAACAAGAAATTTAAACGGATGAATTGCCGAAACTTCCATAGCGTCAATCTGTTCGGTAACACGCATAGATCCCAGCTCCGCTCCAATACCGGAACTGACTCTTCCTGCAAATATTAAAGCAGTAATAACCGGACCTAATTCTCGTACTACAGATAATGCAACCATTCCCGGAAGAAAAGACTCTGCGCCGAACCTCGCCATTACCGGTTGGCTCTGCATTGCCAGCACTAGTCCGATTATGAAGCCTGTTACACTTACAATCGGTAGTGTTTTAACACCGAGTTCGTCCATGTGCTTTTTTATTTCCCCGAATTCGTAAGGAGGAATAAAAACGTTTTTAAGAAATTCAATAGAAAATAAAGTAAGCCCGGCAATCATACTAAAGAATTCGGCAAATCTTTTACCGGCAACGGATACTTGTTCTTTTGTGTCAGGTTCCAATTAGTTTGATTTGATTTTAAATTTTAATTGCTGATTAAATAAAAATTTAATCTTTATTAAACTTAAATTTAATACTTCAATTTGTTAAGCACATTTTACTTATCGAAAATAATAAAAAAACATGCTCAAAAAAAGTTCTGATTAAATTTAGAATAATTTCACGCCTCCGGCGTTTAGTATAAAATTCCTTCTAAACGGATGCCTTTAACAGAAGGTTTGCCTGCCGGCAGGGCTGATATTATTATGATTACAATCTAAACCGGAATGGTTTTTAATTCCGTGGGTATGAAATTATTCTTAATTAGAATTTTTTTGTTTATAGGTCATTTATAAAATAATTTCTTGATGCCAATTTATTTTAGACCTCAATGAGAAAAGTAAATGCAATTATAATATATTATCTAATATTCTAACATAATTTTCAAACTCTAAAAACATTTCGTATGATGTTTTTCCCCTTCTCTTCGGGAAGGGGTAAGGGGATGGGCCTAGATAGGCATCAACTAAATGCATTTATATAATGATTTATTTCCGGTTTTTGCTTGTATTTAAAAAGAATAGCAACCACATCAAAGCGGCAATCTATTTCCGTAATATTTTTATCGTAAAGGTAAAGCTCAGCCATTTTTTTAATCTGCTTTATTTTGTTTTTTGTAATTGCATATTCCGGCGCACCGTATTCAAGATTTGTTCTTGACTTAACTTCAACAAAAACCGTATATCCCGTCTCCGGATCTTTTGCAATAATATCTATCTCTCCTTTGCCGTAACGGTAGTTCCTTTCCAGAATTTCATAACCATTTTCTTTCAGCATCTCTGCTGCCATGTCTTCTCCCTTTTTACCAAAATCCTTAACGTTATCCGGCATAAATTTCTTTAAAAATAATTAAGTTTAGATATATCCCCATTTATAACAGCTCAGACTTATTCTATAAATGTACTTTCCTCAATTTCATACTGGAAATTAATATCCTCTGCTAAAATCTTTCTTAAAAAAGTTCTTCTATGCAAGGGTGAAGGTCCGTATAACTTTACTGCATTTATGTGTTCCCTGGTCGGATAGCCTTTATTTTTAGACCATAAATACTGCGGGAAGTATTCGTTTAGTCTCTTCATAATTCTATCGCGGGTAACTTTTGCAACAATTGACGAAGCTGCAATTGAAAACGATTTTGAATCACCCTTTACAATAGGAATAGTAGGAACATGATAATTAAACGTTTTATTTCCGTCGATTAAAACCAGATCCGGAGGAATCTTAAGCCGCTTAACAGCTATTGACATAGCCAGTAAAGAAGCCTGCAGAATATTAATCCTATCAATTTGTCCGTGTGAAACAGCAGCAATTGAGTACGATAATGCTTTATCGATTATTTGCGGAAATAAAATCTCTCTCTCCTTTTCCGTCAGTTTTTTGGAATCATCAACTCCCTGGATAAAAGTATCTCTGTCAAATATTACGGCAGCACTTACAACAGGACCTGCAAGAGGGCCTCTCCCCGCTTCGTCAACTCCGGCTATAAATTTTATTTTATCGGACAAGTATGAATTATCGAATTTTTTCATTAACCTAAAAAGATTGCTAGTAATCCAAAAACCATGTTTAATTTTAAAATAAAACTCAACTTATTCAAGTTTTTTCTGGAATCATCATCCATTAATGACTTAAGGAAATAAATTAAAATCGGATTTACCAAAACAAGAATAATTATCAAATACTTGATTCCGTATATTTTTAAAACAAAAGGATAAAATGTAAATAATATTAACAGCATTGAAAAAATAATAATTAATTTTTTCGCTACATTAAAACCATATTTAACGGGAAAAGTTTTAATCCCGGTTTTTGTATCACCTTCAATATCTTCCATATCTTTAATTATTTCCCTGATAAAATTAATAACGAAAGCGAACAAAGCCGGAATAACAGCAGGTTTAATATTTTGAACCGCAGCACCTCCGTAAATAAATACCATGCCTGTCATTACAGCCACAATAGTATTCCCTAGTAATAACATTTGTTTTAATTTATATGAATATAAAAGAAGCAGTATTGAGGCCGAAGTGCTTATGATTAAAGCGTTATAGTTTATATATGATGAAATAAAAATCCCTGTATATGCAAACAGAATATAGGTTATCACAGCTTCATTTTTTTTCAAGTCGCCTTTAACAAGAACCCTGTCCGGTCTGTTAATTTTGTCTATTTCGATATCAAAGATATCGTTAATAATATTACCTGAAGCAGAAATTAAGACGCCCGAAACCGCAGCTAAAATTATTTTATCTAAAAAATAAATCCCTTTTATACAAATTGCAGCACCAACTAGAATGGAAAAGAAAGTAATTAATAAATTTATCGGTCTGCTAATCTTTACTATTGCTTTAATCTTCTTAAACAATTGCATGACGGGAAATTCTATTTAACAGTTGATAATGTTAAAATATTAAAATTGATTTACTATCCCAAAATGAATCTTGCCGTCCGAAAAGGAATCCCCCTTTGCTAAAGCGAAACTTACACTTAATACGCCCAGACTTGTTTCAACATTAAAGCCCACACCGTAGCCGATTCTGAATCCTTCACTCTTCAAAACATTCAATTGAGGATTCGCATTTCGTAAAAAATATCCGGTATCTAAAAATGCAAAAGTATATGTCCTTTGGGAAAGCAGCAGTCTGTATTCTAAGTTCGTCCACATAATTCTATTTCCAAGGAACTGATCTTCGCTGTAGCCTCTTAAAGTGCTCGCCCCGCCAAGCCGGAACAAATCGCTGATTTCAAAAAATGATCCGCGTAGCTCTCGTCCGTGCAGTCCTAATGCAATAACCTGTCTATTAAATAATTGATAATAACCGCTTAGATCTAAGGTAAATCTTTGCAGGTTTACATTTGTTGAAATTGCCGGAGTAATAAACTGCTGAGGTCCGTATATTTTTTTCCTGCTGTAAGAATATGAATTTAAAAAAAGTATACCTTCGGTGGGAGAATAAGGATCGTCCCTTGTATCAATTTTTAAGTTTATACCGCTTGTAACGGCATTGGAATTAAACACGGTAAAAACCTGGTTTGTAAGAACCGTAGGAATTACGGATTCGGTTGAAACAAAAACCGAAGCTGAAATATTATCCGTTGCCAAATATTCCAGAGTCCCTTGAAATGTTCTTTGGACATAGGAACTATCCTGTTTCCTTTGTACCATGCTTCCGATAAAATTAAAAGGATAATTGAAAAGCCAGGGCTCTAAATATTTCAGCTCAAGATCCTGGGAATATTTGTTATATTGCTGCCACTTAATTGAAACGGCTCTGCCGGTACCGAATAGATTTTGCATAGAGATATTAACGAGTCCCGTAAGATATCCTCCCTGGTTTTGACCTGTGGAAGGAATATAACCGATTACACCGTCGAAATTATTTGTTTGTCTTTCTTTTACTTTAATTCTTAGAATCCCCTGGTTTTTTGAGTTTAGAAAAAATTCCGGAGGGGTAACAGGCTCGAAAAAGCCGAGCTTGTTCAATCTTTTCGGCAAATCGTCAATCAGCTTTTGTGAATACTCCTGCCCAGGTTTTAATCTCAGCTCACGTGTAATTACATAATCTTTTGTGGATTTATTACCGTCAATCTCTATCTTATCAATTTTACTGTAAATTCCTTTGTTAAATTTTAAATAAACATCGGCATTATATTCTTTTGAAACTGTGTCCGTATAAAAGTAAATTGATGATACAACAATTTTTGCAAAAGGATACCCGTTGTTTTCATAAAATATTAGAGCATTTGATATATCATTTTCCAGTTCAAACTTATTAAAAATCTGCCCGTGCAAATATTCGAACATCGGAAGAATCTTACTATTAAAAGATGAATCCACATCTAAAAATTTTAAATTATTTATGTATGTCGGTTTTCCTTCATTTATTGAAATTTTAAGATCAACTTTTAGTGAATCTGTAGGATTTACAAGTTTGGTATCTTTGAATATACTATGAAGATATCCTCTTTGAGCTAGTTGAAAAGCAATTCTCGATTTAATAGTATCTATAATTCCGTTAGTAACTTTGGTACCGGTATTAACTCCCGACCATCCGATTATATCACCGGATGAAAAAGTTTTATTACCTTCAACGCTAACGGATTGAATAGTTTGAGAAAAACTTTGGCAAGCAGCAGCAAGAATAAGAATTAAAATATATTTAGTGCGGAGTGACATCTATAGTTTTCATCTTTTTCCCGGTTGATGATATTTTCACAAGCTGTTTAACTTCTTCAGCTTCAGCAAGTTTAACATTACATACGTCATAACTCTTTGCGTTACAAATTCCGAGTGCCGACGAAAATGAAAGACATTCTTCAAATGTAAGATTATTATGCCATGAATAAGCTACGCCGGCAACAAAACCGTCGCCGCTGCCTGTCGCATCGTAAACATCTACAGCCGGGTTTTTAACTTTAAAATGATATTCAAAATTAGAAGCAAAAGTAATTCCGTCACCGTCCGTTAAGAAAGACTGTTTTATATTTTTGCCGTATAAATAATCCAAAAATTCCAATTTATCTTTTTCATCATTTAATGAAATATTCAAAGACTTTTTTAATTCGGTGATATTATTATGTAAAATAGTTGGTGAACTTTCAATACAATTAGCCAGGTGTGCACCGTAAGTATCGCAGACTGAAATTTTATCGTACTTGTTGGCCAGCTCTATTCCGTGCGGGAAAATTGAATTCGCTTCTTCACAAGGAGAGCTTCCTGCAAACACAACAATCTCGCAATTCTCTATCATCTTCTCCAGTTTATTTTTAAATTCTTCTACTTCAATTGATGAGATTTTGGAATTTAAACTGAAAAAAGTGGAAATTTTCTTTTTAGATTCATCAACTGTAATAAAAGCATCGCGCGTTTCTTCATGCATTTTAACGAAAGAAAATTTTATCCCTTCTTTTGAAAGAATCTCTTTAAGAATTTTCCCGTTGCTTCCGCCTAAAAAGGTAAAAGCAAAATTATCCGTGTTAAGATTATTTAATTGCCTGCTAACGTTGATTCCTTTACCGCCTGCCTTAAGTTCTTTACTTCCGTTTCTATTTTCATCCTCAAACAGAACCCGTTTAAAAATTAATCGCCTCTCAAGCAGAGGATTTAGAGTAATAGTTAAAATCATATTAGTTTATAATAGTTCCGAAAAAATTAGTCAACAAATATTTTATCCTCTTAAATTTAAGTTCATCTTCTAAACTTGTACAGATCTCCCGTTAACGGAGTAGTTAAACGATAATCTCCGAAGCCAGTATAATCGACAAAGACAAGACTTCGGTTCAAATTATAATATTCCCAAACCACGTAAGGTTTAGAATTAATATCGAACGGATGACGGTCAACATCGTCGGGAGGTCCTAAAAGAATAAAGACCATTCCGCGGTCGCTTTTCCATCCCGGTATATAGCTTGAAAAATGTGCATTAGCATATGCAACACGACCGTAATATTCATCAAACACTTCATTTTCTTGCGTTTCAGGTGTAGGATCGTATTTTTTCCAAAAAGCAATGTAGCGCTTTAATTTCTCTTCTTTCGTCTTTGCATCCTTAATCTGATTTATTTCATGGGTCGAAGCAATATATATCATTTGATCAATTGCTTTTTCCAGGTCGGTTACGCTTGTCGGAATACCTTGCCATCGTGAGAAGAATTGCTTTTCAATTGAGACGGTTAAATTATGTATTGTGTCTTTTATTTTTACAAATAATTTATAATAACCCAGACTAAAACTGCTGTCTCTTATATTATGGAAAATTTGTGTCTGTCCGCTGTTTACATCTTTATTTTCTGTTTCAGAATAAATCTTATTTTTATCATTATCAAAAACCGTGTACTCAATTTCCAGCCTTCTGGCGGTATCGGAATAAATTTCAAAAAACAAAGGTAATCCGTCTTTCTGTGTTGCAACGTTACCGGAAACATTCGGTACAATCTTACTTTTACCTGCCTCTTCGGTTCTTTTGGCAATAAACATTATATCGCTTACTGCAATACCTGATGAAAGGTCTCGCACTTTAATTTTATCTTCTCTTGGTGTTTCACTTGAAGATTCTTCATTGCTTATTGAACTTCGAACAAAATATTCATTCGGCTGAAGATAAAACGATTTGACACTTAGACTGTACATATCTCTGGATATGGTTTCATTATATGTTTTAACTTCTACTTTTTTATTCCATGTTTTTTCAGATATCAATTTATCTTTGTTGCTGTCAAATATTGAAACCGTTAATGAATAGTTTCCGACAAAATCCCTTTCTCCTCTAACAAATTGAATGGATGCGTAGGGTACCTGGATAAAAACATCAAGCCTGGTAACATTTTTTTTACCGGATGAAAAATCCAACATATCTTCGTAAAATTTAGGCCCATTGTTGTAACTACCCAGCTTGCCGGCATTCTCAATTTGAGCATTTGCAAAAGAAAAGCTCAGCAGTAAAATAAAAACAAATAAAGTAAAGACTTTCATTTTTACCTCCGGTTTATCTCCGGTTATTAATTACTTTACCGAATAAATCGTATTCATCAAAGTCATAAATCTGAACCGAATAAAAACTTCCTGTTAATATAGGCATTCCGTCAAGAGGTATTAAAACTTCCCCATCTACTTCGGGTGCATCTCTGTATGAACGACCGACATAAAAGTTTCCTTCGGCTCTTTCAATAAGTACTTGTAATTTTTCCCCCACAAGGTTTTTATTTTTTTCAAGAGAAATTTCCCTCTGAATTTCCATTAATTTGTCTTTCCTGTTTTGCTTTACATTTTCAGGAACCGGATCTCCTAAAATATAACTTGAGGTATTTTCTTCCATTGAAAATGTAAAGACCCCGATTTTATCAAATTTTATTTCACGGACAAAATCACATAATTCTTCAAATTCT
Organism: uncultured Ignavibacteriaceae bacterium; assembly: GCA_964498065.1. Taxonomy (GTDB): domain Bacteria; phylum Bacteroidota; class Ignavibacteria; order Ignavibacteriales; family Ignavibacteriaceae; genus FEN-1297. The sequence goes on from CAZCFZ010000006.1 coordinate 25,301, forward strand.
TTTTCGGTTTCATTTGGATAACCTACTATAAATGTGGTTCTCAAAGAAATGTCCGGTATCTTTTCTCTCAGCTTGTATAAAAGTTCTCTGGTTTTTTTAGAAGTTACACCTCTTCTCATTGATTTTAGTATATCATCTGAGATATGCTGCAAAGGTATATCAACGTAATTGCATATTTTAGGATTATCTGCAATTGCATTTATTAATTCCTCCGGGAATTTTGAAGGGAAAGCATACATCAGTCTAATCCATTCAATTCCTTCTACCATACTTAACTTATTTAAAAGCTCTGCAATTGCCTTTTTGTTATAAACATCTATTCCATAATCCGTTGTATCCTGGGCGATAACAACAAGTTCTTTTGTATTATTCCGGGCAAGGAATTCTGTTTCCCGAATTAAATCCTCTACCGGTTTCGATTTATGTTTACCTCTCATTAATGGTATTGCACAAAATGAGCACGGATGATCGCAACCTTCAGAGATTTTGAGATATGCCGTATGCGAAGGTGTTGTAAGAAACCTTTCGCCTAAAAGATCATATTTTAATTCGCCCCCGAGTGTTTTTAGAATACCTTCATACTTTTCCGTACCAAAAAATGCATCGACTTCCGGAATATCTTTTGAAAGATCATCCATATATCTTTCGGAAAGGCAGCCGGCAACTATAACTTTCTTTATTTTTCCTTCCTGTTTTAAAGCGACAGCGTTCAATATAGTATCAATAGATTCCTTTTTAGCAGCTTCTATAAAACCGCAAGTGTTTATAATAATCGTCTCCGCATTATTCGGATCTTCAATTAATTTTAAATTATTTAATTTTAATTGATTCATCAATCTTTCGGAATCAACCGTATTCTTTGCACATCCTAAAGTAATTACACTAACTTTTTCTTTACTTCTCATTATAAATTTTTCACATGTAATAAAATTATTTACTAAAGTATTTTAAGTAAATTAAAATTAATGGCGCAGTATATAATAACGAATCAAACCTGTCGAATATCCCTCCGTGTCCGGGAATTAATCCGGATGAATCTTTTACCCCTGCATCTCTTTTAAATAATGACTCGATTAAATCGCCAATCTGACCGAAAATACCTATAATTATTCCGATAGAGAAAACGGACTTCCATGATAAAAAATTGACAATTGACATTTTGGCCAAGATCATCGAAATGACGGCAAAAATAAAGCCAAAAATCGCCCCTTCCCAGCTTTTTTTAGGACTTACTCTAGGAAAGAGTTTATGCTTGCCGAAAGCAGTTCCTCCGAAGAATGCGGCGGAATCACAAATCCATATTGTTGCAAATATTGATATTATAATATAACCGCCTCTTAAATATATGTTATTAACGTGCGGATAATATTCTCTAATCCCAATTAAAGATCCGGCAAATAATCCGATGTAAAATATACCCAATAAAGTAACACTAACATTAATTATGGCAGAATCTTTATTTCGAAAAAGCTCAACCATTGTTAAAACAGCAATTAAAATAAGTAAAAAAGAATATGTCTCGAATATAAAATTAAATTGATTAAGCAGTAAAAAAAATACAGCTAAAAGTCCTATCCAAATATTTACAGATGCTCCCTTTTTCCTTGCCATCATGGAAAACTCATAATAGGATGCAAGACCAATAAGCAGTACAAATATGAAAAAATATATATCTCCGTAATAACATGCGGCAACGATAAGGGGAATTGCTATAATCGATACTAAAACACGCTTAGCAGTGTTACCAATTACCATGATTATTCTTCTTCATCGGTTGACTGATTTTTTATTTGCTCAATAAAATTAAGTGCGCCTTGCACATCTTCTTTATGCACTAATAATTTTACGACAGAAAAATCACCCGGGGCCGGAAAATTTCTATCCTTCTGTGATAACATAGCTGCCGTAATTCCTGCACCTTCCAAATTATCTCTAAGCATTTGTATTTCATATTCCTGGCCTGAAGTATATACTACTTCCCAATTTTCCTCCGTCCATTCTTCCGGCTTAACAAAATATTTTTCATCTACCAAGGATTTTCCACAATCCGGGCAAATGGTTACCCCTTCAACATATTCATATTCACAATTTGGACATACCGGCATAACTCCTCCTCTATTCTTTTTCTTTTGATGAATAATATTTATTTATAATATATATAACTCCGGCAAGCAGCAAGACTAAAACAAATAGCATCATAACTGCCGGGCCTAATTTAAAATCTTTGTTCACCGTTGAATTTATAATATCATCATCACCATAAATAAAAAATAATATAACTGCAACAAAATTATTAAAGAAATGCAGAGACATCGGAACAAAAATCGAATTGCTTTTATATGCTGCATAACCTAAATAAAAGCCTAAAGCTATTAAAGGAAATAATGCATAAGGATTAAAATGATATAAGCCGAAGAAAATTGCGGTTATAAATGCCGCCCATATAGGTTTAACTTTAAATTCAAAACTCTTTTGAATGAAGCCTCTGAACATTACTTCCTCGCAAACAGCCGGAACAATAGATACAACAATAATTACCAGCAGCATTTCCAGAACAGAATGTGCAGATAATAAATTCCCGTAAGTTTTATCGACCATATCATTTAATTTATCCAGAAGCGACTTTGCATTATGAATAAACGGAGAACTTGAAGCCCATACATCAATTAAATAATTTTGAATGGAAAGATAGTACTGGGAAAGAGGTATAAAAATTACAATCCCTAAAATAAATAATAAAACCTCTTCCCATTTAGGAAACTTAAACCGGATAATCTCGGTAACATCTTCATAAATCATTTTTGCAAAAATTAAAGCCGGTAGGAGAATAAAAAGAATTTGTCCCGCCATAGTCATTAATCTCATGCTATTAACCGGAGCTCCTTTAAGATTGAGACCAAAGATTAAAATGGTTAACAGTCCCCCTACAAACTGATAAAGGAAAAATCCTCCGAATAACCCGATAAATGCAGCAGCTATCGGCGAAATTTTAGGCTGTATTTTATAACTGTTAAAATTCCCACCCGATTCATTGGTTTCAGGTTCTTGAATTTCCGGTTTATTATTAAATTCATCCATAAGTAATTTCAAAATATAAAAAAGAGAAAATATTTCCTATTGAAATATCCAATATGATTTAATGACTCATTTAAATACGAAGTAATGCTTAAAGATAAGAATAAAAATTTTGTCGTTTATTGATAATCCATACGTGAAGATTTAATAACTGCGGCTCAGCTAAAAATTAATTATCAAATTTACGGATTTACTTTTGATGTTATCGGGCCTGCCAGCCCCTGGTAATGGGTCAGCACCGCATCAATTGACCCGATTACAACTTTTGTTTTTACTTTAATGGGAATTTTCAATTTATCGTCCGAAAGCCAGATAAAAATACTTCCCTCGCTTTTGAACAAGCCGCCTTTAACAATAATAGGTTCTACTACAATACAATTAAATGTTCCTGCAGGAACGGATGCCTGATCTTTTCCCAAATATTTTACATCAAGGTTATAAACAGTATCCTTATAGAAATTTTCCAGGTGAATAAAATCGCCTACTTTCAAATGCGAAAAATCCAATGTCCTTGCATAATAAAATGCCGAAACAATATCATTCACATAAGGAGGAATCTTATAATCACCCCCGCTGGTTTTTGCCCTTCCGTTACGCTGGTCGAAAAATGCCGAGAAATCCCTGCTGAAACTCCCTTCTCTTATATGCTGTTCAAATCTCCAGGGAAATATTCCTTCTTCATCCACAAAAGTTTCATAATGATCTCTCACTTTATATATCCAATCAAAACTAGGCACGGAGTTTACATCAAAAGTAATTTCGTATACATTTCTTCCGACAATTCTTCTCATTCTTGGAATAGCCATTGTTGCTATTCCGGCTGTAACAAATCCGTACTTAACATCAAAAGTAAGTTTTTCACCGACTTTAAATGCCTTATTATCTATTTTCCTAAATTTAAATTTACCGCTACTCTTACTCTGGCTAAAAAGGAAAGTAGCAGTTATACCGAAAAACAGGCAAAAAATTAAAATTTTCTTAGGCATTAAATTCTCCGTTTAAAAGAATATCATTATAAATTTTGTCAATTTGACCAAACACATTATTAATATCAATACTATTCATACAATTTAAACGTTCACACTGTTCCCTTGTGCAGCCGGAACAATTTATTTCCGGAATAAAAATACTCTTTTTATTTGTATATGGCCCCCATCTTTGTGGAGAACACGATAAAATTTTTGGATAAAAGCCGATAATATATTTTCCGAGTGCTGCAGCTATATGAATAGGACCCGTGGAATTTGAAATAAAAATCGACGATTTATTAATCAAAGCAATCAATTCCGGTAAGCCGAAATATCCGGCAAAATTCTTAATTCCGTCATTCAGTTTTAATTCTTCACAAATTCCTTTCTCAGATTCCTGGCCGGTAATTATTATAGTAGCATTTAATTTTTCATACAGCAATTTAACCAATTCTCTGAATTTATAAAGCGGCAGATCTATTGCACTGCCTCCGCTTCCCGGATGAACAATTATAATAGGTTTATTTGTCTTTACACTGTTGTTCGATAGTACTTTCTCAACAAATTCTTCGCTCCCGGCAGAAGGTTTCAAATCAAACTTTGCCGAACCAGGCTTAATTAGTTCTTTAATTCCAAAAGTTGAAAGCAAATCCAAATTAAATTCAAGTTCATGCTTTTCCGCATATTTTCTATGTTCGAAAACTTTATGGTTAAAAAGAAACGAATACCACCGGTAGCCTGTTCCAATCCTAACTTTGATCCCGGCTAAATAAATTATTAATGCAGTAACAAATTTTGGAGATACTATAATTGCAGAATCAAAATGATGCCTTGCTATTTCTTTTATATTCTCTTTTAATAAGATTTTATTTTGTTCTTCTTTTAACAGAATAATATTATCTACAAAAGGATGATTTTCAGCCAAAGATTTTGTATAGTCTTTTAATAGAAATGTAATTTTGCATTCAGGAAAATTTTTTTTAATAATATTTGCAACCGGCAAAGAAAGAACTACATCTCCTATCCTGTCTGTTCTAACAATTAAAATATTTTTAGGCTTAATCATCTTTTAGATACATAAGGATTATCTTTAATATAAAAACGCCAGGGTAAATCAACCGATTTTTTTATGCCGATTCTTTTGGTAATTATAATATCATCCTCTTTAATTTCCGGTGCATCAAGCAAATAAACTTTATTCCCCGTCAAATCCAATCCGTAATGATTTTTATTAATCGACATTGCCTGACAAATTTTACCAGGTCCGTTTGTTAAGTTATATTTTTCTTTTTCATTTACCAAATCTCTCTTAAAACGGTTTTTAATCATTATGTCTTCACCTTTTATAGGTTCAATTGCCCGTATAAGTACAGCCGTACCTTGACCAATTTTTCCTGTTACAACATTACAGCAGAAATGAGCGCCATATGTAAAATAGACATAAAAAAAACCGCCAATACCAAACATTATTTCATTACGTTTTGTTTTCCCGATGAAAGTATGGGCAGCTTCATCAATTGAACCGTCGTATGCTTCAACTTCCACAATTTTGCCGGATATAATAATGTCTTTATCTTTTTTCACAAGTATTTTACCAAGTAGATTCCTGGCAACGGTAAGTAATTCGCGTGTATAAAAATTTCTTTCTAATTTTTTTTGAATAATTTTAGGAGCCATTTTTTGAAAAGATAGAAGAGGGATAATTAAAAAAATATCATGATTCCAATTCGGATTCCAGTTCGCTTATTTTCTGCAGATAATATTCTTTTTTCTCCGAATCCTTTAAAATTAATTTTTTATAAACTTCTATTGCCTCTTTATATTCACCCTGTGTAATGTAAATTTTTGCCAAAGTTTCCGATACAATCATGCTTCTATTTGATATATTTGCCAGCAATTCATTTGCAGTTGCTGCCGGCTTATTTACCTCGGGAATTTTAGCTGTTGAAATTTCTTTTGCAATTTGGTCCAGCCTGTCGTCAACCGAGACCGGTTTACTTTCACTTACTTTTTTTTCGGTAATAAATAAATCAGGTTCCTGCGTCTTTTCCGAAACATTAGTATCTACCATAAAAATATTTCTGGTGTTATTTTCGAATAGGGAACGCTGTTTTTTTATATTCTCAAGTTCTTTAAGATAGTAATCGTAAGTTTTTTTAGAGTGAATTAAATCGCTTCCCTTTCTAATATTTTTCAAAGCCATCGGATAATTGCCGGCCAAAGTATATGCTTTACTTAAAATTAGATATGCAGTAGAATACTGAGGATATTGTTCTATACCTTCATTAAGAATCTCGATTGCCTTATCGATATTATTCTGCTCGATCTCCATGTTTGCAGTTCTAACAAATAAGGGAGAGCTTTTATCGTATTCGTAAATTAAGCTTACTTTATTATTAAATATTTCAGTTGACGATTTTGCCAAAACAGCCTCTATATTTTTGAGAACGCATGCTTAATTGATGTAAAAGAGACAAAAGAGAATCCAAGGAAGAATAGGAATTGAAACGGAAGGGCCGCTATCTCAAGAAAATAAATTGAGGCTGCCACACCGATTAAACAATATACTGCCATTATTAATTCTACAATTACAGAAAGGCCTAATTTTTTATTTGTATATCTTTTGCCTAACCATGAATCTTTGTTTCCTTCAACTTTAAATTTAGGAGTGCGGACAAATTCACTTTTTCTATTTAATAATCCTTCAAAAACCGCTCTTGAATTATTTACAGCAAAACCCATACTGCCTGCCATAAATAGAGGAAATAATACTATTTTTTTTCTCCAGTCATCCCGAATATCTTTCTGGGAATATAAATAAAACATGAAAGAGCTGACAAAGGCAAGGACAAATAAAGACATAACCGCAAAGTAAAGTTGATGCGGGCCGCTGTTTTTTATAAAAATAAGCGGGACGTTTAAAATTGCCGCAAGCAGAATAAAAGGAAATACCAAATTATTTGTTAAATGAAATGTAGCCTGAAGTTTTACTCTTAACGGAACTTTTGATCTCCATACCAACGGCAAAATTTTCTTTGCTGTTTCAATTGCCCCTTTAGTCCATCTAAATTGCTGGTTCTTTAAAGCATTTATTTCCGACGGGAGTTCGGCGGGAGAAGTAAAATCTTTTAAGAAAACAAATCTCCACCCGTTCAGCTGAGCACGATAACTTAGATCCAAATCTTCAGTTAAAGTATCGGCTTCCCAGTTGCCGGCATCTTCTATACATGCTCTTTTCCAAATACCGCCGGTCCCGTTAAAGTTGATGAAGAATCCTGCTTTGTTTCTTACGGTTTGTTCTATTACAAAATGTCCGTCTAATGCTAATGCCTGCGCTCTTGTTAAAATCGAATAATCACCGTTTATATGTTCCCAGCGAGTTTGAACCATCCCGACTTTTTCATCACTGAAGAATGAAAGAGTTTTCTTCAAAAATTCTTTCTGAGGAATAAAGTCGGCGTCAAAAATTGCAATATATTCTCCTTTGGCAATCTTCATTCCTTCTTTTAATGCACCGGCTTTAAATCCTTCCCGGTTTGATCTTCTTATATGTTCAATGTCAAATCCTTCCTTTTTCTTCCGGGCAACTATTTTTGCAGCAATTTCAACGGTTTCATCCGTGGAATCGTCCAGCACTTGAATTTCCATTAAATTTTTGGGATAATCAATTTCACAGATAGAATTAATAAGCCTTTCCACTACATACAATTCATTGTAAAGGGGAAGCTGAATTGTTACTTTTGAGGTGGGAACAAAATTTTCTTTATGCGTGTGTTTAACGTTTCTGTACTTATTGTAATAAAAGATCATTACGAAACCATGCAAGCCGAAAACAAAAAGTACGAATAACGAAACGAAATAAGAAATTAAAACTACGTTATCCATTTTAAAACCTATTATAAAAATTTATATATTTTTACCAGCCGGAAACCGTATCAAGAAGAATATCATCAGTTATTCTATCAATTGCAGTTTCTATAGCATTATTTCTGTCGTTAATTGAACCGCCCGAAGGATAATCACCATAATTAGAAAAACTTTTATCATAAATAGTTTTCCTTTTTACAAGGTCTTTATAAACAACCCTGACGGTAATGGTAATTCTTCGAGAAGTTACATTTTCTCCGGCGGCAATTACAGACGGAACATCACTCAAAGAAGTTATTGTACATTCGAGAATTGCATCTGCATTAGATTTATTTGTAACCTGTAATGTATTATCATTAATAAACTTCTGCGTCAGCTTATTTGTGAACATCTCGCTTAATCCCGGTACACTCGAGTTGCTTCGATCTTCTGCATTAGGAATAGCAATAGTTTTAAGATGCTTTGGAACCGAAGCTCCGGTAAAAGAATATGCACAACAACCGGTAAAATTAATTACCAGATATATGATAAACAAGTGAAGAATAATATTGCTTACAGATTTGTTACTTAAAATACTTTTAATATCTTTTTTCGAGACACTAAGCAGCATAACCTTACTAAAAAATTGCTTAAAATTGTCTTTTTTACAAGCCATATTCTTTTATTTTTCTGTATAAAGTTCTCTCACTAATTTTCAGCATTTTTGCAGCATTTCTTTTATTGCCTCTACTGTGATCCAGGGCATTAATAATAGCTTCTTTTTCAACCTGGTCAAGCGAAGCTACTTCATTTATATTCTCGTTATTATTTGCAGCAACATCCATCTGCTGATGATAAATTAAATCTTTAATCTCCATAATATCTTTTTTAATTTCAAACAATGCTCTGTAAAGCAATTCACGGTCAACTTCTTCAGGAGATTTTTTCAGATAAATAGGAAGATTTCTGTTTTCGTTATTTATCTGATTTAATTTAATTAATGGAAAGAAATCCTGAGCATTTAACACTCCATCACGGTTTAACGCCGTAGCAGATTCAACAGCATTTTTTAATTCCCTAATATTCCCCGGCCAATCGTAATTCCTTAGAAGATCCAAAGCATCATTTGTTATTAAAGGAGGTTCAATATTATTTTCAGCACTATAATTATTTATAAGAAATCGAGTCAATTCTTCTATATCGCCTTTTCTCTTCCTTAGCGGGGGTAAACTTAACGTAACGGCTTTTAAACGAAAATAAAGATCTTCCCTAAATCTTTTGGCCTCAACCTCGTACTGAAGATCTTTATTCGTTGCAGCAATAATTCTTACATCAACTTTTGTAACTGTTTCCGCACCAATCTTCATAAATTCTTTTGTTTCAATCGCACGCAACAAACGCACCTGGGTAGTTAACGGCATTTCGGCAATTTCATCTAAAAACAAGGTACCGCCGTCGGCAATTTCAAAATAACCCTTACGACTCTCGACCGCACCGGTAAACGAACCTTTTTTATGTCCGAATAATTCGCTTTCAAGAAGTCCTTCCGGAATTGCACCGCAGTTAACACTGACTAAGGGCTTATCTGCCCGGTTGCTGAATCCGTGAATTGCTTTAGCAAACACTTCCTTTCCAACTCCGCTTTCACCGTAAATCAATATAGAAATATCGGAACCGGCAACCTGCATAGTAATATCGACAAGATCATTAATTTCTTTTGATTTTCCGATTATTCCGTATTTTTTCTTAAATTCTTCTACAGTCATTTTTTTAAAATTTTAAGTTTTCTTTAATTGGATTTTTGTCACCCGGAAACAGTTTATTCAGAATAAGCTAAGTTCATATATTAAATATATTATTTTTTATCACTTTATTAAAGAAATGAATTTTTATAGATCGATTGTTAATCCGTCATATGCAGAAATTATTTTCCGCTTTTCTTCATCACTCATTGATAAATAAAATTTTTCAAGCATTGGCTCATCTTCATCGCTAATATGCGTTAGATACAATTTCTCCGCTGATTGAACTTTGTATGCTTGAATCAAATCACTAAAGTCAATATGGGAAATTTCGGAAATCATAATATCTATTTTATGGTCTTTGAATAAATATAGATCTTCCTTTGTTCCGATATCGCCTGTATAAAAAACTTTTAAATCCTGTATATTAAATAAAAGACTTATGCATGAAAAACTCAGCTTATTCAAATAGTCATATTTTTTATATATATCAAGATGTGAATTTTGCTTGGCCATAAAAGTAAAATTATCTTCTACCTTTTCCGTTTCCTCAATATCAAAAACTTTGTAGTTAATTTCAAAATCCATTCTTTCACCGAACAAATAGGAGTTATAAATATATCTTTTAACAACTTCTGCCAAGCTTTGATGCATATAAATATCAAGTTCGTTGGTTCTGTTAATCAGCTTCATTTGAACAATAAGAGCGCCTAATCCGGAAAAATGATCCGGGTGCAGATGAGTAATTAAAATACCGTTGATCAAATGAAGGTTAATATTATGCCATAGCAGCGCTTTTGAAATGCCGTCACCCGTATCAACAAGCAAGTTATATTTATCCGAAGAAAAAAAAATTGAAGAATGAAACCTTTGAAGCGAAGTTTTCCCCGATCCCGTGCCGATAAATCTAATTTTCAAAATATTTTTTTAATTTAATTTTACAACTCTTCCATTCAAATTGTATTTGGCATTTATTTGCTTTAACGACTCTGCGGCGTCATCTTCATTTGAAAATTTACCGACGTATACTACATGAAATATAGTTCCGGCAACCGATTTTTCTTCTATCCTGGAATATAAACCGTCTTTTTTAAAACTTTCCGTCAAGGCTTGTGCATTCTTCAAAACAGTAAAAGCCCCGGCTTGAATTGTAAACGGATAATTTTCATTTGGTTGAGAAGCATGTTCTTTTTTTACCTCTTTGGAAGTATCTGCAGGCAAAGCTCTTCTGGCAATAACCGTGCTGTCTTGTTTGGGAATATTTTTCTTTGCTATACCGATGTAGGGAGAATTCGGATATTCATGCTCCAGTCTATTTAAAAAGTTTTTTGCCGCATCGTACATTCCTAGAGCGTAATAATAAGAATATATCCTGTATAAAGAGGCATCGGCATATTTGCTGTTAGGATAGTTTTTAACCAGATTATTATATATCGCAACTGCTTGCTGTCCGTTTTCCGTAAGTACACCTTCCAGGAATAAAAGATTTGAGCTGTTAGGGTAACTCTTCTTAAGTTCAGGTAAGTCTTTTTCTACCTGAGATTTATTGCCGTTCTCAATTTGTTTAAGATACGGAATAATGTTTAGTTCCTGTGCAAACAAATGCTTTGGTAAAAATAAAACAGCAAAAGAAATAAGCAGGAAAGAAAATATAAAATATTTTTTCATTGTCGTAGATTTACAATATCTAAAAATAGCCGTATTTAAATATTCTAAGAACGCAAAAAAACAACATTAAATTTTTTTATGCAGTTAATGGCAATTGTTCGCTTTCGGATTCAACCAGTTCAATAAAATCCCCAAATAAAGTAGCCGAAGTTGCACGGTTAATTTTCACTTTAGCATAATCGCCTTCTTTAATTTTGCCGTTGAAAGGGATTATAACTACTTTATTTGTATCTGTCCTTCCCGACAAAAATTGATCCGATTTTCTGCTTAAACCTTCCACAAGAATTACTGCTTCATGATTTATTAATTCTTGATTCTTTTCATACGAAATCCGCCGCTGTAATTCGATTATTTCCTGAAGTCTTTTTGTTTTAATCTCATCACTAACATCATCTTTCATTTTAAAAGATTTAGTTCCTTCACGAGGAGAGTATTTAAACATATATGCGCCGTCATATTTTACTTTTCTCATTACATCCAACGTCATTACATGATCTACATAGGTTTCAGTAGGAAAGCCGGAAATTATATCAGTTGAAAAACTAACACCGGGAATAATTTCTTTTGCCTTTTCAATCAAATTGAAATAATGCTCTATTGTATAAGTACGGTTCATTAATTCCAATATCCTGTTGGAGCCAGACTGCACCGGCAGGTGGATATAATTACAAATGTTAGGGTTTTCTGCTATTGTATACAACAATTTATCCGATAAATCCTGGGGATGAGATGTAGTGAACCTAATTCTAATATTTCTATCTACTAAAGCAGATGCAGATAATAAATCAGCGAAATCATATACACCGTCATTATAAGAGTTAACATTCTGTCCAAGAAGGGTAACCTCACGAAAGCCTCGCCCGGATAGTTGTTTTATTTCTTTTACTACAGATGATAAAGTTCTGCTGCGTTCCCTTCCCCGTGTAAACGGAACAACACAAAAAGTACAAAATTTATCACAACCTCTCATTACGGAAATCCAGGCCTGCAAACCATCTTCGCGATAAGGTGTAATATCATCATAAGTTTCAGTCCTGGATAATCTTACTCCAATTCCTTTATCGCCTGTAAATGCCATATTAATATATTCAGGTAATCTTCTATATTCATCCGGTCCTACAACAAGATCAACAATTTTCTTATCTTCAATTAAATCTTTACGAAGTCTTTCCGCCATACACCCCAAAATTCCGACAACAAGATCCGGCTTAGAACTCTTAAGATTTTTAAAATTGCCAAGCCTACCGTAAATCCTTTGTTCGGCGTTCTCTCTAATGCTGCAAGTATTTAACAAAATAACATCAGCCTTATCGGCTTCTTTTGTTAAATTATATCCGTAATTTTTTAAGATACCCGAAACGAGTTCGGTATCTGCCATATTCATCTGACAGCCGTATGTTTCAATGTAAATATTATTCGATTCCATTATCTGTTCGTAATTAGGATATATATATAATAACTAATTAACTTTTTCATCTTTATTAACCGGGATAAATCCAAAATGCTGATTTTGAGGAGCATCTATAACTATTTCGCCAAATCTCGATTCGAATTTGTCAATATTATCTTTTAAAGCTTTCATCAGCATTTTTGCATGTTGAGGAGTAGTTATTATTCTTGCATGCACTTTTGCCTTTGGTACTCCCGGAACTATCCGAGTAAAGTCGATTATAAATTCTGCCGGCGAATGGGTAATAATAGCTAAATTAGAATAAATTCCTTCAGCTTCTTTTTCGCCTAATTCAATATTTATTTGCTGTCCCTGAGGTTGATTTTCTTGATTCATTTTATTCCAATCGTTTTTAATATAAAAACTGGATTTTTAATTTAAATAAATTTACAAATTATTATTTAAAAATAATGTGGTATAAAAAATACAGAGCCGAAATCATCAAACAGACTTAATCTGTTAAGTTGTTTGATAATTTCGGCATAATAGTTAATTAAAATTTTAAGCTGTAATTACTTTCGCAACTGATCGGCTTTACTGTATGCTTCTTTAGCTTTTTCCTGATGACCGAGAATTGTATAAACTCTTCCTAAAAGCTCCCACATGTTAGCATTGTCGCCTTTCATCTTAACTACTTTTTCCAGATACGGCAATGCTTTTCTATATTTTTCCATATAAACTTCGCTATGAGCCGATGTTGTATCGCCGCTGTCTATAGCTTCTTTATTTAATTCGGCACCCCATCTAACATAGGTAACTGCCATATTGTATATAGCGTTCTGATAATCAGGATCAATATCTATTGCTTTAAGAAATTGTTCCTCAGCATCTTTATAATCCTTGTTTCCGAGTAAAAGCACACCATAGTTATACCTGTAATATTTATTATTAGGCTCCTGTTGTACACCGGCTTTAAAGGCATCCATCGCAACGGTTATTTCATGAGCACCTATATAGGAATTAGACAATAAAAGTAAAATTTCCGAGTTGCTCGGGTATAGTTTGCGCGCCTTCTGTAAAAGAGCTATATTTTTATTATAATATTCCATAGCCTGCGTACTGTCTTCTACATTTTTTGTACTCTTGTATTTAGCGTCTAACTTAGTAGCCTTATCATAATAAATTTCGCCTAAATATTTATAACCATCTTCCGAATTACCTTTATCAATAATCTTCTGAAGAGGTTCTATAGCATCATCATATTTTTGCTCACTCATATAAACAAAAGCTAAGTTTTTATTTGTTTCTATTGAATCAGGTTCAATATAGACCGCCTGTTTAAATGCATTGATTGATTTATCGTAATAAACTCTTGTGCTGTCTTTATCCTTTGTATTTGAACCTTTCTGGAAATATCCTACTCCTTGGTTAAAAAGTTGTGCCCAATAATATCTTTTTGCATCGTTAATATTCTTTGCAAACTGGTTACTTATACCCAAAGACTTATCATATGCATCAACCATATCTTTGTAATTGCCAAGCTCACCATCAACATAACCTAAAAGATAATATCCTTCATCGCTTTTAGGATTTTTTTGAACTTCCTTTTGTAAAGCTTCTAAAGCTTTAGTATAGTTTTTCTGTTGAATATATAATTTTGCGCTGGTAATTTCGGTTGAAGCGCATTCAAAGCCGGTTATAGTAAAACCGACCAATAAAACTGCAGCTAATAAAAGTTTTGAACGATACATCACTTCTCCATTTATAATCTTATTTTAAGAATTCAAAATTAAGACATTACCCCTCTATAGTCAAGAATAATTCCGGCTAAAATGGATTTGTATTTGATAAATATTTACAATTTCATGCCGTTAATTCAACATATTTATCCATTTATCAATCTTAACTATAATAATCTAAGTACTTTCATATCAAGCGTGTAAATTGATTTTCCTCTTTTAAAAGAATATTTTTCGAATTAAAAGAGAGGTTATTTTGACTACAGAACAAATCATTAAATATGTTCCAAAAGTCTTGCTTCATGATCATCTTGACGGTGGTCTTCGACCCTCAACAATTATTGAATTGGCAAAAGATTTAAAATATAATAAACTTCCTACAAAAGACCCTGAAGAATTAAAAAGTTGGTTTTACAGAGGAGCAAATAAAGGTAACCTTGTTGAATACTTACAGGGCTTTGAGCATACTTGTGCAGTTATGCAAACAAGAGAAGGCTTGAAACGCGCTGCATACGAAATGATGGAAGATATGAAAGAAGACGGCGTATGTTATGTCGAAACTAGGTTTGCTCCGGTATTTCATACCGGGAAAGGACTTTATAACGAAGATATTGTAACTGCGGTACTGGAAGGTTTGGAAAAAGGCAAGGAAGATTTTGGAGTTGGCTACGGTCTTATTCTTTGCGGTATGCGAAATATGAAAAACACATTAGAGATAGCCGAGCTAGCTGTAAATTTTCGTAATCAAGGTGTGGTTGGTTTTGATCTTGCAGGTGAAGAAGGCGGATACCCGCCCAAGAAACATATAGAGGCATTCCAATTTATTCAAAGAGCTAATTTCAATATAACAATTCATGCCGGAGAAGCTTTCGGTAAAGAATCCATCTGGCAGGCAATACAATGGTGCGGCGCGCACCGTATTGGTCATGCTACTCACTTGACAGAAGATATTTCTTTAGATAAACAAGGCAATGTTGTAAGCTTTGGAGATTTGGCACAGTACGTCCTAGATAAAAGAATTCCTTTGGAAATCTGTCTTTTAAGCAATGTTCATACGGGTGCCGTAGATAAAATCGAAAATCATCCCTTCGGAATGTTATTCAGAGAAAAGTTTAGAGTTAGTATAAATACCGACGATAGACTTATGAGCGATACAAACATGACAAAAGAATTTATGGTCGCCATTGAGAATTTTAATCTAACCCTGGAAGACGTAGAAAAAATAACCATCAACTCAATGAAATCGGCATTCAATCCTTACAAAGAAAGACTTTACTATATTTATAATGTAATTAAACCGGGTTTTCAGTCAATGAAAGACCAATTACTCTCACTAAAAACATACGCAGGTTCCAATGAAGAAACTATTCACAAATTATAATTTTGAATTTGACAAAAATGAAAAAAAAATATTAAAGACATTTTGTAACCAAAACCTAAAACAAATACAGGGGGATAATAAATACTTTACCGAAGCCAAAGTATTCAATTCAATCGTTAATAAACTAGGGCAAGATTCCGAGACTATTAAACTAACAAAAGAAGAACGAACAAAACTAAAATATCAGCTTGAGGAAAATGTAAAATTTCTAGATAAAAAAGTGAAGAAAAGCTGGTTTTTAAAAAAATGGCTGTACAGATCAATGTTGGCTCAATATGAAAATATTCTTGAAAACCATTTTAAAGGTTAATTATGATTTCCGAAACCGATAAACTTAAAATTAAAGCTCCTACAGGTTCAAAACTTACATGCAAAGGCTGGATTCAGGAAGCAGCAATGCGCATGCTGATGAATAACCTCAATGCCGAAGTTGCTGAAAAACCTGCAGAGCTTATTGTATACGGCGGCAGCGGTAAGGCTGCCAGAAATTGGGATTGTTATGAAGCTATAATTTCATCACTTAAAAACTTAGAAAATGATGAAACTCTTTTAGTTCAATCGGGCAAACCGGTAGCTGTTTTCAAAACTTATTCTGACGCACCAAGAGTTATCATTTCAAATGCAATGCTTGTTCCCAATTGGGCAAACTGGGATGAATTTAGAAGGCTCGAAAAACTGGGATTAACAATGTTCGGACAAATGACTGCCGGAAGCTGGATTTACATCGGGACCCAGGGAATTTTACAAGGTACTTATGAGACTTTTGCAGAGTGCGGCAGAAAATATTTTAAAAGCAACCTTTCCGGGAAATTTTTATTAACTGCCGGTCTCGGTGGAATGGGCGGAGCTCAGCCTTTGGCCGCAACAATGAACGGCGCTGCTTTTCTTGGAATTGAAGTTGATAAAAATAGAATTCAAAAAAGGCTTAAAACCGGTTATATTGATGTTTTATCAGAGAATCCGGATAAAGCACTGAAAATGGTCTTAGATGCTAAGAAAGATAAGAAAGCTTTATCTGTCGGACTTGTTGGAAATGCCGGTGAAATATTACCTATGATTTTAGAAAAAGGAATAATTCCTGATATACTTACGGATCAAACTTCGGCTCACGATACATTGAACGGTTACGTGCCGATGGGCATGAGCTTGGAAGAAGCTTTTAAATTGAGAAAAACAAATCCTGATGAATATATACGCCTTTCAAAAAAGACTATTGTAAAACATGTCGAGGCAATGCTTGAATTTCAAAAGAAAGGTGCAATAACTTTTGATTATGGAAATAACATTCGCGGCGAAGCCAAGTCCAACGGTGTTGAAAATGCTTTTGATTTTCCAGGATTTGTACCTGAGTTTATACGTCCGCTTTTTTGCGACGGTAAGGGACCGTTCAGATGGGCAGCATTATCCGGTGATCCAAAGGATATTTATACAACCGATCAGGCAATAAAGGACACTTTTCCCGAAAATAAATCACTTTGCAATTGGATAGATCTTGCTCAGGAGAAAGTCCACTTCCAGGGACTACCTTCAAGAATTTGCTGGCTTGGTTACGGTGAAAGAGCAAAAATGGGAAAAATTTTTAATGACCTGGTTGCATCGGGGAAAGTTAGCGCTCCAATTGTTATTGGAAGGGACCATCTTGACTGTGGTTCAGTTGCTTCGCCAAACAGGGAAACTGAAGCAATGAAAGACGGAAGTGATGCAATTGCAGATTGGCCAATTTTAAATGCTTTGCTAAATTCCATAGGCGGTGCCAGTTGGGTTTCGGTTCATCATGGCGGCGGAGTCGGCATCGGAAATTCAATTCATGCCGGGATGGTGATTGTTGCCGACGGAACAAAAGAAGCTGCAAAAAGATTGGACAGGGTACTCACTTATGATCCTGGTATAGGCATAGCACGTCACGCCGATGCAGGTTATGATCTTGCTAAAAACAATGCCAGGAATTGGGGAATAAAAATCCCTATGTTAAATAAATGAAAGGGTAAAAATAATGAAAGTAAAAGTATTAATAGCTGACAAATTTCCGGAACAATATATAAAACAATTAAATGAAATGGATCTGGAAGTTACTTATTCTCCTAAACTGGGAGAAAAAGATTTAATTGAAGCTGCAAAAGAAACAGATATATTGGTGGTTCGTTCAACGGTTGTTAATGCGGAAACTATTAATTCAAGTAAAAATTTGAATCTAATAATCCGCGCCGGAGCTGGCGTAAACAATATTAATATTCCTGCTGCAAATCAGAAAGGAATTTATGTAGCGAATTGTCCGGGAATGAATTCCGTTGCCGTTGCCGAATTAGCAATAGGTCTGATGATCTCATTAGACAGAAGAATTCCAAGCAATGTAATCGATTTTAAAAATGGAAAATGGAATAAAGGAGAATATTCCAAAGCAGAAGGTTTAAAGGGAAAAACACTTGGAATAATAGGTGTGGGAAACATCGGGAAAGAAGTTGCCAAGAGAGCTTTAGCCTTCGGAATGAATGTGTATGGAAAAGATATCTCCAGAATTGAAGGAGTTGCAATAAAAGATTTCTCCGAAATGAATCAGCTTCTTCCTTTATGCGATGTTGTAACGATCCATCTTCCCGCAACTCCTCAAACAAAAGGATTGTTTGATAAAGAAATGTTTAATTACATGAAACCAAATGCATTATTGATTAATACTGCGCGGGCAGATATTATTGATCAGGATGCGATGATTGATGCGATAAAAACCAAAAACATCAGAGTTGCACTTGATGTAATAAAAAATGAACCTGAGCAGAAAACCGGTGAAATAAAATCACCTCTCCAGGATTTACCTAATGTATATGTTACTCATCATATCGGTGCTTCTACCGAGCAGGCTCAAAATGCGGTTGCTGCAGAAACTGTAAAAATTGTAAAAGATTATATTCACAGCGGTTTAATTGCACATTGGGTTAACAGGGCAAGGATTTCCGACTCACACTATCAATTAGTAGTTAAACATTTTGATAAGCCCGGCGTTCTTGCATCTATTTTAAATATTATTAGAACAAAAGAGATAAATATTGAAGAAATTGAGAATGTTATTTTTGACGGCGGTGTTGTTGCATGCTGTACCATGAAACTAAAGAATCCTGTTTCTACAGAAATGATTAAAGATATGCAAGAGAATCAAAATGTGTTAAGCGTTTCACATGTGGCAATCTAACTAAATCTTATCGCGGCTCTCTTGTAAAATTTCTAAATCATTTTGATTAATTGAATAAAGAGAGCCTTCTTTATACGAATTTCAAATCTACAATTTCATCAATGAAACCGTGGAAATAGGGTAACCTCATAATTTGATTTATCCCCTCTAAGTCTTGATCCCCAAAATCAAAAATTAAAGAAGATATATTTTCATTAAAGTAGTTTTTAGTTTTCAACGAATAACTTTGTGTAAATTTATCAGATTCAACCGAATCATAAATAGAATTACTTACTCCGATGAGCATATCATTTAACTTTTCAATATTATTCCTATCGCCGGATGCGAACACGTAATTAACGAAAGGTAAAGACAGAATTTCCACCATTTCTTCGGCAAAGCTGATTCCCGATAAATATTTCTCATCTTTAAAATTTTTATCTCCGACAATAACGTAGTTTCCGCGGATCAAATCATGTTTTTCGGTGGATATTTTTATTTCAACAGGCGAATCATAAATCTCCTTGAAAAGGACTTTGCAAAGTATAACCTCAACAGAAGATAAATCCCCAAAAAGAGTTATTTCGGAAATCTCGTGCTGTTTAGATTTATAATAAATATATGAGTTGCAAAGAGAACCTTCGAACGCCAGGCCAAACGACTTAGAAACAAATAAATCGTTATTTTTAATTAAATCAAGTGTCGGAATTAAACCGATATTCGATTCGTTTTTCTTAACTTCGTGTACAATTAAAGATGAAGGATAGAAAGCTGTTTCTTTTTTCAACTGATCCGGAAGATTATCAATAATAAATTGTGAAAAAATGTTCTTCGGGAAAATTAATTTCATATAAATCAATAATTTATCTATATAAAAATATTTATTTCATTCAATTAAATTAAAGGAATTCTTATAACAGAGGATTTTTTGCTGAATAAAACTTGTTGAGATAAAAAAATAAGGGCATAAAAATTATGCCCGGTTTTCTGATTCAGTTAAAAAAGAATGTCAGTTTTTTGATTTAATTCTGGCAGCTTTACCTGAAAGGTTTCTTAGATAATAAAGCTTTGCTCTTCTTATGTTACCTTCCTTTAAAATTTCTACTTTGGCAATTTTAGGAGAATTAAAAGGGAAAATTCTTTCAACTCCTACGCCGCTGGAAATTTTTCTAACAGTAAAGGTTTTATTAGTACCTGTACCTCTAATGTTTATTACATCACCTTCAAAAGGCTGTAATCTTTCTTTATCGCCTTCAATAACTCTTACATGCACTCTAATGTGATCCCCGGGATTAAAATTCGGTAAATCCGTTTTAATTTGATCCGGTAATATATTATTTATGTTAACCATAGTTTTCTCCACTAATTATTATATTTTCTCCATTTTTCAGTTAAAATTTTAGATTGCTGCTCTTTCCAACTCTTAATCTCTTTTTCATTCCCGGAAAGTAAAACGTCAGGGACTTTCATTCCACGATATTCCGCTGGCCGTGTATAAAATGGAGCTTCGATTTTTTCTCCATCCTGAAATGAGTCGTCAAGTGCTGATTCACTATCATTAAGAACGCCAGGTATCAAGCGTATAATTGCATCAATAATTACTAATGCCGGAAGTTCTCCTCCGGTAAGAACAAAGTTCCCGATGGAAATATCATCAGTAGAGAATTTTTCTCTTACACGCTCATCTATTTCCTTATAATGGCCCGTTACGAAAATAATATTCTCAGAAATCGATAGCCTGTTTGCATCTTTCTGATTGAATATTTTTCCTTTCGGAGTAGTAAAAATTACATGTTGATAATTTCTTTCCTGTAAAAGTTTTTCAATACATTCAAAGAACGGCTCAGGTTTAAGTACCATCCCCGGACCGCCGCCAAAGGGTTTATCATCAATTTGCTTATGCTTGTTGTAAGCATAATCTCTCAAATTATGAATGAATATTTCAACCTTGCCTTTTTTTTGTGCTCTTTTAATAATACTTATATTAAGAGGGCTAGAAAGAAGTTCCGGCACTGCGGAA
The DNA here is from genome assembly GCA_964498065.1 of uncultured Ignavibacteriaceae bacterium. Lineage (GTDB taxonomy): Bacteria > Bacteroidota > Ignavibacteria > Ignavibacteriales > Ignavibacteriaceae > FEN-1297. The sequence goes on from CAZCFZ010000006.1 coordinate 46,293, forward strand.
ATAATATCAATTCTCATCATCTTCGTAAATGTCACCGCCCGGCTTTAATACCAAAATTTTATTTTCACTGTCAAAGCTCTCAATAAATTCCAACGCAGCCGGAATTAAGATTTCTTTACCATTGTTATCAATTACATACACATCATTTGCAGGATAAGTCAGAACATCTTTAATAACACCGAATTCAGTTTCATTTCTGAATACCTTACTACCGATTAAATCATGTATGAAAAAATAATTTTTCGGCAATTTTACAACGTTGTCACTACCCACAAAAATCTCTTTACCCACTAAAAGTTCCACATCTTTGTCATTATCAAAATTTTGAAACTTCAATAGGAAATCATTTTTATGTTTTCTAATTTTCCTAACAAAGAATTCTTTTTTGTCTCCAAAAAAATCGATATAAACCTTTTGAAGACTAAAGAATCTTTCAGGAAAATCCGAAAAAGAAGATATCCTGACGAACCCTTCTTTACCGTATACCGAAACTATCTTTGCAATTAGGAAAAAATCTTTCACTAATTTAAGAGGGTTCGATCCCTAGTCTAAAATTTCTAAAATAGCTCTCTTCCCCTCTTTGGCTGCTATAGCCGTTAACAGGGTCCTCATTGCTTGAGCAGTTTTACCCTGTTTACCGATAACCTTCCCGACATCATCAGCCTGTACTTTTAAGGAAAGCACAACTTTGTTTTCTTCGGGATTTTTCTCGTCAATTACAACACCATCGGGATTGTCCACCAGGTGTTTTGCGATGAATTCAATGAATTCTTTCATAGAAAGAAGCCTCCTATTTTACAGCACGGGAGCTTATAGAAATATAGTACAGAAGAAACCATCGGTAAAAAGTAAATACAATTACTCTTTTTCAGAGGTATCATTACCAGAAGTAGCGCCCTTTACTTCTGCTGTACTTTCTTCAATACTTTCAACTTCCTCTTTATTGGCCTTTTCTTGTGAAACAATTTCATCTTTAGGTTTCTTCCTGGAAGAATGAGTTTTTGTTTTCACTTCTTGCAGTTTAGCCCATTTATCTAATTCTTCATTAATCTTTTCTTCCGACAACCCTTTTCGAGTCAATTCTTTTTTCAAGATTATCCCTTTTTGCCTTAACAGACTTTTTACCGTATCCGTTGGTTGAGCACCTTTATTTAACCAATACAAAGCTCTATCTTCTTTTATTTCCAATGTAAACGGATCTGTTAAAGGGTTATATAAACCGATCGATTCAAGAAATTTACCATCACGGGGAGATCTTGAATCTGCAGCAACAATTTTATAAATCGGTTGCTTTTTCTTTCCCATTCTTCTAAGTCTTAACTTAACAGCCAAGTTTTTTGAACCTCCAAATATTATTCAGTAGCTTAATCAATTAAATTTAAAATTATTTAATGCCGACCCATTGAAACCTTTTTTAGAAAATCGGCTCATCATTTTTTGCATTTCGCCGAATTGCTTAATAAGGCGGTTAACATCTTGAATTGATGTCCCGCTTCCTCTCGCAATTCGTTTTCTTCGACTCCCATTTAAAATCTTGGGTGTTGAGCGTTCTTGCAAAGTCATTGAATTTATTATCGCTTCTACTCGAATAAGCGCATTATCATCAATTTTCGCATTTTTTATCTGCGCACCAAGCCCTGGAATCATTCCAAGCAGCGAAGATAAAGAACCCATTTTCTTTATAGCTTTAATTTGCTTAAGAAAATCGTCAAAATCAAATTTATTTTTCCTAAATTTTTCTTCTAGCTTTTGGGCCTCAAATTCATCAAAATTCTGCTGGGCCTTTTCAACCAGCGAAATTACGTCTCCTTTTCCTAAAATTCTTGAAGCTAGTCTGTCCGGATAAAACGATTCTAACGAATTTAATTTCTCTCCGTTGCTGATAAACTTTATAGGCTTCCCTACTACGGAGCGAATTGAAAGTGCAGCACCGCCTCTGGCATCTCCGTCAAGTTTAGTAAGAACTATTCCGTCGTAATTAACTCTCTCATTAAAAGATTTAGCCGAATTTACAGCATCCTGCCCGGTCATTGAATCAACAACAAACAAAATTTCCGTGGGATTTAGAAGATTTTTTATGTCGGAAACTTCTGCCATCATTTCTTCGTCAACATGCAAACGGCCGGCAGTATCTAAAATTATTGTATCAAAACCTTTATCTTTTGCAAAACCAATAGATTGAGAAGCAACTTTCCGCGCATTTTTTTCTTCCAGAGAAAATACGGGAACCGAAATTTGTTCACCCAGTAGTTTTAGCTGCTCAATTGCCGCAGGTCTGTAAATATCGGCGGCTACCAACAATACTTTTCTACTGCTCTCCTTTAACCGTTTTGCAAGCTTTGCACTAAAGGTAGTTTTACCGGAACCCTGAAGTCCCACTACCATAATTGAAGTAATACCTGAACCATTAATCTTTAAATCGCTATAATTGCCGCCTAGTAACACCGTTAATTCATCAAATATAATTTTAGTGATTAATTGTCCCGGAGTAATTGAAGCAATAACCTCTGATCCGAGTGCTTTTTCAGAAACTTTTTCAATGAACTCTTTTGCTACCTTGTAATTAACGTCGGCATCTAAAAGGACACGTCTAATTTCTCTCAACGTGTCGGAAATATTTTTCTCGGTTAATCTTCCTTGTCCGCTTACTTTTTTAAGAGTAGTCTCAAGTTTTAAAGATAATTCTTCCAGCATCCTAAAAATACAAAATCTTCATCAATAAATGTTAATTAATTCCCAACCTATCCTGCTTTTAATGCATTAGCACCGGAAACTATTTCAAGAATTTCCTTCGTAATTGAAGCTTGTCTTTCTTTATTATATTTTAACTGCAAAGTACGAATTAATTCTTTAGCATTTGTAGTTGCATTGTCCATAGCCGTCATTTGAGCTCCATATTCAGCAGCATTCGATTCCAGAAGTACTCTCCAAAATTGAGCTCTTAAATGTTTTGGAAGTAAATAATTAAAAATATACCTCTGGCTGGGTTCGTAAATATAATTGGGCAAAATATGCTCTTCCTTTTCTGAATTTTTAATTACCGGAATGGGCAAAAACTGCTCAATAACTATTTTCTGCTGGATGATGGATTTAAATTCATTATAAATAATAATCACCTTATCGTAAGTATTATTTAAATAACCTTTAATCACTTCGTCCAAAATTTCTAAAACAGATTCATAACGCAAAGTAGAGAATAAACCAATCTTCTTATAAATTACATTAAAATCTCTTTTAGAAAAGAAATCATTTCCTTTTTTGCCGACACAAATCAATCTTGCTTTTAAATTATTTGGTGTTATTTCTTCGTCTATATATCTGACTGCTTCTTTAATTATATTTGCATTAAAGGCGCCGCAAAGTCCTCTATCAGCAGTTACAACTAATATTGCTACATTCTTGGTTTCTCTTGGTTTCAGATAAGAATTTGTATTCATATCTTGTTCAGTAACTAAATGGGACAACATTTCGAAAATTTCTCTTGCATATGGTCGGGCATTTATTATTTTATCCTGAGCTTTTCTTAACTTAGCAGCCGCAACCATTTTCATGGCTTTCGTAATCTGCTGAGTACTCTGGACTCCTTTGATTCTTCTTTTTATGTCTCTTAATGTTGCCATTTATTAAATAAGCTTATTTAACTATGCATGCGATTTAAATACGTTCAACATTTCTTTAGCAGCTTTATTGATGTTATTTATTATTTCATCATTCAGCTGTTTTTCTTTTCTTATAAATTCGTAAATATTATTATAATTTACTTCTATGTATTCATGAATTTCTTTTTCGAAACGCTTAACTTCCGAAACGGGAATGTCGTCTAAAATTCCGCTGGTTCCGATATAAATACTAACAACCTGTTTCTCTACAGGTAAAGGAGTGTATTGGCCCTGTTTAAGCAATTCAACCAGCCTGGCACCTTTTGAAAGAGTTCTTTGTGTTGCCTTATCCAGATCCGAACCAAATTTAGCAAATGCTTCTAGTTCTCTATATTGCGCAAGATCTAATTTCAAACTACCGGCGACTTTTTTCATTGCTTTTATTTGAGCATTACCGCCGACACGGGACACTGAAATACCAACGTTGATAGCTGGTCTTACACCGGCATTAAATAAATTTGTTTCAAGATAAATCTGACCATCTGTAATTGAAATAACATTAGTAGGAATGTACGCAGAAACGTCACCCTGCTGAGTTTCAATTATTGGAAGAGCTGTTAAACTGCCGCCGCCTAGTTCATCACTTAATTTAGATGCTCTTTCTAATAAACGTGAATGAAGATAAAATACATCTCCAGGATATGCTTCACGTCCAGGAGGTCTTCTTAATAATAATGAAAGTTCTCTATAAGCAGCTGCTTGTTTTGAAAGATCATCATAAATTACAAGAGCATGTTTTCCATTATCGCGGAAAAATTCTCCAAGTGTAGCTCCTGAATAAGGCGCAATAAATTGCAGAGGAGCTGGTTCGGAAGCGGAAGCATTAATAACTGCCGTATAGTCCATCGCACCATGTTCCTGCAGCTTAGAAACTACTTGTGCAATTGTTGAACTTTTTTGTCCGACTGCCACATAAATGCAATAAACAGGATTAATACCGAGTTTTTTAGCTTCTTCTGTATGTGTATATTTCTGATTTATTATTGTATCAACAGCGACAGCAGTTTTACCGGTTTGTCTGTCACCAATGATTAATTCACGCTGCCCGCGGCCGATTGGAATCATTGCATCAATTGCAGTTATTCCTGTCTGTAACGGTTCTTTAACCGGCTGACGCTGAATTACACCAAGTGCTTTTCTTTCTATTGGTGAATATTTTGAAGTATTAATTGCACCTTTTCCATCGACCGGAATTCCAAGAGGCGTAATCACTCTGCCCAACATTTCTTCGCCAACCGGCATTGAAGCTACTCTTTTTGTTCTTTTAACAGTATCTCCTTCTTTAACTAAAGTAGATTCTCCAAAAAGTACGCATCCTACACTATCCTCGTCAAGATTTAATACCATTCCAAAAACATCATTTGGAAATTCAACTAACTCGCTTGCCATAACCTTGGATAAGCCGTAAACCCGGGCAATACCATCTCCAACTTGAAGGACAGTACCTACGTCATAAATGTCTACTTCATTTTCAAATCCAGATAATTGTTTTCTTAATATCGCTGATATTTCATCCGGTTTAACTTCAGCCATTTTTTTCCCTTATAATTTACTTGAGTTTAATTCAAAGTGGGGCTGCCTAATAAGAACTGCTTCTTTAATAATTCCAGCTGATGTTTTAAAGATGCATCATAAACCGTATCACCCACTTGAGCAATAAATCCGCCAATTACATTTTGATCAACCTTAAATCTTAATCTCACTTTTTTTTGTAAAAGTTTTTCGAGATTATTTTTAAATTGATTAACCTGTTCGTTAGTAAAATCCATAACTGTTTTTACGTTCACATTCACAAAACCGAGTTTTTCATCTCTTAAAACAAGAAATATTTTGACAATATCACCCAATAAATTTTCCCGTTTTTTTTCAATCAGGAAGTTAAGAAAATTCATCGTTTCAGGATTTATTCTTGATTTAAATATTGCTTCCAAAATTGTCAATTTTATATTTGGCTTAATAATGGGATTACTCAAAGCGAGTATTAACTGATTGTTTTTTTCAAGTGTTGAAGATATCAATTCTATATCTTTTGATACATCATCCAATACATTTTTTCCAAATGCCGTATTCAGCAACGACGAAGCATAACGATATGAAACTTTGTAAGTACCCATTATTAGTTTTTAATTATCTCTCCGATATATTTATTGACTATTTTCTTTTGAGCTTCTTGATCAAGATTTTCCCTTAATATCTTTTCTGCTGCTTGAATTACAATTTCAACAACTTGAGACTTTAGTTCATCAAATGCAGCATCTTTATTTCTTTGAATTTCGGATGAAGCTTCCTCGATAATTTTTTTAGCTTGTTCTTTACTTTCCTGCATCATCTGTTCTTTAAGTTTTTCTGCATACGCACGGCTTTGATTAATTATTTGTTTCGATTCTTCTTCAGCCTTTGCCAAATTAGCCTGGTTTTGATCGAGTACTTTTTGTGCATCTTCTCTTGCTCTATCTGCTTTTTCCAGTGACTCCTTAATTGCTGTTTCCCTTTGGTCTAAAGCAGTTAAAATAGGCTTCCAGGCAAATTTTTTAAGGAAAAAAAGAAGAAATATAAAAGTTACAATAGTCCAAAAGACAACACCCGGATCGACATCAATTATGCTGCCTCCGCCTTCCGAAGCCAAAGCGAGTACAGATAAACTTAATTCCATTAACATAATATCATTTCCTGATTTTCATTAAAATAATCTTAAAATAAATCTAATTTTTAAGACTATTAAGCAGATTTAAAGGCTAATAAAATACAAATTACCAATGCAAAAAATGCGACACCTTCTATTAGTGCTGCAGCAATAATCATAGCAGTACGAATAGGTGAAATTGCTTCGGGCTGTCTACCCATGGCTTCCAATGCACCCTTGGCCAAAAGGCCAATACCTAATCCGGCACCGATAACAACTAAACCTGCGCCAAGCCCAGAACTTAACCAACCAAGATCCATTATTAACTCCTTTATATTTATTTAGATAATATATTAAATAAAAATTAATGATCCATGTGCTTTGCCATCCCTATAAACAGGGATGTTAACATAACAAAAACATATGCTTGAATTAAGGCAACCAACAACTCTAAAATTTCAATAAAAAGCGTAAAACCTACTGCTACCGGAGAAACATAAATAGTATGCATTATAAAAATCAATCCCAACAAAGAAAATATTACTATATGACCTGCAATCATATTTGCAAAAAGACGAATACACAATGCAAAAGGTTTTGTAAATAATCCCAGAATTTCAAGTGGGACTAAAATAAACATAATTAAACTAGGCATCCCGGGGGGCACCAAGTTTTTGAAATATTTTACAAATCCATAGCTTTTAATACCGCTGTACTGTATGGCAATAAATGACATTCCCGCTAAAGCAGCTGTAACGGCAATATTTCCGGTTGGAACAACTAGGTTCGGTGCGGGAATTAATCCAAAAATATTACAGAACAATACAAAGAAAAATAATGTAAGCATATAAGGCATGTAGGATTCGTAACCTTTACCAATGGAAGGCTTTACAATTTCATCGCGAACAAATTCAACAATTATCTCAAATATATTCGCTATTCCTTTTGGAATTATTGATTTCTTATAACCTCTTGCAGCCAAAATACTTAAAATAACAAGTATGGCAGAAACTACCCAAATTATAAAAACATCTCTGGTAATGGAAATATCAAATCCAAATAAATGTATTTGAGGCAGATATAAATTGCCTAAAGGTCCTAAATTTAAATGATTAGCATCAAGAACGTGACGCATAATCCAGCTGGGATCGCTATTACTTTCAACAGTTTTTTTTGTTGTATCAGCTAAAGCTACTGAATCTGCAATTTTTTCTATAAACATTTTGGGTTTATTTGTTTCTAATACATAGATATATTATTTCCATTGTGAGATAATATATATAAAAAATAAGAATTGAAAATATAAAACTATTCTTATTTATATCCAAGAATTTAAGTGAAGTTATTATGAATATAAGCAACAAGAAAAGACGAATTCCCATACCCATTAATATGGTGCCGATAAATTCTTCATTATGTTTTTTTTCCGCTTTAAATTGAAAATATATTGCAATATGAAAACTTAAGGTTATAAATAATGCAGGAAGAATTATTGAATAAAAAACCCTTAAAGATATTACGGATAATATATAAAGCGCAATTATTAATATTAGGATGGAAAAGACAATAATAAAATTATATCTTAAAAGCCTTGTTTTAAACATTTTTTAGTTAGATTTCAAAACAGTTTTTATAAAATTATATAAACCTGAGGCTACCCCTAAAAAAGAAAAAATTACTGTTAAAATGGGTTCCGTCTTGAATTTACCATCAAGCCAAACACCGATAAAAACCATTATGGTTACGGTTGCGGCTAACTCAACCCCTAGCCCTAAAAAACTAACCCAACTTCTATCAGAATTATCCCCTTTGGGCACATTATTGTTTTTCATTTTTCCTTATTATCTGACATAATAGGATTTGATGGTTTATTCGGACTGTTCATTGTGCTTTTCCCTTCAAAAACAGCACCTTCTTCCACTACTAGAATTTTTGTAATTATATCGCCTTTTAGTAATGAAGTTGATTCCAAAATTATTTTATCATGAGCAGTTATAGTTCCGGAAATTTTTCCTCCAACAGTAATAACTTGGGCATGTACTTCACCAGTTACTTCACCCTGGTTTCCGATTGTAAGATTTCCGTTTGCATTTATATCCCCGTTAACTGTCCCGTCAATCCGGACATTTCCGTTGCTGGAAAGTTTTCCTTCAACTATTACCCCCGAGCTGATAATTGTAACAGCGTCTTTTCCAACATTAATATTGTTTTTGTCTTTCAAGATATAACTCCTTTAGTAATTAATTAAAAGATTTATAGGGTTAATTGGTTTTCCGTCTTTCCAAATTTCAAAATGTAAATGCGGGCCGGTAGTAATTTCGCCAGAATTACCGCTTAGTGCAATAATTTCACCTTCAAGTACGATGTCTCTAGCTTTTTTAAGCAGTGAAGAACAATGCTTGTAAACGGTAATATATCCATCAGAGTGGCCAATAATCATCATATATCCATCTTTTACAGTATAATCTGAAAAAATAACATAACCGCTGGCTGCTGCATAAATAGGAGTACCGGTTTTAGCAACAATATCTATGCCCATATGTCCGGTGGCAGGACTAAAACCTCTGCTTATAAAACCATTAAGAGGCATACTAAAATGAATTGAACTTTGTCCCTTTACGGAATCGGAAGAAAAAAGCTTTTTAAAAACAGAATAAATATCACCGCCCAAATGATTTGCTTTAGGCTTTGACTCTGAATTAATTTTAATTTTAAGCGAATCCAATAAAGTTGAATCACCCAGCATTATTGCATCTTTTAACTGCTGATTGGTTGATTTCAAATTTTCAAACTGAGTTGTTAAAAATGTCAATCTCTTATTTAATTCATCTATAAGCTGTTTTTCGGAAGGTGTTAAATTCTGTTGTCTTGGAAAGAATACTGATCTAACCGGTGTTATGTTAAGTAAAAAAAATCCTGCGAAAAAAACAATAAAAGTAAAAGTTACCACTACGGCAGTAATTTTTCCAGAGGAAAAATGGTGAGATTTTGTTTCAACACTACCGCCGACCGGAATTATTAGAATTGAAAAGCCTTTAATTTTCTTTAATTCTTTTAAGTTCACTTATTCATACCTCAATTAAAAATTTTTTAACACTGATTAAACTTATCAATTATATCATCAAACTTCATTTTACCATCTCTTAAAAGAATCGGCACGCTATCGCTTAAATCAATTAATGTTGATGATTGATGAACAGTTTTCTTATCGGTATAAAAAATTGCATCTACTTCGGAAGAAAATTCATTTTCTATCATGCTCGGTTCTATAAGAGGCTGTTGTTTACTTCTATTAACACTTGTAGAAATCAGCGGCATTTGCAACTCGGCTGTTAAATGCAGACAAAAACGATTATTCGGAATTCTAAAGGCTGCTGTTTGCATACCAAGTATTTTACTTGTTTTTGAGTTAAGAGTAAGTACAACCGAAATAGGGTTTGGCCAAATAGAAAGAAAAAAGTCCAGATGCTTCTCGGATTTAATCTCAATGTATTTAAGTAGAGTTTCCATACTATCGATCAGCATAATATACATTTTGCCGGATTCTCTTCTTTTTATTTCATCTATTTTTCTAACCGCATCCTGATTAAAAGGATTAGCACCAAAGCCGTAAACCGTATCGGTAGGATAAACAAAAACCGTCCCTTCCAAATATAACTTTTTTGCTTTTTGTACCGCAGCTTCCATATTTTCATCAATATTTATCATTTCAACATTTTTTATATTAATCATTAAGCATTTCCTCAATTTTAGATATAACAAATTCCGGTTTTAAATTATTTCCGCATGCAAAATGCTTCAAGGGACATTTGTCGTAACCATGTATTCCGCAAGGTTTGCATGATAAATTATTATAACTTAAATATCTACTTCTTTTATTATACGGATAAAAACCGAATTCGGGAATAGTGGAACAATAAATTGTCAGTACAGGTATATTTGCACACACTGCAAAATGTGTCGGAGCACTATCGTTGGAGATTAATATTTTCGCCTTTTTAAGAATTTCGATTACTTCAATTATATTAAATATACCGGCAGCGGAAATAACATTCCCATTGAATTTACCGGCTATATTATCGCATAATATTTTTTCTTTTTCACTCCCTATAAGAATTATGGAAAATTCCTGCTTTATCAAATGCGAAATAATTTCTTCAAAACTTTCAGAAGGATATTTTTTAGTATTCCAAACACTGCCGGGAGCTAATACTGCTAGATTATTTTTTATAGTATTGTTCTTAATAAAATCATCGATTTTTTCTTTTATGGAATTTTCAATTCTAATTTCCGGGATTATTTTCCAATCATCGATTTCATAATTAAAATTAATCAAATCAAGATTACGCTGTACTTCATGATGCTGCGGTTTATATTCAATTAGGTATTTATAAATATGCCTAAAGCTGCTGTTGGAAAATCCATATGTTTCTTTAACACCTAACATCATCGTAATAAAAGCACTTCTAAACGAGCGATGGGGTGAATAAATTCTATCATAACTATTCTTTTTCAGCTGCTTAATAAATTTCAATAACGATCTAAGTGATTTATGCTTGCCTTTTTTATCAATAATAATAGCCTTATTAACATACGGGGATGAAGAAAAAATCTCAAAGGTAGATGGAATAGCCAAAACATCTATTTCGCAATTATTATTTGTTTCCTTTAACTTTTGAATCATGGGCAAAGTTAAAATTGCATCACCTAAAAAAGCAGTTTGTATTACTAAGTATTTTTCCATTTCTAATTAATACTTCCAACGTTTGTGCATCCAGAGCCACTGTTCGGGATATTTCCTAATAAAGCTTTCCAAATAATTAAACATTCTCTGGTTCAATTCTATTATTTTTTCTTCTTCATTCTCAGGCAAATTTTCACTGCTTATTTCATAAAAATCAGTTTTATAAGAAAAATCCGGCTGTCTAACCGATATTCCGTAAAGCATAGGAGCATGAGTTTTTAATGCTAATACTGCAGGTCCCGGATACACAGTTGCTTTCCTTCCGAAAAAATTTACCCTCAATCCATCTGAAGGTCCTCTTTGATCAGCTACTATTGCAATAATATTTTTCTCTTTCAGTTCTTTATAAACATTTCTAATTGAAACACCCAGATTAACAATTTTGTTTCCCCATTTTGTTCTCATATTATCAAGCCATCCGGTAACAAACGGATTCCTCTGGGGTTTTACTACGACATGAAGCGGTATTTTTAATTGAGCGCCAATCGACAATGCCATATATTCCCAATTCCCGAAATGAGCAGATAATAACAGCAGTCCGTTTCTTTCATTATACTTTTCCAAAATAAAATCAACGTTGCTGCATTTAATTGCATTCTCTATTTGTGCTTTTGTCATCCAAGGTGAATATAGAATTTCTATAAGAGAAATTGCAAAGCTTTTATAACAACCGTAAGCAATTTTATAAATTTGTTTTGATGAATATTCAGGAAATGCTTTTACTAAATTATCTATGGTTGTTTTTTTTCTAATCGGAATAAAGTAAAAAAAAACAAATGCTAGAACCGAAGAAAATTTCCGTGAAAGTTTTAGTCCGCAGAATTTAAATAAATAGCTAAATGCTGAAAATATTATATATTCAATTTTATTCGTCATTCACCATAAGCATAAATAAATTTAAATACTTAAAAATATGATATGCAAATTTAACGATTTGAGAGAAATAATGTAAACACATTTCCCTTATGAAGAAGGCAAACTTGATACTTTGTGAGATTACAGCCCCGATTAAAAAAATTAATTGGTTGCTAATCTGCTTTGCCAATTACTATCTTGTATTTCTCCCCGGGCAGTCGAATTTAATAACTGGTAATCCGAGAAACCTGTTAAATCGCCAAAATCAAAAGATACACCACCCTGAATGTCATTATACGTCCAAATTTCGTACGGCTTGGAGTCAATTTCGTTGGGATGACGGTCTATTTCACTTGGCTCACCGTAGATTAGTAAAACTCTGCCTCTGTCGGTTTTCCAACCCGGCTTATTAAAACTGCCGTACTTGAGGTTAGCTTCATGAACCCTTTTCATATAAGGCTGATAATGCTGATAATCCGGTACTTGGGGGTCACTTGCTCGTTTTTTCCAAAAGTGATATAAAAAACTTCTTTTGGCTTCAACGGTTTGGAGTTTTGAATACTGGTCCTTTTCTTCCGTGTTTGCTATGTATTTTGCTTCATTAAAAATATTGTCGCATTCCTCCAAAGACATTACGCCAAAAGCACTTCCCAGCACAAGGGACTGCTGCGGGCTTGTGGTATCAACAACTTTTATCCCGGGATTAAATACAAAAAATCTTTTTGATGTTGCCATACCGAATTTTTTTACGCTGTCTAATACTGCAATACTAATTTTATAGGAATCTGTTGGAAAAATATTAATCGGGATGGAACCGACTTCCACTCTTGATGGTATCCCGCCGGGAATATCCATTTGTTTATTAAAATAAAGTTTGCCTTTGCTATTTACAACCATAGTACTAATTTTTAACGGTTCATTTCCTTTCAAATGATCATAAACTTCGTAATAATAAAATACTACGGGTATATTTTGCCCGAACACCAAGGATGGAAGCGGAGTAATTTCAAATGTATTTTTATAAAATATAGAATTTTTATTCGGGCTATTTTGTAAAATTCTTGATGCAAGTTGTAAATCACTTATTGCCAGACTATCCCTTCCAAATGGTTTAACATTAATAATGTCCGAATAAGTTTTCGTATTTTTTTCGTTAAACTTATCATATGCAGTAACATTACATTGAAAATGCCCGGCAGGAAGTAAGAAATTAATTAAACCGACAAGATTTTTGGCTCCCATTTTCGAGGTATCCCGAACCGGATAATTTAACATCCATTCCTTATTAAGATAAAGTTTACCGGTAGCGGTATCCTTAATTGTAATTTTCAGCATCGCCTCAACAAAATTTGAGGTATCATTTGATTTTAAAGTAAGGGCTGTTTGATGAAAAGAATAATATAATTCGAAGTAGTTCGAAGTTGAATCGTATGCAAATTGAGCATAATCGTAGTCAAACAGATCATTATTCTGTTGGGAAAAACATAATGAAAATGAGGACAAAGAAAATATTATTAAAAGGAGTATTTTATTTTTCATCTTGCTGCTAATTAAATAAATTAAAAATAAAATCTTAGAACTTCGTCTATTAAAATTAAATAAAATTAGTAATAAAATACTACAACATTCATTCTATTGCAAGCATTTAATCAATCAACAAAACTAAAATGATTTTTCACAAAGAAAATTAAAGTTTCACTGCGGAGACATTTTTAACCCCGTTGATCGAAGATATGGATTTTACTACTTCCTTATCAATTTCGCTGTCAACATTAATAACAGTGAGTGCTTCTTTTCCAATATCAAAACGCCCGAGCGATAAACCTGCAATATTAATTTTTGCTTCAGCTAAAATTTTTCCTACATTAGCTAGCATACCCGGCTTATCAATATTGTAATAAAACAACATATTCCCTTCGGGATTAAGTTCGAGATGGAATTTATCTACGTAAACGATTCTAATCTCATTATTGCCAAAAACAGTTCCGGCCAGTAATCTTTGTTCTTTATCCGTTATAAATTCTACAGAAAGAAGATTAGTATAATTTTGATTAGCACCGGATTTGGTTTCATTGACTAAAATTCCCATTTCCTTTGCTAAGAATGGTGCATTTATCAGATTTACTCCGGCTGTTAATTTCCTGGAAAGAAATCCTTTAAGCACCGCAGTAGATAGAAGAGTAGTAGAATTATGCAGAAGTTCCCCGCTAAAATTAATATTAATATGCTTTAGCTGCCCTTTGTTTAATTGCGAATGTAATAGTCCCAAATTTTCAGCAAGTCTTACAAAGGGAAGCAATTCTTTATTTTCACTTGACTCAATAGCCGCGGCATTTATTGCACCTTTAACTCTTTTATTATTGAACAGGTCTACTATCTGTTCGGCAATTTGAATTGCAACTTTTTCCTGAGCCTCTTCTGTTGAGGCCCCAAGATGCGGAGTGGCAACAATTTTAGGATGCTGAATAAAAGGACCTGAATAATCCGGCGGTTCTTTTACATAAACGTCAAACGCAGCGCCGGATACCTTGCCGGAGTCGAGTGCCTTTACCAAAGCCTCTTCATCCACAATACCGCCGCGTGCACAATTGATTATTTTAACACCGTCTTTACAATTATTTAATGATTTTTCAGAAATCAGATTTCTTGTTTCATCCGTCAGAGGTACATGCACCGTAATTATATCCGATTGCTTAAACAATGTATCAAGATCAACTAAATTTGCACCCAGCTTTAATGCTACTTCAGCCGAAAGTACCGGATCATAACCGATAGCCGCCATTCCGAATGCCTTAGATCTGGCGGCAACCTCTCGTCCCACTTTTCCCAGTCCGATTATACCGATAGTTTTGCCATGCAATTCTGTGCCTTTAAATTTTTTTCTTTCCCATTTACCGGAGCGCAAAGACTGGTTTGCCTGCGGAACATTTCTACACATAGAAAGTATTAAAGCCATAGTATGTTCGGCGGTAGAAACAGTATTTCCGCCGGGAGTATTCATTACAATTATACCTTTTCTAGTAGCTGCTTCTATATTTATATTATCTACTCCTGCGCCTGCTCTTCCGATCACTTCCATATTATCCATCAAATCAATCAGGTCGGGTGTAACTTGAGTATCGCTTCTAACAATTAATCCGTTATAATTATTAATTACATTTTTAATTTCTTCTTTAGGCATACCGGGTTTGTATGTTACTTCAAAACCTGCATTCTCCAAAATAGCCACACATTTTTTATCTACAGCATCGGTTACAATAATCTTTTTCATTTAACTCCAATGATTTAAACAAGAAAACAAAAATTGATAATTAAAGAATCAAGTATTAAATAACAGCATTCAGTTTTTGAACGATATGATTTTTCGGAACAGCTCCTATAATCGTATCTTTTAATTTGCCGTCTTTAAAAATTAATAAGGTAGGTATACTTCTAACGCCAAACTTTATAGATGTTTGTTGATTCTCATCTACATCCAGCTTTCCGACTTTTATTTTCCCTTCATATTCGGAAGCTAATTCTTCAACAATAGGGGCAATCATTCTGCAAGGCCCGCACCAAACTGCCCAAAAATCTATTAATACCGGTTTATCCGATTTAATTACCTCTGTTTCAAAATTATCGTCTGATAGTGTAATAGGTTTCATCTCATTCCTTTTGTTAAATTTTTATAATAGTTTTGTCTTCAGATTCTCCTTGACCCACAAAGCTTATAACATCTTCCCCGCCGTCTGCATGAATTAATCCGCCCGATATCCATTCTCCTCCGTCACGGCAAAGTAATGAAATTACTTTAGCAACATCTTCAGGGGAAGTTAGTCTTTTCCTCGGATTTTTTCTTTTTGCTACTTCTATCATTGGAATGTTTCCCGGAATCTTTTTTAATGCAGGTGTATCTGTAACACCGGCCATAATTGCATTAGCAGAGATTTCCAGTTCGCCTAATTCGGTTGATAACTGACGGATATGAGATTCAAGAGCCGCTTTAGCAGCAGAAACCGCGCCGTAATATGGAATTGCACTATGGCCGCCGGAACTTGTCATTGCAAAAATTCTTCCTTTATTTGCAAATAATCCGTGAAGTACGAGATCTTGAACCCAATAAACAAGAGAATGAGCCATTACATCAAGTGTCATTTCCATTTGTGCTTTGGTAATAGACTCATTTTTGTTGGAGGAAACAAATGGTTTTAATGACCCGAAGGCAAGCGAATGAATAAGAACTTTAATTATAGCAGATCCATTTGCTATCGATTTTATTTCGGCAATTATTTCGCTTCTTTTTACGGCATCAGCTGCATTAACATTAAAAAATATACATTTAGAACCAAAAGATTCAATGTGTTTTTTAATGTTTTCTACATTAGGCATAGTAGCCTGACGATCAAGATGAATCCCGAAAATATTATATCCGTCTTCCGCCAATTTAATAGCTGAAGCAGCTCCAAAACCAGAGGATGCTCCAAGTATTAGCGCCCAATAATCTTTTTTTTCTTCCCTGTTCATATCTTATTCATCCTTTAGCTCTTTTTAAATTAAGGGCTGAAAATTACAAAATTGATGCTTGCTATACAACTTTACTTTTTTATAAATGCTGCTAACAGAAGGCGAAAAAATTGTATTTAAATAAGCTCAATTTAGATACCAGCCTGATTAAAAAATTTATGTTTTTAAATATTTATAAAATAATTGAATTGTTATTTACAATTATTTTAGACTATTACAATTATTTTTCCTTAATAGAAATTGAATCCTCACCTAATAAATTTGTAACCGAATTTAAAAACTTATTAGATGGATTAATCAGAAAGTCCCTAAGGAAAAATAATCGCGGAGAAGTACCTTCACCTTCAATATGCAAATATAAAGGGATATTACCTTTGTATAACTTTAAAATATTTTTTAATTCGGAAATTTTTTCAACCGGAAACTTATCTTTGTTAAATATGATTTTAATACTCTGAATAAACTTTTCCCTGGCCTCTTCAAGGGGAAAAGCATCTTCTATATGCAGCTTTATTGCATCACCGCTGCTTTCCGGCCGGCCTACTATAAACACACATCTTTCTTCGTTAAGGTAAGGCCCGCACTTTTCGTAAATTTTAGAAAACATCAATGCTTCGCAGGAACCGGAAAAATCATCTAAAGTTAAAAACGCCATGGTCCTTTCGGATTTGTCTATTTTGGTTTTAAGCGATGTAATAACACAGCAAGCTTTTACCAGGTCGTCGGCTTCTTCAAGTTCTTCCGTTTCTCCTAAGTGGATAGAAGCAAAATTTTTATATTCAAATTCAAATTTATTTAACGGATGGCCGGTAATGTAAAAACCGGTAACTTCTCTTTCTTTTGCCAATCTTTCTTCATAAGACCAGGGTTTGATATCAGGCAATTCCGGTTCTGAAATTTTAAAATCTTCTTCCATTCCCCCGAATAGACTATTCTCAGCAACTAATGTTGAATTACGCGCCTTGTGCCCGAATTCTAATGCAGCTTCAACAGCCTCAAACATTTGTGCTCTGTTGTTTGTAATTGAATCAAAAGCACCGGCTAAAACCAATCCTTCAAGTGTTCTTTTATTAACTATCCTTGTATCAACGTTTGAACAAAAATCAAATATACTGGTAAAGTTTCTCCCAAGAGTATTTCCTGCAGATATAATTTCTTCTACTGCGGATATACCTACATTTTTTATTGCCGACATTCCGAATCTAATTTTTCCATTTTCCACATCAAAATAAACCGACGGACTATTTACATCCGGCGGAAGAACTTCGATTTTCAGTTTTCTGCAGTCTTCGAGAAAATTTGTAACTTTATTCTTATTACCGAATTCATTAGTCAGGTTCGCCGCTAAAAACTCTGCAGTATAATAAGCTTTAAGATATGCAGTTTGATATGCAACATAGCTATACGCAACCGAGTGGCTTTTGTTAAAACCGTAATTTGCAAATTTATCAATTGCATCAAAAATCTCTACCGCAATTTTTTTAGAAATATTATTTTTTACTGCACCTTCAATAAATTTCTCCTTTTGTTCGGCCATAGCAGCTAAATCTTTCTTGCCCATTGCTCTGCGCAAAATATCAGCTTCGGCTAAACTCATTCCGCCTACTTTATTTGCAATTTGAATTACCTGTTCCTGATATACTATTATACCGTATGTTTCTTTTAATATCGGTTCTAATATAGGATGAAGATATTCAACTGATTTAACTCCGAATTTCCTGTCTATAAAATCGTCAATAAATTCCATCGGACCGGGACGGTATAAAGCATTCATTGCCGAGAGATCGCTCAAACTTGTGGGTTTTAGCTTTTTCAAATACTCTCTCATCGGGCCGGATTCAAACTGAAATACGCCTGTAGTTTGACCTTTTGAAAAAAGCTGGAAAGTTCTTTCATCATCCAGCGGTACGTTATCTATATCAACTTTAACATTATGGTTCTTATTAATTAACTCGAGTGCATCGCGAATAATTGTTAAAGTACGAAGTCCGAGAAAATCCATCTTAAGCAGCCCGGCATTTTCAATTTCCTTCATATTGAATTGTGTAACAATATCTGTCTGAGCAACTGCACTTGCTAACGGAACATAATTACTAACATCATCAGGTGTAATTACAACACCGGCAGCATGCTTTGAAGAATTACGATTCATACCTTCAAGAACCTTTGCATACTTGATGAGGTTTTGTATTTCAGGTTCTTTAGGATTTTGAAGCCACCTTAATTCCGGTACTTCTTTAATAGCATGATCTATTGAAAAAACCTTTCCGAATTTTGAAGGAATGTATTTTGTAATTTTATTGACAGTCGGTATCGGTATTTTTAATACGCGTGCAACATCTCTAATAACGGCTTTGGAAGAAAGCCTGTTAAAGGTAATTATTTGGCTTACACATTGAGTGCCGTATTTTTGACGAACATAATCTATAACTTCTCCTCTTTTATCATCCGCAAAATCAACGTCAATATCAGGCATTGATTTCCTTGCCGGATTAAGGAAACGTTCAAAAAGAAGATTATATTTTAACGGATTTATATTTGTAATTCCCAATGCATACGCAACCAAACTGCCTGCAGCACTGCCTCTTCCGGGACCAACCGGGATATCCATTTTTTTTGATGAATTAATAAAATCCTGTACAATAAGGAAATAACCGGCAAAACCCATTTTTTTAATTGTATCGATTTCATAGTTGAAACGCTCTTCAACTTCAGATGTAATATCTTTTATTTTTTTATGTAGACCTTCAACAGCTAATAATTCAAAATATTCTTCCAAAGTTTTAGCAGGAGAATCTTCCGGTATAGGAAAGACGGGGAAAAGATGACCTTCAAAATCCAAATTAAGATCTATTTTGGAATCTATTTCAAATGTATTTTCAACAGCTCCTTTATAACCTTTGAAAAGCTTTACCATTTCATCTGAAGATTTAAAATATACCTGGTCCGTACCGTATCTTAACTGCCTGTAATCGGCACCGTTTTTATCAGATAAGAGCAGTAGAATATTGTGCGGTATTGCATGATCCGGTTCAATATAATGGCAGTCGTTTGTCGCAACTAATTTTATTCCCAATTCTTTCGAAAGCTTCGGCATACCTTCAAGAACCGGTTTTTCTTTTTCTATATTATGGTCTTGAATCTCAAGGTAAAAATCTTCTTCAAAAATATTTTTATAAATCTTTGCAATTTCTCGAGCTTTATCATAATCATTATTTATTAAATGAGGTGAAATAATCCCGCCGATACATGCCGAGGTACAAATTAATCCGTCTCTATATTTTCTTAATAGTTCCAAATCAATTCGAGGCTTATAATAAAAACCTTCGGTATGACCCAGCGTAGAAAGCTTGGAAAGATTTTTATACCCTTGTTTATCCTTTGCTAATAAGATCAAATGGTTGTAGTGCTTCGATCTTTTCCTGCCGTTGCTTTCTTCACCTTTCCCCTTGTCAAATCTGCTTCCCTCCGATACGATATAGGCTTCCATACCTACAATCGGCTTAATTCCTTCTTTTTTTGCTTTTTTATAAAATTCGGCAATTCCGTACATTACCCCGTGATCTGTCAGTGCAACAGATTTCATATTGTTTTTTTTAGCTGCCTGAACAAGGCTGTCAACTGTGCATGCCCCGTCTTGTAAACTGTAATGTGTATGATTATGTAAGTGAATGAAATCCGACATGAAAGTTTTTCCTAACTAGCTCAAGAACAAAATAAAAATTTTCTCAGAAAAGTTTTTAATGAGTGATTGAAGTTTAAAAAAAAATGTCATCTAATTACAAATTATTAATTTCAATATTTATTCCAGATCATAAAATTATTTTTGCCCCGTATGGCCAAAACCGCCGGGGCCTCTTGAACTTGAATTTAAATCATCAGATTCTATTATATTGCCGATGTAAACTTTTGATACTACAATTTGTGCAATTCTATCTCCGCGGCAAATTTTAAATTTTTCTTTGCTGAAGTTTATTAAAATTATTTTAATTTCTCCGCGGTAATCGGAATCAATTGTTCCGGGAGAATTTAATACGCCGATACCAAATTTTGCCGCCAATCCGCTTCGAGGCCTAACTTGAATTTCATAGCCGGCAGGAATTTCAACAGAAAGGTTTGTCGGTACTAAAGCTACCTGCCCCGGTTCTATGAACAATTCACCTTCGACAGCAGCTCTAATATCCATTCCCGAACTGCCTTCGGTTGAATATGACGGCAGAGGAATATCATCAAATTTATTTTTCAATCTTTTTATTTTTAAAGTAATTTGTTCTATCATCTGGTGCTTTAAAATTATTAACTTTTTGTTTTGGGAGATAAAAACCTGTTTCTTAAAAATTTAATCTCTTCTTTTCCGATATTAAAAATTCCCAGAAGCATAAAAAATAAAAGAAGCATTAAAAACTTATTAAGCAATGAAATATATCCGCCGAATAATTGTACGTAATATATTATTCCTACAATTGAAACAGAAATAAATATTTTCCCGACCTTCGCATATTCATAATTAATATGATAAATTTTTTGAGTAACAATATAATACCCGGAAGACATTACTATATACGCTGCCAGTGTAGCCAGGGCCGCACCGGTAATATTAAGAATCGGAATTAAAACAAAACATAATACAATATTTACTGCAGCGCCCAATCCGGTCATCATCGGCACGTAAAGACTTTTTTCCTTTATATAAATACCTGCTATAAAAACCTGGTATAGGCCGTTAAACATGTATGCAAAAAGAATAACCGGGACAATATTCAGCCCGCTAAGATATTCTTTGCCTATAACGGAGTGTCCCAAAATATGGATTTTTGCCAAGTCGGATATGAATAACGAAAGTACGATAAGAATAATGCTTGCTGCTAATGTAAAATAAGTTAGAACTTTAGAAAAAATTTCCTTTGCATTTTTTTCCTGAGCATTCTGCAAAAAGAAAGGCTGCCAGGCATATTGAAACATATTAACAAACAAAAGCATAAAAATACCGAGCTTATAGTTTGCGCTGTATAATCCGGAAGTACTAAGATTGGTTAAATGCGTAAGAATAGGTCTATCAACTCCCTGAATCAGCATTGCCGCTAAACCCGCGGGAAAATAAGGAAGACCGAATTTGAGCAAACGCTTTAGAAGTGTTTTATTAATTTTAAATCTGAAGCTTTTTACAATCGAGGGAAATAATAATAAAAACGATACGATTGATGCTGCGAGATTACTAACAAATACTGCTTCAATTCCCCATTTTAGTTTCAAAATTAAAAACAAATTCAGGAAAACATTTACTACTATATTAATTATCTTAAATGCTGCAAACTTTTTTGCTTTATGTTCAAGGCGGAGTTTAATAAAAGGCAGGACACAAATTGCATCAAAAAAAAGTATAGAGCATGCAAAGTACATTAAATAATAAAAATCCGAAGGAACATCCAGTATCCAATATATCGGCGCTTTCAGCAGCATTAAAACGCATGTTACTAAAACTGCAATACTGAAAACAGAAAGAAACGGAGTTGAAAAGTTATCTTTATCATCTCCTATAACTGGTACAGACGCAAACTTAAGAAAAGCAGCATCCATACCGTAAACCAATACAACATTAAATACAGCTATAAAGATATAGAGGTTTGAATAGACACCGAAATCTCTTGTTGTAAATACGTTGGTGTAAAAAGGGACTAAGAGAAACGTAAGAAATCTTCCGACAATGGTACTTATTCCATAAATTGCCGTATCTTTTGTAAGCTGTTTTAATTTATCGAACATCATATTATCTAAAAATCATCTTTCTCAAATGAAAGTTATTTTTGAACAAATATTTCCAATGAAATATCCAGGGCTTTTACACTATGCGTTAGTGCTCCGACAGAAATAAAGTCTACTCCGGTTTCCGCAATTTGTTTTACAGTATTTAAATCTATCCCGCCGGATGCTTCAGTCTTGCACTTTCCGTTAATAAGGTCAACAGCTTTTTTCATTTCTGTTAGGTTAAAATTATCAAGCATAATAAAATCCACATTGCATTTTAAAGCTTCGGTTACTTGTTCCAAGTTTGCGGTTTCAACTTCAATTTTAAAATTAGCTTTGTTCGCCTTTCTAAACTTCTTACAGGCATTAACAGATTTAGTTATTGAACCGGCTGCAATAATATGGTTATCCTTAATTAAAAACATATCATACAACCCTATACGATGATTTTCGCAGCCGCCGATTTTAACTGCTAATTTATCAATGTAACGAAGTCCCGGCGCTGTTTTTCTAGTATCCAGTATTTTTGCTTTAGTATGTTTAATCTTACCGGCAAATTCGTTAGCATATGTTGCAATGCCGCTCATCCTTTGTAGAAAATTTAAAGCTGTTCTTTCTGTTGTAAGAATAGAAGCTATATTCCCTTCTACAGTTGCAATTACCTGTCCGGCTAATATCTTCGCTCCGTCGTTTTTATTTTTTTTAAATTTTAGTTCCGGATCAAAAATATTATATAGGATTTCAAGAATATCGAGACCTGCTGCTATTCCATTTTGTTTTACGCGAAATTCCGCTAGGCCGTTTGTGGTTTTTGTAATTATTGCAGAAGTAGTAATATCACCCTTACCTATATCTTCTTGTAATGCATTTTCAATGATATTTTTTAATTGAGTGTCTATCATTTTTTCTCCTTGTAAAAAGGTTTCATTGCTTCAATGAAAAAGCTTGGGGGCCTAACAGGTCTCTTTGAATCTTTTTTTATAAAAACATGTTCCGTAAAGCCTTCGGAAACTAAATTATTATCTTCTTTTCTATAAATATTATAATCTATATGAATTCTAAGTGTCGGATAATCTTTAACAAATGATTCGATGATCAGCAAGTCATCATAATAAGCCGGGCTGATATATTTAGCATATGATTCGAGGACAGGGAGCTGATAACCGTTCTTTTCTATTAAGCTATACGGCAATCCGTTTTCTCTGAGCATTTCTGTTCTTCCCACTTCAAAATATTCCAGGTATTTTCCGTTATAAACAAACTGCATCTGATCGGTATCGGCATACCTTACACGTATTTCTGTCCTATAACTTAACATGGCACTAATTACGATTTAAAATTTAATGTACAAATTTATTAAAAGGCAGGTTAAGAGAAAATTTTATTTATAAAGTTCTTTACCCAAGCAGTAATTTTATACTTGAAAGATCTGGTGTAAAAAGTATTTGCAATTTCTTTTATACTAAATCTTTTCCCACACTTCTTTGGATATATTTGCCTGTCTTAGAATCCTTGATAATAATTCTTTTCCAATTTCATTTCTATGAGGATTTGGAATAGTAATAGTTAAGTTCTTTTTTATCATGAAAGGATGTTTACCGCCTGAATAAGGACCATCAAAACCTAATAATTTTAAATACTTCACTAATTCTTTTTGCTTAATAGGACCAAATGGCGGCATTAGACAGCAGTTTCTTTTTTAACTTTAATCTCAATACCGTCAACTGTTGGAACGGGAAGATTTTTATAAATACGAAATAATATCCATTCTTCCAACACTTGCTCTAATTCATCCCTGCATTCTTCTAAAGTTTTCGCATTTGCATACACTCCAGGGCACTCTCGTATTTCACCGTAATATGAATGATCATCATTCAATATTTCATAGTAAGCATGTTTCATTGCTTTTTTAATATACTGTGTTAACATGATTTCAACTTATTAAATCTAAATTTTATACTATTCTATAAAAGAACCCATTTTACCGAATTTTTCAAGCCTGTTATCTATTAGTTTGTCCGGTTTTATTTTAATTATTTGTTCTAATTCTTCTTTCAAAGCGGTTTTCAATATTTTTGCAGCTTCCTCATGATCTTTATGCGCGCCTCCCATCGGTTCGGAAACTATTCTGTCAATTAATTTTTGTTCGAAAAGATCCTGTGCCGTAAGTCTTAACGCTTCTGCTGCCTGTTCTTTATAATCCCAGCTTCTCCACAAAATACTTGAGCAGGATTCCGGACTAATTACCGAATACCAGCAATTTTCAAGCATTAAAATTCTATCGCCGACACCAATTCCCAAAGCGCCTCCGCTGGCACCTTCACCGATTATAACCACAATAATAGGAACTTTTAATCTGCTCATTTCAAAAAGATTTTTTGCAATAGCTTCTGCCTGGCCCCGTTCTTCGGCTTCCAATCCGGGATATGCACCGGGAGTATCGATCATTGTTATAATCGGTTTACCGAATTTTTCCGCAAGCTTCATTAATCTTAAAGCTTTCCTATAACCCTCAGGATTTGCCATACCGAAATTTCTAAATAAGTTGGTTTTTGTATCCCTTCCTTTCTGATGTCCTATAATCATAACCTTATATTCATCAATGGAGGCAAAACCGCCTACAATAGCTTTATCATCCTTATAACCTCTATCCCCGTGAAGTTCGACAAAGTTATTTGTAATTAAATAAATGTAATCTAATGTATATGGCCGGTCGGGGTGTCTTGCAAGTTGAACGCGCTGCCATCTTGTAAGATCTTTATAAATTCCCTCTTTTAATTGTTTTACTTTTTCTTCAATTTTATTTATTTCATTTCCAATATCCATTTTGTCGGATAGTCTTTTCATTTCTTCAAGCTTTGCTTCAAGTTCTGCAATAGGTTTTTCAAAGTCTAAAATTGTTTTTGCCATACTTAATTAACCGCCTAACATTTTGTTAAGTGTCTTTCCTAAAATTTCCAAATCAAGCCATATGGTTTGATTTTTTGCATAAAAAATATCGAGATTTTCGGTATTAGCGCCTTCTTTACCTTCAATATACCAAAGGCCGGTCAATCCTATCTTTCCAAGAAATAAGCTATTAGAATTTTTTAATTCTTTAGGACCAACGAAACTTAATTTACCGGTAAATACAGAAGGAACTTTTAATATAAATTTTTTAAATTCTGTTTGCTTTTTATTCAGTTTTGAAATCAAATATATGAAAGGATAAATAAAAAACAAAACTAATGAAGCAAGCACACTATCAAATGATCTCTTTACAAGTCTTGACATAGGTTTGGAAATATTATAACTAATTTCAATTAAAGGAATGTCTTGCATTACTGAAACTGCTGTTTTACCGACAAGGAAATCCAAATTATTACCAATTAACTTAAATTCTGCATTTTCATTTTGACAACTAGCCACTATTGCCATTATTTGATGATAGGATAATTCTTCCGAAGAGACTATTACTTCATTTATTTTTCTTTCATTAATTACTTTCCTAATATTATCAATTGTGCCGATTACCTCAAATCCTTCGATTATATTACCAACTTCTTTGTTTGTTTGGCTAATTAATCCTGAAATTAAACGAGCATCCGAATGAATTAGCTTTAATTTATTTGCAATCTTTATGGAAGGAGAATTTATTCCTACTATGATTGTTTTTTTATGTTCTAAATTTTCAGCATTTAATCCAATCTTAAAAACGATTTTAAGAATAATTCTCCAAGAAATAAGGGCTAAAAATAATATTATATAGGTAATAATGATTGCAGCTCTGCTGAAAGCATATTGTTTAAAGAAAAAAGTTAATGTTGACACAATAACAAAACTAATTGAAATAGTAAGGAAGTTTTTTATAACTGGCAGGGTATCTTTTTTATAAATACCCGAAATACTGGAAACAATTATATGAATTAGTGCCGGCATAGTATAAATAACTGGGAAACTATAAGTCGGAAAGCCATGCCAGTTAGATATCTTTCCATATAAAATATTAGCGAAAAAAAGCGATAGATCGAAGAAGAAAAAATCTATAAGGATAGAAGCGAGTATTAATTTTCTTTTTCCAATGAATGCAAAAAATTTTCTAATAGTAATTGCAGAAAGAAGAATTATCTCAACTAAGAATGATCCCGACAAATGTTTTTTAACAAAAAGATTCATAGCATTGTAAAAAACTTTTGTTTCATCAAAGCTGCTTCTCTTTGTACTTTCTCCTTTGTAATGAATTATCTGGGTATCATGTACATAGTAAACTTTATACCCTGCTTTTTGAATCCTGTAACATAGATCCAGGTCTTCTCCATACATAAAAAATTCCTCATCAAATCCACCGACTTTCTCATAAACTTCCCTTTTCATCATCATGAATGAGCCGGAAATCGCATCAACTTCATAGGATTGATTTTCATCCAGGTAAGTAAGGTTATAACTAGCAAAAATTCTGCTTCTAGGAAACATGGAGCTAAGACCTGTCACTTTGCAAAAAGAAGTCCAGGGTCCGGGGAAACTTCGTCTGCAAGCCAATTGAAGTGAGCCGTCGGGATTGAGAATCTTACATCCAGCCAAACCGGCATCAGGTGTGTTTCTAAAAAATTCCATCATTTTTTGGAGAGTATCTTCACGAAGCAGCGCATCAGGATTTAATAAAAGTAAATATTTTCCATGCGCAATTTTTAATCCGAGATTATTTGCTTTGCTAAAGCCTATATTTTTTTCGTTTGAGATTAATTTAACTTCCGGAAATTTGTCTTTAATAAATTCAACACTGCCGTCATCGGATGCATTATCAATAATTATTATCTCATAGGAAATGTTTAACGCGGATTTAAATATCGAATGGATAAGATTCTGCAGAAACTCTTTAACATTATAATTTACAATTATGATGGATAAATCTAATTGCATACCTATTAATTAAATCCGAATAAACTTCTAATTCTTAATTTCCAAACCATAAAAATTGCTTCTCTAACAATTTTTCTCGACATTTTAGATGATCCCACTGTACGGTCAATAAAGATAATCGGTATCTCTCCTATTTTAAAACCTTTTTTCCATGCTTTATAAGTCATTTCAATTTGAAAAGCATAACCATTTGACTTAATATTATCCAAATCAATCGATTCTAAGACTTCCCGTTTAAAACATTTGAACCCTCCGGTAGCATCTCTAATCGGCATGCCCGTAATAAAACGTGTATAGATATTTGCAAAGTAGCTTAATATCAATCTTCTCATCGGCCAGTTTACAACATTAACTCCTTTAACATACCTGCTTCCTAAAACCAAATCACATTCCTTAATCGATTTAAGAAAATTCTTAATCTCTTTAGGATCATGAGAATAATCTGCATCCATTTCAAATATATAGTTATAATTATTCTTTAAAGCGTACTTGAAACCTGCAACATACGCAGTTCCCAGGCCCATTTTTTTCTCCCTGCGAAGCAGTTTTACTTTGTCATTGGTTTTACCTAACTCCTCAATAAAATTTCCCGTTTCGTCAGGCGAGTTATCATCAACTACCAGAATATCAATATTGTTTTTATATCTTCCCAATATATCCGGAATGAGAAGCTGAATATTCTCCAGTTCGTTATATGTCGGAATTATTATTAAGCTTTTTTCATTCATATACAACTATAATTTTGTTTTTAAATTGCATGATACTAAAAGTATAGTGTTATATTGAACACCATCAAGTTCTTTATGTTTGTGCTATATTCTTTGCTTATAGCGATTTGCGCCTTACTTTTAACGTTCAGCTTTTGCCCTATGCCGCAGATAGTATCAGTCGTAATGCCCTTTTCCCAATAATACGACAAAAATTGTTCTAAATAAAATTTTAAAGTCCATCCTTAAAGACATGTTTTCTATATAAAACAAATCATATCGAAGTTTTATTTTAACATCTTCAATAGTTTCATCATATTTGTGTTTTACTTGTGCCCAGCCGGTTATGCCGGGACGAACTTTAAGTCTTCTTTTATAATACGGGATCTGCTGTGAAAGTTTCTCGACGAAAAACGGCCGTTCAGGTCGCGGTCCGATAATACTCATTTCTCCATTTAAAACATTTATCATTTGAGGAATTTCGTCTATACGAACCTTTCTAATAAATTTCCCAACCCTTGTAATCCTGGGGTCATCCTTTTGAGACCAGACAGGCCCGGTAGTTTTTTCAGCATCTTTTTTCATCGAACGAAATTTGTATATTTTAAAAATTTTTCCGTTAATCCCACATCTTTCCTGTTTGAAAAAGATACTGCCTTCGCTGTCGATTTTAATAGCAACTGCAGTTATTAAATTAACGGGCAAAGTCACAATAAGAATAAGCAATGAGACAATGATATCCAGTAACCTTTTTAATTTTTTTTCCCATTCAGGCATCAGCTGGGGCATTACATCAATGAGAGGAATTCCATACAATTGAGATGTTTTAGCCTGACCGCTTAATATTTCATATAAATCCGGAACGATCTTGAGACCGACATTTTTTGGTTCGCATGTAGCAATTATTCCCACTAATTCGTCTCTGTCTTCTTTCTCCAGCGCAATTATTATTTCCCTTGCGCCATATTCATCAATTATTTGCGGCAGATTTGAAATCTTCCCCAGAACTTTAGTGCCATTATAATTTATGTTTTGAGTTAAATCCCTGACCGAAACGTAGCCCACTATGTCTAGACCAAGTGCCGGATGCTCTTTAACCTGTTCATACACTTCATGAGCTTTAGGATTAAAACCTACAACTAAAGCATTTTTCCTTCCAACACCCTTAATTAAAAGACTACGTTGAAAATTTCTTATAAAAAGCCTGCCTATACCAACAAGAGTAAGTAATAATCCCCAATAAATAAATATAAGTATACGGGTAGCCGAGCCAACACCATTAATGTAGTCATCTATAAAAATTAAAAAAAATAAAATGAAAATTCCGACAAAGGATGCTTTAAATAATGTTGAAAGCTCATCCAAACGTGATTCTGCAAACCAGGTTCGGTACATTCCAACAAAAGTAAATATAATTAACCAGTAAAAGTAAATGACAAACATAGGGACAAGAAATTCGGGCATGGAAAGTAGTTCAAACCAGCCCGATCTTACCCTAAGCTGATAATATATAATCCAGGCAAAATTAATTGTGAAAAAATCAATAATAAGTACAAGTATTTTCTCAGTAGATTTACTCATAAAGTATTAATTTTTTAACTTTGAGTTTAAGAATCAACTTCACTAAAATCAAATATACAATACCTTAAGAAATTATTCATTTACATATGCAGTAATACAAATGAGTTGACCTAATATCTCAGACGTGTACCTTTTAAATCCGGCTTTTTTAATTATCTCATCTAGTTGTTTTTCCGAATAAAAATAAACCGGGCATCCCCGTAAAGAAAGTCTAATTTTCCTAGCAAAAGCTCTCCAAGTAAAAGATCGCGGGAAGCTGAAAATAACCCTATCTTTAGAATAATCGTGCATCTTTTTAATAACATCAAAAGGCTCGCTTATATAATCGAATAATCCGATTCCTATAATAACGTCGAATTTTTGATCCGAATTAAAAGTTAAAAGATCACCTACTAAAAAATTACAACGGCTGTTTACATTCTCTTTATCAGCCCTTTCTTTGCATACTTGAACCATATTGCCGGCAATATCGATTCCGGTAACTTCGGCAGCTCCGTTTTTTACAAATTCCATGGAATAAAGGCCAGTACCGCATCCTACGTCCAGAAATGTTTTGCCGTTTATGGGTTTACTATTTTCGATAGTATATTGAAACCGGGCATACATATCCCATCTGAATTTTTTATCAAGCCAATTAGAAAATCCGCTTTTCCCGTGAGTATAAATTGAATCGAAGGTTTGAACTTCTTTATCCCAATATTTCTTTTGTATTTCTAATTCACCGTTCATAAACTCAATGCCTCCTTGATTGTTTGGAATTCAAATTGTGATAATAATTTATCCAGTCTGTTTTCCGTCAAACTTAAATTAGTATAATGCCTAATGCTTTTAGAAAAAGAAAGGTTTTGCTTGGGCTGGTTTGGATCAACTTCCCACGGATGTATATAAAATACGACTTTTCTTCCCTGGCCATTGCAAATTTCAATCAGTTTTTTAAATATGTAATATGGAAAGAGCCTGAAATAAGCTCCGCCGCTACAGGGTATTTTTTTACCGAGAATTTCTGCAACGCTCAGCGGTACCTCAGTAATACCGTCTAGTTGATGGATATCTAACTTCGAGTTTACAATACCATAATCCGGATGAAATCCAATAGGATATATCGATGAGTCATAATGTATACCGGATTCCTTAAGTATTGGCAATGCCCACGAAGTGTTTTTTGTAATAGTGAAAGAGGGTGCTCTGAAACCCAAAACAGGATTATTTACTATCGATCCGATGGTTACTAAAGCTTTTTGTAAATCTTTATTAAACTCTTCTGGGTTCATTTTGGTTAAAAGTTTATGAGAATAACCATGAGTTGCTATTTCATGGCCGTCGGCTTCAATTTCTTTTATGAGATCAGGCACTTTTTCCGCAATCCAGCCGAGAGTAAAAAATGTTGCCGTTACTTTATGTTTTGATAGTAAGCGTAATATTTTTTCTGTATTTTGAACAACATGAAGTTCCTGTTCATCCCAATCCTTGATGTTAATATTAAGATTATAAGCGCAAAACCAATCTTCAACATCAACAGTGAAAATGTTTTTCATTTTTACTTTAAAATTGTTAATACTTGCAGGATAAATATAATTAAAAATAAATATTCTTATAACCAAAATAACGACAAAATGCCTTACATGTAGGCCATAAAAACAGGATCAGAAGTAATTTCTTTTAATATAAAACAGAAAATTCTGAGTTCTGTCCTTTATGAACGAAGGGAAAAAAGAATATAAATACTGCATAAAATTCAGGAAAAAAGCCTTTCTGTAATTGGGATAATCTTTTCTATATTCTTTTATGAATCCTAAAATGGTTGTTCCTACGTGTTTTTGACTGTTAATAGAAAAATTCTGCCCCGCATTTGTATATAGACTGAAATATTCCTTGAAGTTATAAAACTTACCTACTTTACCCAAACGAAGCCATAATTCCCAGTCTTCTCCGAATCTTAAATTTCTGTATCCGCCGCATTCTTCCGCCGCCTTTTTCCTGTATAAAACCGTAATATGAATAAATGGGCATGCATATAATGCATTATTTCTGATTTCGTCATCGGTTTCTCTCTTAAAAAATCTATACATTTCTTTTTTTTGACCGTCTACCATAATAGCTCCGCCGCCTACAATAACATGATCCGGATTTTCATCCAAAAACTTCACTTGTTTTTTTAATTTGTCAGGATCATACCACTCATCATCGTCATCTAACCTGGCTATATATTCCCCGGCAGCCATTTTAATTCCGTAATTTAAATAATCGCCAAGTCCGTGATGCGAACTTTTAGGAATATTAAAATATTTTATTCTTCGGTCTCCGGATATAAAATTGTTCACTACTTCTTCGGTATTATCGGTCGATTGATTATCTATTACAAGCAACTCCCAGTCATTAAAAACTTGTCTCTGAATACTCTTTATCGCAGTGCCTATCCAATGAGCCCTGTTGTATGTAGGCATTATTATACTTACCGGTACTTTTTGCATTAAAACTCTTCTACATTTTATTCAATAGGGATATTTGTTCGTAAATAATATTCGCCGGATCCGACCATGTAAATTTTGCTGCTTCTTTTTTGCCTGCCTCTACTTTAGCTGAAACGAATTCGCTATCCGTCAGGATTTTAATTATTCCGGCAACAACTTCGTCGATCTTTTCGGGATTTATTGAGACTACCGCTTTATATGAAAATTCCATAATGGCCTCAGACCTCGAGGTAATAACCGGAGTTCCCGAAGCAAGGGCTTCCAAAACAGGTATGCCGAATCCCTCGTAGGCTGATAAATAAACGAGCATTTTTGAGCTTTTATAAAGCTGCGGCAAATCTTTCTCCGAAATATAGGGAAGAAAAATCACTTTATCCTGAATCTTTAGTTCATAAATCATGTTTATTAATTTTTCATTTCTCCACCCCACTGAAGAGGTCAAAGCAAGGTTCAGATCTGAATTATAATATTTTATCGATTCCGAAAAAGCGGTAAAAAGTTTGTCAAGGTTTTTTCCCGGTTCTATAGCTCCTACATAAAGAATGAAATTTTCCGGCAAATTATATTTTTTCTTAAATAACTTAATTTGAACCGGATCGTAATCTTTAAAAAATATTTCGTCAACACCGTTGTATGTAACAATCACCTTATTGTCTTTGACGGAGAACCCATCTTCTATTTCTTTTTTGGAAAAATTTGAAACCGTAAAGACGATAATCGACTTCCTAATTGCTAACTTTGTTACCGCCGAAATATAAATGCTGCGAATAAGTGAATATTTATGTTTGCTTTTCTTATATGCAAGATCATGAACCGTAGTAAAAAATTTTCCTTTGTATAATAAAGGTATTGCAACCGACGGTGTAAATACAGCGTCGGGCTTTAATCTCATTAATTTAAACGGGAAAATTAGTTGTTCCCATAATATTCTATATAAGAAAAATTTTGGATTAAATCTTGCGTCAATAAAATGAAAATTCGATGCCGGGATTCCGAAATTTTCCTTTCCTTCTTTGGTAATAAAAAGATAATAATCGTTGACTGAATCTATCCTGGATAGTTCCCAAACAATTTTTTGAGCATACTTTCCTGCACCGGCTAGTTTTTTTCTGAAAGGTAAAAGATTGACAGCTATTTTCATGTCTTATAAGGCAGATTATTAATTATTTCCGGATTATTCAGATTTTTCATAACCTCCGCAAACGCCGAAATTTTACTGGCAGATTTTTCTTTATTGCTGAATTTCATTATCTGCCAGAAAACTATTTGGGATAAAATAGTCAAAAAAGACAAAAACTTATAAAAATAAAATGCTGATGAAGCGGAGTGTTTTTTTAAGAATAGTAATTTACCCTTATAGAACATTTTAGTAAAAAAGTAATAATTCTTTTTTGAGCTTACGCTGCCGAGATGATCTATTCTTACACTCGAAAGGTAAGTAACAGGAAGACCTTTGTCCCTCACCCTTTTACAAAGATCCATTTCCTCGAAATAAAGGAAATAATCAGGATCGAAACCGTTAATTTCGCTGAATAATTTCCTTCTGATAAAAAGCGCTGCCCCCATCACCCAATGGACTTTTAGTTTTTTATTCCCCGAAAATAATTTTTTTAATTTTATGTAAAATGCCTCGAAATATCTTCCCAATAAAATCACATTCAGAATTTCGAACAAAAAATTAGGGAACAGGCCGGCGGAATAATCCATATATTTATTGCCGTTAACATTCAGCCCGATTATCCCACGACCAAAATAATTATCTTCCAATTCTTTGATAACTCCGGGGAAGATATTTTCATTAATTTCGGTATCCGGATTTAGAAAAAAAAGCCATTCTCCGGCTGCTTTCCCCGCAGCAAGATTACAGGCATTACCGAATCCGATATTTTCTTCCGTTCTAAAAAAGGTAAATTTAATCTGCGGATCATGAGATAGTTCTTCGGCGATTTTTAATATTGATTCGTCTTTGGAGCGGTTATCGACAAGAATAATTTCATAATCAAGCCCCTTTGCAGCACTGATCAGACTATTTATGCAGTTCCTAACTTCATTACTCAGATTATAATTAATTATAATAATAGAAAGTATCATATCAGAGCGGGAGTTTTCCTTTAATATGCTTTCGATAATGAATATATCCTTTTAGTATCATTCTCATTTTTTTGATCTTCTGTTTTTCGAATAATAATACTTTAATAATACTGTTTCGGACATTTTTGCTCTCGGTTTCGAAATATTGTTCAAATATCTTATTATATTCTTCCTTAAGATACAGATAATTCCGTATTTTATAATACCATCTTACAGCCGAATGGTTCTGCGGATAAACCGTTAAACCGAAAAACTTTTTTTTACTAACGTCGGCTTCGTTGTGAACCAGAAAAGAATTATTCACCCTTATTATTTTGAAGCCGTTTTTCCGCAGTCTAAGACATAATTCAATATCCACATAGTCTATAAAATAATCATCTCTAAATTTACCAATTTTTTTGATTACTGAAAGATTTAAAATGTTCCCGGAAGTCATAACGTCGGATACTTCTTCAATTCCTGCATTTTGCGGAGGATTTGTAAAGAACCTGTTTTTATGAAAAGGTGAATAGATTCCGATTTTTTCCTTATCCTCTATACTATCGATCAGGTTTTCCAGGGATCCGGGTTCAAAGCGACTGTCCTGGTCCATAGTTAATAAATAACCGTATCCATCCTTCAGTGCTTTATCCAAAGCCATATTCAATGCAGTAGCAACTCCCAGATTTCCTCCGCTATTGAAAATGTACTCTGTCTTACCTGGGTAATTGTTAACAAAATTCAAGATAAATTCCGCAGTTTTTTCGGAATTATCGATAACATATAAGAGTTTAATCTTATCGAGGTAAGTTAAAATATTTTTTATGACATTTTTTTCAGGACAGAATAGTATTACTACTCCAGCAATTTTATCATAAATACCTTCATTTATATTCATCACTTTAATAATAACATTTTTCTCGTTTCAATATAATTGCCGGCTTTTATTTGATAAAAGTATACACCACTTGAAAAATTACTCCCGTTAAACTCATCTTTATAATTACCTGCTGATTTTTTTTCATTAACGAGAGCTGCAATTTGCCTGCCCAAAATATCATACACTTTTAATGTTACGTTTTCCGTTTTAGGAATCGAATATTTTATTTCCGTAGCCGGATTAAAAGGGTTTGGGTAATTCTGATATATTGCAAATTGAGTTGGTATTTCAAACTTACTTGAGTCAACCTTGCTGTAGTCAACCTTTATTTTCTGCTCATCAGCAAATTCAGATGCATTAAAATTATTATCTACCGATTGTACACTCCAATAATATGTGCCTTCCGGAAGATTATCAATTATTTTAGTTGTTAAAAACCCTGCATTGCCAATTGAAAGTTTCAATCTTTTACCGGTAACCAGATTTGACATTGGAGACAAAACATCTATTCCGTTTGATGTTGTCCCAATTCTTAAGTTATATGATAACACCTGGGAAGTATCACCTAATTCCGATCTATTCCAGCTAAATTTTACTGAACTGTCTTGCGATACTTCCGCAGATAAATTTATTGGAGGATTTAAATTTTCCCTTGTATTAAAACCTTCAGTAAATATTTTATTATTTCTAAAAATACCTCCTTTTCCCATTATATCAAGATCACCATCATTATCATAGTCTGCAAATGATGACCCGGGCAAAGGAATCTTCTTAAAATTAAAGTTACCATTATTTTGGAAAACAATATTTTCATCAGGTATAACAATATCTAGATTGCCGTCATTATTATAATCACGTGTCTTAATCTCTGTATATAAGAGTGAGGTTGCAATGGTATATTCGGTAAATGTATTATCACCGTTATTTTTAAATACTTTTAACTTTGCATTATTTTGAGTAACACTAAAAGTATCCGTAGAGATTACACAAAAATCAAGGAGACCATCGTTATTAAAATCTCCCCAAGCACCTCTATTGTTATACCCTTTAAAACTAAATGCTTCTTTAAAATTTCCTTTAACATTCTTATAAATTTTTATAAAATCAAGCCCGCATAATAAAAGGTCATTACTTCCGTCATTATTATAATCACCCCAAGTAGCCGAACCATCCACAATTCCAGGAAAATCCGATTTAACTTCAGTAAAAACATCATTCCCATCATTTCTGTATAGTTGTGTAACTTGTTTATATGGATCATTAGGATTACCAGTTATAACATCATAGGGATCACTCGGATCACCTGTTAAGATAAAATCTAAGTCGCCGTCGTTATCATAATCTGCCCAGTCTATTGAACCAGCGGCCACTCCGGTAATACCCGCATTGATTTCACTAAAAATTCCAGAATTATTTTTTAAAATTTTTGATACGCCGTAATAATTATTGTAATCACCACCGCAATAAATGATATCATAATAACCGTCATTATTGTAATCTGCCCAGCTAATATTACCATATTCCAATGCAGGAAAGCTATCTGTTTTTACAAAAGTACCTGCTTTATTTATGTATAATACAAAATTTAAACCTTGTTGATTCATTATACCATTAAAACCGTTGTTATCGAAGTCCGGTGTAAAAATCCCGCTCATTTTAGATACAAGTGTATATAAAGCCGGTTTTGCTCCGGCTACATCGGAAAAATCACTTGCAATACCGTTTAAGTTGACTGAGTTCACTTCAAAATAATATGTTATGCCGTTGGTTAAACCGTCTATCATCATGGTTGTATCATTTATATCGGTAATGCTTTTCAGTAATGAATCCGTGGTGTAGTCGGTTTTGTAAACATTGTACATCTTAAAATCATTACCTTTAAATTTACTCCATTTTAATTCAATAAGATTATTCCCCGCAATAGCAGTTAATTTAGGTGCTGCAGGTTTCGGTGGTGGGGGCGGAGGTATAGTTGTGTCACCATATACAACGCCATTTATTAATGCCCCTTTTATTAAAGCTGTAGTATTTGAACTATATCCCTGTACCTCATCAGTATATCCACTGTAAATTTCAACTAATCCAAAACTTTCTGCAGTAGTGAATGTATATGACCATATATGCTGTATCATTACGTAATTAGTAGAAGCTTTTTGTACTTTTTGATTTTTGAAATTCAGGAAATCCATTTCGGATGATTCTATATCTTCTGCTTTC
This sequence comes from uncultured Ignavibacteriaceae bacterium, assembly GCA_964498065.1. Classification (GTDB taxonomy): domain Bacteria; phylum Bacteroidota; class Ignavibacteria; order Ignavibacteriales; family Ignavibacteriaceae; genus FEN-1297. Next base: position 83,250 of record CAZCFZ010000006.1, read on the forward strand.
CATTTTGTTGAGTCCCTGTCATATTTTACACCTGAGGCAAACGGAAGAGAACTGTTTATATAGAACTGATTTGAATCGGCTCTCCAGTATTCATATGTTATATAGGTACCGGATGTATATTTTATTTTGCTGAATTTCTGCCCTGAAATAATTGTATCCGAGACAACCTCATAGATTCCCAAATTATTTAAACTGCCGTTAATACTATAAATCCACTTATTCCCGATAGATAAAGGAACTACCGGTTGTCCGTATGTAAATGACAGCATGGCCAAAATAAATAGAAAAATAAATCTTAGTTTCATTTTAATTCCCACATCATTTTAGCAATAACATTTTCCTTGTTTCAATATAGCTACCAGCACGTATTTGATAAAAATAAACACCGCTTGGTAAATTACTTCCATCAAAAACAATTTCATAATTTCCGGCAGGTTTTTCCTCATTTACAAGAGTTGCTACTCTTTTCCCAAGTATATTATAAATTTGTATGGTTACTTTTTCAGAATGCGGAATTGAATATTCTATTTTAGTTGAAGGATTAAATGGATTGGGATAATTTTGTTCTAATGAAAATTTATCCGGTAAATTATTATGGTCTTCTTCTTTTATCCCGACAGTTCCAATTAATTCTGATAACGATCTTCGCATTATTCCTTCGCTAGTAGTTGCAAATATAAATTTATTATTTAAAACAAGCGTATTCGGGTATGAACCTTTACTAAACCCTTGATTTTCTAAAATCCATGAATGACCAAGATCATAGGATACACTAGCTCCCAATTCATTTGAAGAAATGAGGGTGCCATTATTAGGTATAATTGTCAAACTATTAACGTGGGTAAAAGGTAAATTTGGATTTAAATGATACCAGGTATTTCCGGTATCAATAGAATAAAAGATACCATTATTTGTAGCTGCAAAAATACGTCCATGGCCGGATACTATATCGTTGATTGAAGGATTATTAATTCCAAGTTTCATTTCTGTCCAAGAACTATCTCCAGGTGCTAAGCGATATAACCCCCCGGGATATGCTGGACTATTATAAAGTCCTAAGAAGAGATATGAGCCGTACCAGTAAAACTTTGCAGGGTAAATATTTTCCGGCAAGTTTGAATTAAATAATTTCCAGGATTTCCCTTTGTCCAAAGATCGGTAAATCCCGACTTCCGATAAGCCTGCATAATATCGGTCCCCAATTGCAGTAAAAGCAACTACCTGTTGATTTGTAAAAAAGCCAGCATCAACAGAAGTCCAAGACAATCCCCAATTATCCGAGTAATAAAGGCCGCTCATTCCTCTCCCGACAAATACCATTGAATCCTGAATAGCGATTGTATTTATATTATTATCAGAGGTATTAGGAAGGTTAGAAGTCCTGTGCAGCCAAGTATCTCCTGAATTAAAGCTAATAAATACGCCGTCAAATTGTGTCCCGGCTACAATTGTATCGCCTTTTACGGCTAAGCAATAAGCAACAGTACCGGGAAATCCTTTGTTAACAGGCTGCCATGTTGTATTTCCGTAACTTAATTTAAATATCCCTAAGCTTATGGTACCTGCATAAATACAGCTATCATTTGCTGCAAGCGCAAATACAGTAGGATCATTTAAACCGTTACTGAAGGGCTGCCATGTCATTCCATTATCTGATGAAGAATAAACATAGAAATTGAAAGTTCCTGCATAAAGAATTCCTTTTAAAACAGTAAGCGATTCAATCTGAGAATCGGGTAAATTAGTTTTGCTCTGAGACCAATTTTTTCCGTTGTCGCTGGTATAATAAATCCCAGTGTTATCGGTACCTATAAAAATATTTGAACCGAGCTGAGCAAACGAAGTGACTGAAGAATTTTCAATACCTTTATTCGATGCACTCCAGCTTGAGCCCGAATCCGTTGAAATGTAAACTCCTTTACTTCCGGTCCCCGCGTATAATATACCATTCATTTTGAATAAAGACTGAATAGTAAAATTCTGAATGCCTGAATTCCGGCTTTCCCAATTCTTTCCTTCATCGCTTGAAATAAATACCCCATCATATGTACCTGCGAAGATCTGATTACCGTCAAAAAGAAAGGATTGAACGTATTTATTAGCTAATCCGTTATTTGCTTCGTTCCAGGTTATTCCAAAATCAGTTGAAATAATAATTCCCGACCCGTCCGAACCAGCAATTACAACAGAATCATTTACTGAGACACAATGCAACATATTTCCTAAAGAAGGTATATCAGCTTTATTCCAATCGCCACCCGAATTTTTTGATGAATAAATTCCGCCGTTAACACAAGCAAACATAAGTTTACCTTCTATTGCTATGGAGCCAACGGATGCCTGGGTCCCCATACTACCGGTATTAACCCACTGAGCATTTATCATTGTGCTTAAAATTATTGAGAATAGTATTATATACTTTATTTTCGGGATTAATTCTGAAAAAAGATTCAACAAAAGTTTTTTCATAGTTCGCCTCAATACTTTAATATCTTTTGGTAATATTTTCTAAATGAATTTATAACATATTCTATCACGAGAGTAATTTCATGTTAAAATTTTTAATTTTCATTAATTCAAAAGAAGCATTTTTTAGTTTTAACAAAGTTTCCTGCCCGGATTTTATAAAAATAAACCCCACTTGATAAATTACCGCCGTTAAATTCTGCAATATAGTTGCCTGCTTGTTTCTTTCCTTTGACAAGAGTTGTTACCAATCTGCCTAGTATATCATATATCTTTAATGTTACATATTCTAAATGCGGAATTGAATAATTTATTTTTGTGGTTGGATTAAATGGATTGGGATAGTTTTGAAAAAGTTTATATGAAAGAGTTAAATTATTGGGGAATTTTACTGATGTAACTATTGTGTCACCATATACAACGCCATTAATTACTGCCCCTTTTATTAAATTTGAACTATATCCACGTACTTCATCATTATTATAATCACCCCAATCATAGCTTAAGATTCTATTTGAAATTGGGAGAGTAATCTTTTGGAATGTTCCTTTAAGATTAAGATAAATTGCCTTTTCATCACTTAAAAAAATGTCGAGATAGTTATCGTTATTTACATCAATCCACTTCACATAACTTGATGAATCAATCGGAGCATTTATATTTACAAATTTATTATTTCCATCGTTTCTATAAATAAAGGCAGGAGAGCCAGGAATCAACAGCGAAAAATCTCCATAAGGATATCCAGAGATTAAAACATCTAGTTTTCCGTCATCATTAAAATCTCCCCACTGTACTTCGCCGTTCGGGGCAGGTATAATATCAGTATTTACAAGAGTAAATTGTTGGGCATTTGCTGAAAAGTGATATAAAATAAAAAGTGATAAGAATATTTTGAAATATTCTTTCATAATCTCCCCAATGGGTTATTCATTTGTAGATTTTTTACAACTTAGCAAATAATAAATATAAAATACAGACCTTTTGTAATCTTTTTAAACTTTTTCAGATACAATTATATGTGAAAAATAGATCCAAATGATAAATTTTCACTGCTAAATATAATGTTTTAATCTAAGTCATTAACTGTATTTACAACTTGCCAAATTTTTTTTTCCGATAATCAATGTAGCCTTTCAGCATCATCTTTACTTTTTTCAATTTGTTACTGTCATAAAGAATAATTTCAAGTAATTCCCGTTTCATATTTCTTCTGTCTTCTTTTAGATATTCAGGGAATATTTTCTTATATAAATTATCGACATATAAACGGTTTCTCATTCTATAATAAATTCTGACCGGAGTGTGGTTAGTGGGATATAAATAATGACTGAAAAATTTCTTTCTAGATGCATTTCCGACTTTATGATATAATATTGCACCAGATACTTTTACAATTTTGTATCCGTGTTTATTTAGTCTTAAACAGAACTCGTGATCGACATGATCAATAAATAATTTATCCAGATATCCTCCGACCCTTTTATAGGCTGCAAGATTTACAAGATTGCCGCTTGTCATAGTATAAAGTACTTCATCGGCTTTCCCAGCTTTGGGCTTCTGCTGTATATCAGGATCTATATGTTCGGCTGCTACGATACCTATATTATCCGAAGAATCCATGATGGACATCAGCTTTTCTACCATACCCTGAGAAGCATTGCTGTCGTGATCCATTGTAAGAAGATAATCAAAGCCTTCGTTTAATGCTTTTCCGGCAGCAATATTCAATGCGGTGGCAATGCCAATATTCGAGTTGCTGCATATGTATTCGACTTTTTCAAGCAAACGAATTTTTTCAACTAGATCATTGTTTGTTCTTTCCGAGTTATCTATCGCATATATTTTATCCACCTGATCTATATATGAGTTTATATTACCCATCATCAGGTTATCAGGGTTGTATAAAACGATAACCGCCGCTACCTTATGCATTTTTAATTTCTTTTAATAATAACTTTTGTAATTCTTAATTTATTTCGCGCGCCGATAAACATGTTCCGCATTAAATCCTTTTATAAATAGCCAGATATAAATATAAAGAATCCTCCATATTATATTCCTTCTCAGCAGCATTCCTGCACCTTAAATAAATATCTGGATCTTTTAGCAATTCTTTTAGTTCTTTTACGGCTGTTTCGTGATCCTTATTTATAACAATAACGCCGATATTATAACGCTTAATAATTTCACCGGTGTCCCCCACTCCCTCGCTAACAACAACCGGGAGGCCGGCAGAGAGATATTCGGCAAACTTTAAAGGCGATGAAACGTTATTAACAATATTGTTTTCTCTTAAGAGCAAACCGAAATTTCCGCTTAACAGATTAACAAAGACATTATCCGGATTTACTTCGGAAATCTCTGAATATTGATAAAGTTCACCGAAATTCGTTATCAGTTTCTTGAATTTTTCGCTTTCATAAGTCATTACCTTAAAATGAAAATTTTCTATTTCCGATACGCATTTTTGAGCAAAAGAAAAGATCTCGTTTATATTCTGCCATTTTGCCGATGAACCGGAATAAACACCTTCAATCTTATTTGAAATTTTTCTTCCGGCTAGATCATCTTGCTTAATTTCGCTGCTTATCAGCGTTTTATTATTAATTACCGATATTTTTTCCGACAAGTTTTTTAACTCAGGATGATCCCGGAGCAGCGCGTTTCGGAAGACTTTTGACACCACTACAATATGATCGGATTTTTTAAGCACCTGATTTTCGAGAGCTTTAAATATTTTTTCCTTTAATCCTCCTCGTTTCCATTGTTCCAGATATATCTGCTCTTCGATGAAAACTCCCCGGTTATCGTAAATCAACTTTAAATTTGGATAAATAGCTTTTAGGAATAATCCTATTATTGCTGGATAAAGACTCCTGGCGTGAATTATATCTATCTTTTCCCGTGATATTATTTTTCTTGCTGCTATAAACCCGCTTGAAAAATAGTTCAACAAAAAAGAAATAACGTTGTTTTCTTTAAGAAAAGCTTTATGGAATGAAATAATACCGGAGTATTGGTCTACGGTCTCTTTGTAGCGTTCATTTTCATCTATTGATTTTTGCCGTACTTCGAAAGAAAGGACAAAACATCTGAAACCGTTCTCGGATAAAGACCGGAAAAGCGGCAGTCCCTGAGAGTGTATAATAGGATTAAGTACACTGCTGTCGCTGAAGAAAAGAACTCCTTTCTTTTTTGTTTCTTTCATAGGATAAGACAAAATTCATTCTAATATTATTAAATCGCCTTGGAATAATTCTCAATTATACTGCGATATGCATTTTTGAAATTACTTTTTTCTCCCTTTTGTCTGTATAAAGTCAATTGTTTCAGAAAGAACATGGTTATTATAACATTTTTAAGTACGAACAACCTCAAAGATGAATAATGTTTTCTAAAAAATTTTAATTTGCTTTCGTATCCCAGTTTCATTCTTAAGGGCATGTCCTTACCGGTAACCAGGCTTTTTTCATGGACTATTTTCTCTTTTAAATAATAAATGACTTTATACCCCGTATGTTTTTTCGTCCGGTAACATAAATCCACTTCCTCCGTAAATAGAAAATAATCTTCGTCGAATCCTTTCAGCTCTCTGTAAAGATCAGCTTTAATCAACATACACGATCCGAATATATAATCCACTTCCAAAATTTTCTTTTTTAATATATTGAAATTCATGAAATTGGCTAATCTCGTTGTTCTGATGCTTATACCCGACAGATCGCCTATTTCCTTAATCAGCCCGGGAAATTTAGCGGTCGATACCTGAAATCTTCCGTCGGGAAATATCATTTTAGGTCCGATAATACCGTAATCGTTATGTTCTTTTGCAAACCGATATAATCCGAGCGGCATGTTATCTGTAAGGTAGGTATCTGGATTAAGCAGGAGTATATATTCCCCTTTTGCATCTGCGAATCCAATATTGTTTCCGTGCCCAAAACCGTAGTTTGTTGTTAAAAAAAGGAACCGGAAATCCGGAAATTCAATTGTTAGCTGTTCTATAGAACGGTCCGGAGAATTATTGTCGACAACTATAACTTCGTACCGAATTCCTTCGGTGTATTTCTGAACGGACTTGAGTAACTTTCGAATACTTTCCGTAAGGTTATAGTTTACTATAATTACCGATATTTCAATTGCATTTTCCATGTTCATGATTCTGAGCTAAACCGACGAACTTTCCGGCAGGGTTTCGGTTTTTGACTTAATTGCATCTCTTCTTTCAAATTCTATATATGCAAATAAAATTGCTATTAAAGCATTTGTTTTATACTTAATTAAAAGCGGTGAAAATATTCCCAGAAACACCAGGCCTATAAATCCGCCGATTAATCCAAGTGATATTATTTTTGCACTGATATCTGTAGAGTTTTTCAAGACATACAATGCTGCCTTAAAGAATCTGAAATAGAGCCAGGAAAATAAGACAAAACCTATAATACCTCCTTTCCATAACATGTATATCCAAGAACTATCGATATAATAAACCGGCAGCTTATTGAAGACTAAAATCTTATACTTAACATAGCTAGCCAATCCCGTGCCGAAAACCGGATGTTTCAAAAAATCCTGAACTGCATAATATCCCAATTCTATTCTCATAAGGAACGAGGAATCTTCCAACGGATTAGAAAGAGATTCGGCTCTAGCTTTTACCGATTGATTAACAACAGCTTTTGTCTGAATGTTTCTGACGGAATCACCTGATATAAGTGCAGGGATAATTAAAAGCAGAACCATAAAGGATATCTTAAATAAGGTCAGTTTATTATTATGTTTCAGGTAAAAGACATATACGGCAAGCATTACCAAAAATGTAATAACCCAGAGGGATCTCGTCAGTGTAACGAAAGTCCCGGCGATTAATACAGTCAGCATAATAAAGGAAACCAGCCTTTTATCCTTACGAAAAAGAAAATACGCGAATACCACTCCGATAGGTAGAGGAAGAAAACCCGATTGAAAAGTCACAAAACGACCCCGGAATACTATCAGATCAAATATCAAATACTGCACGGCAATTAAAATTGACAGCCACAGTAAAAATTTCAATACGGTTAAATATTTATCGCGGTTTTTCAATAAATACAAGACCGGAAAAATGAGCATATATAAACCGAAGTGGATAAATTCAATCAATATCCATTCTGTGTCCCTGCCTTGTGACAACGCGGCTAAAGCAATTAATCCGAAATAAGCGACCAAAACTATAACGGGCAATTCCAGATAGCTAATTTTAAATGAAAAATTACCCTCGTTTAGTAAATATAAACTTATTGCAAGCAGAGCTAAACCAAACAAGGGTATAAAGCTGATCATCTCAAGGTGAAAATCGTAATGTATACCATTGTCGAGAAGCAGCAGAGGGGCAAAATTAATAAACAGCAAATATATAGACATATCTCTGAGATAACCAAAATAAAGTAAAATCGAAATTAGAAAAAACAAAAACAGCACTAACAGGAAAATTCCGTATTTCGGGAAAAAAGAAAGGACGGCAATCTGAGTAACAAGACCTAAGATTAATAGCAGGAAAAGATAAATAAATTCCCTAACCGATATTTCTTTCTTAATTTCTGAATACATTGATGTAGTAAATTTTTAAAATGCCTTTATTATAGTTAATAATTCATTAACTTTTTGTCTATTAAATCTAAAACTAACCGGTACATAAAATAACAATGCAGAAACAATAAGAATTATAAATAATTCAATGCTGGTCAGTTGCTTTATCAACAATATTTTAATTAAATAAATTAATATAAACATACAGATGCTAATTATAAAAGTTTTTCCGAAGCTCGCTACGAATTCACCTACGGGCAGATCGATAAGTTTAAGTGGAATTACAAGTCCGGGATAAATAGTTATCAGGTTTGCTATAAGATACCCTAAAGCCACACCGAAAATACCCCATCGAAGTCCTATCACAAAAGCCGTTACGAAAATAACTCCAGTTACCAGACCCCATAGGAACCAAATGTCGGTCCTACCCTTCGCCTTGAATATAGTACCGGCTGGAGTATAAACAGATTGGATCATACCAATAGGAGCAAGTATAATTAAAATTGGAATAGTAACCAGCCATTTACCACCTAAAAGCGCTTTGATTAATACATCTGAAGTGGCAGTAATCCAAAGCATCAGCGGAAATGATATCATGGCAATGTTATTTACCAGCTTAATATACATTTCCCTTATTTTAGGATTATCGCCCTGAAGCTTTGAGTAAAAGGGAAACATCACACGTGAAAAAACTGCGGTAATATTCTGTAGAGGATACAACATCATTCTATAAGCTATGTTGTAATATCCTAGCTGTTCCTGTCCCAAATACTTTTGTATCAAGACATAATCCGCGTTCCTGACAAAATAATTTACAATATTAAAACCGGACAAATTCGCGCTGAAATTATATATCGATTTAACCTCCGTAAAAGAGAATAAAAATTTTGGTTTGAATGAGCTTTTCAGCCAAAGGATCATTGAAAGAGTTGCGGCATTTGCCAGACTTTGTATAACAAGACTCCACACGCCGAATCCCATAAAAGCAAGAACTATCGCACTAACAGAACCGACAATTACGGCAAATGTTTCATAGAAAGCTATCTGCTTGAACTTTAAGTCTTTCTCTAGCAGGGTTTGGTGCATAATTGTAGCGCTGGTAATCGGAAAAGTAAATGAAAGAACCTTAAGTATATTTGTTAATTCCTCGGCATTATAAAATTCAGCTATTCCATGCGCCGAAAAATACAGCAGAATATTCATTAAAATGCCGACAGACAATACTACCCAATATATGCTGCTCAGAAATTCGTCGCTAACTTCCTTTCTCTGGATAATGGCAGCGGCTATTCCAAGATCTTTAAAGATATTCAGGAATCCGATTACAACAACGGAAGAGGTAATAAGACCGAATTCAGCAGGTTCAAGAAGTCGAGCTAATACTATTAGTGTAATTATTTGGAAAACATGAATTGTTATTCTGGAAACCGCTGACCAAAAAATGCCGGAATGTGCATCGGATTCGGAAATCAAAATATTCCTCCCTCTATAAAGGATATTACTTTCCAATAATATTGACAAAACGGTAAGTTACTTTTTTGTCCTGCTTCCGTAAAACCGGGTGAAATCAATAACGTCATATGGCCTTTAAATTTTTCCCTATCGTGAATCCAAAATAGTTTGACTGCTCTATAGTTAGGATTTGTTCTTCATTTCCCCGAGAACAATTTTTCTTTCATTAAATTCCGGTAATCTTAAACAATTAATAAATTATTTTTATCATTTTAATATTCAAAATTTTGCGGATCTGGCAAAATATATATACTTCTGTATTTATATATTTAGGAATTATATTTACCAGACTTCCATTTAAATAAGTTATTCTTTATATATATGTATCCGTTAGATTCGTTAAGATTTTTATTTTCCCTTAACAAAATAAATACTAAAGATATAAGCATTAAAACAACGGTAATTATAAAGGCCATAATCGTTCGTTTTGGATAACTTCGTTTAGCAGGTGGAATTGCCGGATCGATCACCTGAAGTACCGGCACGTCCTTTTGTTCCTGAAACTTAGCCTGTTCATAAAGCGGCAATTCGAATTCCAGGATATTGGTATAAATCTGAACATTACCGTATAATCTGAAGTAGTTAATAACATTCTTAGGAAGGTTATTCAAAGCAAGCAAAGTATTTATGCTGTCCTTACCCACCTCTATCTGCTTTAATTTAGCAGCAAACTCTTCTGCAACTATTTTAGCACTATGAGCCTGTGCAGAATTATTACCGTATAGTTGTTTGTAAATAGAATACTCTGTCTGTTTTTCGGCAATTTGAGCCTGAAATTTCGCCAATTGCTCCAAAATTGCTTTAGTTTGACTCTCCGCTTCGAACATACCTGTTCTTTTTTGAAATTTTTCCAGTTGATCTTCTGCATAATTCAAACTGTCTTTAACGTCGTTAACACGTTTTTCCAAAAATTCCCGGTTATCTTTTGCCTTTTTAATTTTCAATGTTACAATTTTATCGTTGAGCTGTTTAACTATAAAATTTGTCATCTCAGCGGCTAGTTGCGGCGTTGGTGCGGAAACGGTAATACTGTATGTAACACCGTCATCGTTTATGTCTGCACTTATGCTGTTCCTAAGCTGTTTTAACATAAGTTCATAATATCCGAGTGTCGTAGTGTCAATTTTATAAACTTTTATGAGATCGAATTTTTTTATGACAGAATTCAACAAGGTCCTGCTATAAACAATCGAATTATAAATATCTACATCGGAATTTTCACCGAAGTTTCCTAAACCCAATGGCAAACCTTTCAGCCCCGAAAGTCCCGAAAGTCCCGAAAGAATTCCGCCGTTAGCTTGTTCACCAGAGGGTAATAAAAGAGATGAGGCATCAAATCTTGGGGTTACAAAGAAATAGATTGCTAAATATGATAATACCATCGAAATTATAAACAGTAAAATGAAAAATCTTTTCCATTTTACAAATATTACTAATAAATTTAGCAGTCCGGTGTCCTTTTTTTCCGTCATAATTTTTACCTGAATAATTTATTGTTTTGAAGATCAAAGTTAATATAAATCCGCTAGTTTTTGCAACATTAATTTTAGAGTATTTTTTATTCATTAAACTTGATTCTAAATAATTTCTCTGAATTATATACTTTCTATTTTACTTTTTATTACATATTCCCCTTCTTTATTTGACAACTATTTTAATAATTTTGAATTCTTTATGTGAAAATTAATTTTATCATTATTTTATTTTATAATGGATATCTATTGGACTAATTATTTTCAAAGCCAAACCGGAAAACAAATATTGTTATACTCGAAGACTGTTTTTTCTTCAAAGGTGATATTCCCTACAAACCATATAAAAAATTTGGTTATCACTGCAAAGATTGTTTGTCTCATTATAAAATTTTGATTTTAAAATTAAGTGCAATGGGTTTGAAAAAAAATCTGGTTTTATTCAATAATATTTTCAATAAAAATGAGTTTCATTTATATGGCCGAGGAGAAATACTATAACCAGATTTTGACTGTGATTGTTATTACTCTCCTAAATGTCCGAACAATTGTATGCAGTATCTTTATCCGGAGAAGGTGGTGGAAGTAATTAAAAAATTTGACTGATGAACGTTTTCACTGCATACTATAATTATCTTAAAATCAAAAAGCTTATTATATATGTGATCTCAAATCCGAAATAGAAAGATAAAAAAGTCTCAGGTTATTCGTTAAATAAGGA
>CAZCFZ010000007.1:0-10835 GCA_964498065.1 uncultured Ignavibacteriaceae bacterium
AAAATTGCTAAGGGTGTAGTATGTCTATTGATTTTTTTCTTAATAGACATCTTTAGTATTTGAAAGATGTCATCTCTAAAAAGATTAACATCTGTTATCAAAACGAAATTGAAATTCAGGTAGGAGGAAATAGTGTTCAATAAATCCGAACTAAAAAAGAATTATAAAGAAACGCTGAGACCAATGGGTGTTTACCAGGTAAAAAATTTGGTTAGCGGCAAAATTTTTATCGGCAGTAATTTAAACCTTCAGGCAAGAATAAATAGGCATAAGTTCGCGCTAAAACTAAACAGCGATGATATTAAAGCGCTTCAGGAAGATTATAACAAGTACGGCGAGGAGAATTTTTCTTTTGAAATTCTGGATGAACTGAAACCGAAAGACGATCCGGACTATAATTATAAGGAGGATATTAAAGTTCTTGAGCAATTGTGGATTGAAAAGCTTCAGCCGTTTGATGAGAAAGGTTATAATAAAAGGATATAATATTAAAATCTAAAATTTTGTGAATGCTTTAAAACACCTTAACAACAAGTTCAATTAATTAATTTCCTTGAAATCATTTTATAATTAAAAGTTCTACCGGATGAAACACTTTTCCGTTATTATCTGTTGTATAATAGTCACACTGATTTTTATTTCAAATAAAAATTTGTCCGCTTTTCAAGCAGACACCACAACTTCCGGAAATGCCAATTTAAATAACAACTTCTTACTTAAAGGAGTGTACGATGTTCAAACAGCGGAGTATGATTGGTATGACAGCACTAGAAACCGTGAGGTACCTGTTAAAATTTATATGCCGAAAGATTCTGCAGGACCATTTCCTGTTATAATATTTTCACACGGTCTCGGCGGTTCAAGAGAAGGTTACAAATATCTGGGTGAATATTGGGCGAGTCACGGCTTTATAAGTATTCACCCCACACATATCGGCAGCGATACAGGAGTTTATCGGCACTCGCTTCATCCTGTTAGAGCGCTTGCACGTGCCGCCGAAGATCCGGCAAATTCCATAAATAGATTTAAAGACATAAGCTTTATAATAGATAAGTTGAGTGAATTAAATACTGCTGACACACTGTTAAAAGATAAAATTAATCTAAATGAGATTGGTGTTGGAGGACATTCTTTCGGTGCATATACTGCTTTAGGTTCTGCCGGAATGAAAATAATTTTGTCTGACGGCAGTCAAATGTATTTTACCGATATAAGAATAAAAGCCGCCATAGCAATGAGTCCGCCTGCTGGAGAGTTGCCGGATTCGGCGCTTAATGTAATTTACGGAGGGATAAAAATTCCGTTCTTCGTAATGACCGGAACAAAAGACAACAGTCCTTTTATGGTATTTAGTAAATTTACAAAACATAAAGGGCCATTGGGTTTGACCACTGCCGAGGACCGCCGCATTCCGTTCGATCATATGAACGGAACCGACGATTATTTATTAATTCTTAACGGGGGAGATCATATGGTTTTCTCCGGCAGATTTATTAATACACCGAGCACAAGAAAAAACGACCCCGTATTTCATAAGTTAATCTTATACAGTTCAACAGCATTCTGGGATGCATATCTTAAGCACAACAGCTTTGCAAAAGAATGGCTTGTTAATGGCGGCTTTAAATCAATTTTGGGACCCGAAGGTATATTCGAATACAAATAAAGTTTTGTACTTATTTTCTTCTTTTAAAATTTTCACTTTTATAAAAGTCGCATGAAAGACATGTCCTTAATTTTGTTGCGAAAGTACCTTGAACTTTCCCTCCACAAAATGTTCCGGCCAAGTATGCACAGTTTTGACAATTATCAGGATATGCAGGACATATACCTAATTCTTTTTCTTTACTTCCCCCTTTTTCTCTTCCGCATTTTTTAAATTCCCAACAATTCATTAGTTCTTTCCTATTTTATTTTTGTTCTAATATTATCGGAAAAATATTTTTATTCTTTAAATTTTATAAGAAGATTGATCCAGGCAATTATTCATAGCATTCATAAAAGATTAAATATTTGTTAAGCCTTTTTACTTACTTGCTTTATTCATTTATAAAATATAATTTAAAATCAACATCAAAGCGGATATTTATCTTTTTATAAAAACTTTAATTAATAAAATTCTTTCGTACTAAATTTATTTTAAATGAGGAGGACTGTATGCTAAATAGATTACTTTTATCATTTCTATTTGTTCTGTGTTTGGTACCGGGAGTCTTTGCCCAAGTTCCAAACAGCGGGTTCGAACAATGGACTAATGGTGAACCTGATGGGTGGTTTACAAACAATCTTTCCATTATAAGTTTAATACCTGTAACACAATCATCTGATGCACACAGCGGGTCTTTTTCACTAAAAGGAGAAGCAATAAGTAATAATAATGGGACCTATCCTCCACTTATTATAGCAGGCAAATTAGGAAGTAGCGGCTTTCCCATATCACAAAATTATTCTACTTTTAGCGGGTATTATAAATTAAGTTCGGTACAGGGAGATAAATTAGTTGTAACGGTTACCGTAACAAGTAACGGAAAAGGAATTGGCGGCTGGGCAAAAGAATTCACAGCAGCATCAAGTTATACTATTTTCAGCCTTCCAATAACTTATTCCCAGACAGGAACTGCCGATACATGTTTAATAACTTTTACTTTGGGAAATGACACCGCGGGTACCGCACACGCCGGATCCGTTTTTTATATTGATGATCTTTCGTTAAGCGGTAACGCTACTGCCGTAAATGATAATGTGCAATCTTTGTCATTTAATCTATTGCAGAATTATCCCAATCCTTTCAATCCTACCACTACAATTAATTTTGAAATACCTGTAAGGGAAAATGTTTCACTTATAATTTATAATACATTAGGACAGAAGTTGAGAACATTGATCGATGGATCGAGAAGTGCAGGGCATTATCAAGTATCATGGGACGGGAAAGATTCGAATGGAGAAAATGTTTCTTCGGGAATATATTTATATAGAATTAAGGCAGGATATTTTGTCGAAAGCAAAAAGATGATTCTTTTAAAGTAAAATTTATAAACAGCGTATATCTGTGTTGTCCATATCTTCTGCATTCGATCTACTTGAAGTGCATTGAACACGGACAGCACGGATTACACTGATCTTCACGGATAAAATTTTATAATCATTAAACGGCGGAACATTCTACAGTGATGTACGGAATGGTTAGTTTGATTTCACCTTTATTTTCAGCAATTATGTTCAATTTATTTTCAATTGAATCGAATATCTCTTCTTGTTGTTTTCCATTTATAATTATTTTCCACCCGGGCAGAAACCAATTTCTTATCAACGGATGATTGAACATAGATGTGCCGTCCGAATATCTTAAACAAAATTTATCTTCATAAATATCATTAATATTAAACCTGCTTTTATTTAATATCGATTTAATTTCCGGCACCGGTTTTCTTTTATCATAAATTTGATTCTTCATTTTCTGCAGTGCTTCCGTGTCATTTTGTTTTATTAATTCTTCTTTTAGAAGATCATAAAACTCAATCATTGAATTTTCAAGGTTCATAGTGAAGACGAACTGTGCACCAAGTTTGCTTACGCGTCTGCATTCATTTAAAGATTTAGATAAATCATTAACATTATTTATTCCGTTATTGGAGACAATAAGTTCAAAAAATGAATTATCAAAAGGAAGATTTTCAGCATATCCTGGCATTATTTTTATATTCTTCAATTGATTCTGATTAATTTTAAACTCAGCTCTTTCTACCGCTTCTTTCCATGGATCGATGCCGTAAACAAAAGATGATTCCCCGAGTCTTTGAGCAATTTCTATAGCAGGAAAGCCTAAGCCGCTGCCTATATCAAGAACATTCATATTTTTATTCATCTTTATTTTATCCAGCAATTTTAGTCCGAACGGAGCGGCCCAAAGCGACAATTCGTCAATCGAAGAAACCAAATTTTTATCAGTTGAATCAACTTTATGCTGTAAATATTTTTTCATAACACCTCATTTATTTTAGACTAAATTAAGTGAAAAATTAATTGTCTTCAAAATTGTCTTTATTTTATGTAGGGGGGAAAATAAAATGACGGATCGTATTTGATTAAATATATTATATAGATCATGGATTATAATCTATGTAATTAATCATATAACAGTAATTTTCATAGATGGAAGTTAGAATATAGTAGTTAGTAGCGTCGTGGGAAAAAATGAAGGTGAAATGTCAAATGTGAAAAGAGAAGAAAGTAAACGATAATCTGTAATTAGTGATCAGCAATCTTTAATGATAAAAAGTCGTCCAGGTCTAAACCTCATCCAAAGAAGCCTGCTAACATAAATTGGTTTGTATAAATATATTAAAGCAAATAAATGTAGAGTCGTTTAGATGAACCAATTTATTCTCTTTAAATTCTGCTGAAAATTATTTGCAGATTTTTTGTTTAATTAATAATAAAACCAGATTGTTCTATAGTCCCGTATATTTTCTCCTCTCGATGCCAGCTCTTCAAGGTAGTCATAAATCGGTACATCAACGTAATTATAAGGAGGAATAGGTGAGATGTTCTTTTCCCAGGGATGAAATTCATAAACTCTAGAGCCGTCCGGCAATATCATTACAAGTCTGTGATCCTGTCCAGCCTGAAGCTGGTTTTTACCGAGTTTAGGTACATTAAATACAGGTTCGTCGGTTCTGTCCAAACCCGGGAGGAGTCTCGCTTCTTCTTTTCTTTCCTGTAATATCCTTGCAATTGGTACCATGTACCTTTTGGTTTCTTCTTTCCCTTTCATATTAAAAGTATAATAAGGATCGACACCAATCGATTTTAAATCCCTCCTAAGTTTGGCTGTTTCAAATCTTCTTGAATTTTCTATTGTGTAAACCTGCTGATTATAGACTCCGATTCCTATCTTTTTAAACTTCTGAACTGCATTCATCGCATCCGGTGTAATTTCATAGGGATGTTCGAAATGTGTAACGAGTGTAATTTCTAATTTAGGCGGCTTGTGGTATTTTGAAACAATTTTTATGAAATTTTCTGTAATCCTCATTGGCAATACAACAGGCGTCCTGCTTCCGATTCTTATTCTGTAAATCTGCTTCTTAGATGCTAGCGTATCGAGTATTCTTTCTATCTGGTAATCTTTCATAATTAAGGGATCACCGCCGGTGATTAAAATATCTCCAATGCTCTTATGTTCATCAAACCAGGACAAAGCTTCTTCAAGTCTTTTGCTGCCTGCGAGAGCTTTCGGTTCGAGGACGCTTTCAATTTCCCAGTTACGCTGGCAGTAAACGCAGATCTGTGCACAGGTATTAAACGGTTTAATAATGGAAATAAGCGGGTACCGTCTTGTAATTAATTCAATGGGCGAAGTGTCATGCTCTCCCATAAAATCGAATGTTACGCTTCGATCCCCTTTATGTTCAATCATTTTATCAACATATTCTTTAGGAGGAATTACCTGCGCTCTTACAGCATGATCATAACCAATTGACAGTTTCCGATCCATTAAACTTAAATAATACGGAGTTATTCCAAAGGCAATTTTGTTTTTGACGGCATTATCAACCGCATCTTTCTGTTCTGTAGTAAGTTCAATCAACTCTACAAGAGGCTTTGCATCTCTTATAACATTTCTCAAATGCCACTGATAATCGTTCCAGTTATTTTCGTCGGCTTTAAAATACCGGAGAATTCTAGCCTTGTTTTCCTTTCTCCAGGCGATTACCTCATCTTCCAAACCCGAAGGATATTTCTTAAAATATTTATGAACACTTGATCCAAGATCGTCAAGAATTTCCATTCGTACAATTGCAGCTTCTCTTCCTTTCAATTTCAAAAAATCGGGAATCCCTTTTTTAACCTGCGCATTTTCCAGATAAATATTTGATTTTCCGGTTACACCTCTGAACAGGTTAATAAATTCAAGAATAAAACCGACTGAGATTTTATCTTTTAGCTCATCGCGTTTATTTTGGGCCAGCTTCCATAGACTATCAAGTGCAGAGAATTCCGTCCTGAACTCGTTAATCGGACCAATGATGCTTCGCAGGACACGAATACATTCTCTCACTGTTGATTTTTCAAGTATATGAAGATCATTTTCCAGTGAGAATACTTTCCTTTCGGCTTTCTCAAGATAGTTGTACAAGGCATCGCGGGCAGATTCGAGATCATTTGAGCTTTTTAATATTTCGTAAATATCGGGATTCGAATCCCAAAGTCTCTGGATATAAGCATCGTAATCAACTTCAAAATGAGGTTTGAATAAACTGACTTCGTCGGTAAATACATCATCGAGCAGTTTCGTACTTAGCCATTTTACTTTTGGTGCTTCGGGAGGAGATTTTTTAAGTGAAGCTTTTTTCTTTTCGGAATCAGTCATAGTTGCCATAACTGTCTCCTAAAGTTATTTTTAGCTTAAAATATTATATAACTAATTTTTCAAATAATCAACATTCGGAGAATTCAGTATTGAAATTAATATTAAAGGATAAAATTTTACTTAGGAGTAGCGAAATGAGTAAATAAAAACAGAATAATTTTCGTACAAAAAATTTTTTCTAAATAAATTTTGATTTTAATTTACTTTCAAAAGTCTTCCTATCATGATGCTCTTTTTACTTATGAGCCGCAAAGTTTAATTTCTTATTTTTCTTAAAATAGTTTTTTGCTAAATTTGTTTTGATTTTCCGATATAATGAGGAAATTTCTCCAGATTATTGTTGCCTTTTATTCCTAATATTTATTGGGGGTCTTTTATGATAAAAACTTCGCTTATTTTTATTACACTTCTTATTTTACCTTGGTTATTTTTCTCCTGTAATAGTCCAACAAGTGTAGGTGAAATAAATCTTCAAACAGAAGAACCTCCGCTTATTACTGGTATTATAAGAACATCACCGGATTCGCCGAATCCGATAGCTATTTATGGAGTTCCAAATGAACAACCGGAAATAATTGAAGAAATTTCTCAAAATGTAAAATCGAAATTTTTTATGGCATCACCTTTCCCAAATCCAGCAGATGTTTCTACAGATATTACGTTTGGCTTGCCTGTTGGAAGAAATGTTACTATCTGGGTTGTGAAAGGAAGGCTGCCGGGTGAAAATGTTAGCGATAATACAATTATTGCTAACGGAAATTTTGCTTCTCCTAAATTTCATTATTCTAAAGTTATTGAGAAAAAGTATTTACAAGCCGGTTATTACAGAATTATCTGGAATGCCAAATACGATAATGGCGATTCTTTACCTGATGGGGTTTATAGAATTTACATTGAAATTGACGGTCAATTAATGTGGAGAAATGTAATGATTTATCACCAGGTTTTTACTGAAAATCCTGGCGTAATTAATTTATTTAAATAATCAATTTGAAAAAATGGATTTAATATGAAAAAATATGTTGTTCCTGCTTTTATATTTTTTACAATATTATTTATGAGTATAAATAATAATTATGCTCAAGAAATAAATCACGGTTCGTGGGGAATATCAGCAGCAGTAAACGGTACTGAAACAGATATTGTATTTCCTATTTGGACAGACAACTCAAACTACATTGCTCCTGCTATCGGCCTAACATCAATCGGTAGTGTTAATACAGATTTAAGTGCTGCAGTTGTCTTTCATCACTACATAGAATTTAATTCACATTTTTCTCCGTTTTACGGTTTCAGAGGCGGAGCAATATTTGGCATGCCTAAAACAGGTACAGGCACAACAGACGGAATTGCCGGGCTGTTAGCAGGCGGTGAATATTTTTTTAATGAACATTTTAGCATGGGAGTAGAGGCACAATTGAATTTTACTTTTTCTGATAAAAATTCGGGAAGATTTGGTAATCCCGGAGGAACCAATATTAACACCGGTACACTTGTTTATGCAAGTGTGTATTTTTAATAATATATGCCGAAATAGATATTCGAAATGATTAAAAAAAAGGGGAAAATTCACTAATAATATCCTCCTTAAAAAGGGAAAAGGGATGGATAAAGCTTTTTGTTATTGATTTTATAGCCGATACTCTTATATTAATCAAAAAAATATTAAGTCTTATCATTAAAAATATCCATTCATAAGATTTTAATTTCCTGAAGAAGAACTCTTGATTATGTTGCTTATGTAAAAATATCAGAGGTATATTATGAAAAAGGCTTTAATAATCGTTCAGAATAAAAACAATATTGCAAAGAAATTCGGAGAAGCAATTGCAGAATTTCTCGGTTATAGAGGACTTTCCTATGAACTTATTCCAATTGATAGTTTCGAACCCAAATATCTAAACGGTGCGGATTATCTGCTTCTAAGCGGCTGGAAAAATGAATCTTTATTTTCAGTAAAACATCCTGATAGCGAGTGGGAGACATTTGTACAAAAACTTCCGGCACTTAATGGTATAAAGACTGCATTATTTGCTGCGAATAAATTCTTTTCGGGCGGAATGTTAAAAAGTATGAAAAAATATCTAAGTAAAAAGACAGAGAATCTTGACTTTACATTTAAATCAAACGATGGTTTTCTTACTGTTTCCGATAAATTAACTTTAAATGAATTTATAAAATAAAAATTTAAATTTTATTTCTTACAGTGAAAATCCGTGTTCTATACACTTTGTTGTATAGAACACGGACAACACTAATTCCTATCTCTTGTTTAGCTTTTCTTTAAAAGAATCTGCGTAAAGTCGCTGCTTATTACCTTATTTATAAAATCCTTATACGATTTATAATCTTCGGGATTAACTATGTCGCTTAAATTTTTCATTATTCTTGTAGCAGTTATAGAACCGTATTCGAATTTATATTCGACTGAATATTTTGCTTCTTTACAATCAAGATTTATATTTTTCGGCATTTCTAAAGGCGCATATCCCGCCGGCAGTTTAATATTTATAGTTTCTTTAAAAAGATCAACATTATCATTACGGTCGTAAGCATATTTCCGCTGATCGTACGAAATAGCTGTATTTGAATTCATCCTGTCTTCCCACGGCAGCTTTAGAAGTTTATAATTGCCGACGTTCCCGATAAATTGGTTTAATGTAAAGGAATAGTTATAGTTTAATGTTTTTGTCAGAGTATCCAGATTATCGCTGGAAAAAGAAATTACTTTGAAATTGTTGAAAATATTGGATAACGACTCATTCAAATTTTTTAACTGTTCATTTTTACCTATATCATTATATTCATACCTGAGAGCGGCCGTAGTTGCTCCTGTCCTTTCAGTCTTAATGTTTACCAATACGGAGTTATCTTCTTTAATAACTGCTTCCGTGTTTCTTATAATTTTGCGGGTAAACAAATTTTTCGCATTGATGTAAAAAGGTTTGCTTTCGCTATTTGTAACGTCAAGAGCAAAGGCCCCTATGTCCATCGAAGGTAAAGTTCCGGCTGGATAATTACGTGCGGTAAGATCAAAAAACATAGGCTTGCCGTCAATTACTACTTTCGCAATTGCATGGTTAAAATAATTGCCGGGAAGTGCGTTTGTATTAAGTCCGTTGTCCCTGGAATTCACAAGGACGTAATCTGCACTAACATTTAACACTTTTAGCATTGTAATAAAAAGTGTCGCCATATCTTTACAATCCCCGATTTTTGTAACCATCACGTCTCTTGCCTTTTGCGGTATAAACGCAGACTGTCTGAATGAGACGCTGCTGTAAGTTATATTTTGAACAATGTAATCATAAATAATTTTTATCTTATCGTAGAGAGGTAAAGAATTTTTCCCTTGTAATAATTCATTTACTTTTTCTTTTATTTCAAAATTCGGAATAGTTTTGGAACGCGTAAGATGAAGATACCATCTTGCTATATAATTCCAATTCTTTATAGTTGATACATAAAGAACTTTCCCGACATCATTTAAAGGCGGCATGCCCGTTTCATATTTAATGGCAGGAATATTTTTCATCTGCCAGATATATAAAGTTTTATTTCCCAAATCCTTTTTAACAACAGGTTTCGAATTCATGTTTTGGCCTTTATAGTAAACATTTTTATCTGAAGGCAATATAAGGGAATACCGAATGTTTTCTATAGGATAAAACTGATTGAAATTAAATTCATCCCAAAAGTGATTTACAAGCTCTCCTGTGTAATAATTTCTTATTTTTTATTTTAAATAAATACAATCATATACATCGAGCGATTTAAAAACGACTTCACCGTCATTTTTATCCGCATCGATTTCCGAACCGTCTTTTTTAATAACAACAGCTTTATCAAAAATCAGATCCTGCACATTGGAGTTATAATCAATATAATAATCAGTAAAATGTTCGATACCGTCTTTTGTTAAAATTTTAATTAGAAAATCGACGTCATATTCGGAAGCACCGCCTTCGTAAAAAGTCCTTTTTACATCATTACAAAGAATTAATGCATCGTCTCCGGGATATTTATCGGCGGAAGGAGAGTTTTTTATCAGATTCTTTATGTCGAATGGTTTGATATTATCATTATCGGTTTTTGAGGTCTGTAAATTTTTTAGTTTTTCCCTCGCTATAGTTGGTAGATGAAAACTCTATTGAGCTGCGATATGCTTCTTGTGCAGAATCAGGCTCATTTAAGGCAGCATATATGTCTCCTAAGGTTTCATAATAAGATGAACTGAAAGGGCAAATATGAATAGCTTCTTTAATTGCTTTCTCGGCATTTGTGTATTGCCGTAAAGAATAATAAACTTTAGCCATCTGATTATGATACTCGGGCGCTGCCGGATCGTGTTTAATTATTTGATTGTATGTGCTGTCCCATTTATCAACTTTAGATTGTAATAGGTAAAGATTTGCAAGCTCTTTAAATGCTACAAATGAATAATTATTCTTGCAGAATT
>CAZCFZ010000007.1:10935-19742 GCA_964498065.1 uncultured Ignavibacteriaceae bacterium
TAAAGATTTGCAAGCTCTTTAAATGCTACAAATGAATAATTATTCTTGCAGAATTATCTCTACTCCATAAGTATCAATATCGTTATTTCTTTCTTCATAACATTCCGAAATTAAATGATCATTAAGAAAAGCTCTATATGAACCTGATGTCCCGATTCTTATTTCCGCTTTTTGTTTAACAGGCGAGTAGATAAAAGTATTTCCGTAAAAGATAGAATTGTCTGTAGGAAAATACGATGTAAAATCAATCCAGTTATCATTACGTATTTTGTCTATCTTAAACCAATGGACAGGTTTGTTATTCTTTCCCGTATATATTGTATCGGGATTGAATTCTATTTCAGGTCCGTATTTCTGATAATAACCTGATGCAGAAATATTTTCAAAAGGACCTATTACACTCCATTTTTTAATTGCTCCTATCTTATCAAAATATTCCGCGGATTTTTCAAAATTATTATGATTTAAATAAAATTGTCCCAGGTCTTCACATGCTACAGCATTTATAAATCCGTCTTCCTTATTTTTCGATTCTTTAATTAGAATATCTAAAAGCTTGGAATTATTTTCATTAACAATCCTATTGTAAAAATTTCCGTTTAATATTATAAAAGTATACGGCGCCGGTTTTTCTACAGATGAAATTACTTTATAGTAATATTCCCAAGCTTTATTCATGTCTTCCTTCATATTGTACAAAAAGAACAGCCCGAGGTCAGCCCTATATGCTTCCGGAGAATCCTGTTCCTTTAAAAATAACTGTTCAGCTTCCGAAAATTTCCCGGAATCCAGTTCAGTATATGCTTGTTGAATTTTATCCTGGGATATAATTTTTGTTGCACTTAATAATAAAAGAATTATCATAAAGCATATAATTCCAAAGGCTCTGATTTTCATATTAAATACTCATTAAAATATTTTTTAGAACATAATTGATATTAAAACAGAACTTGTTATGGAGGCTCCCCATAAAAAGAGCTGACTATTTATATTTAAAATTAAATTGAAACTTGATAAATGCAAAATGAAATTTCCGCAGAAAGGTTTGTTAAGCCGATATAACTCCGGAAGATTATTGTACCACTCTATCTTATTTAATCCGGTAATTTGTATATTTTATCAAATATACCTCCGGGATATCCTTTTTATTATTTCCTGTTTTAATCGGCCTCCAGAAGTTTTAGTTTTCTCCGTGCACTGTAGTTAGCAATTGAATATTTTATTGAGCTTTTATAAGCTTTTACTGCAGCGGAAGGGCTGAATAGATCCTGATATATATCTCCAAGTGTTTCATAGTAAGTTGAGTTGAAAGGGCAAATATGAATTGCTTCTTTCATTGCCTGTTTAGCTTTTTCATACTTCTTAAGAGACATATAAACTTTTGCCATCTGATAATGATACTCCGGCTCCGCGGGATTATGATCTATAATTTGGTAATAAGTACTTTCCCATTTGTTAAAATCCGATAATGTAAGGTATAGGTCGGCAAGTTCCTTATATGCATCAAATGAATAATTGTTTTTACAATACTTTGATATTAATCTCAATACTTTTGTATTGTCTCTGCTTAAGTAAGTTTCAAGCCATTCTTTTAAAGAAACAATATTCCAAACATCCGGGTATTTTTTATAACCTTCATTTATGGTTTCTATTAACTTGTGAGTCTTTTCTTTGAGTAAGTAATAAGCAGATTTTAGTTCGTATAACTCAGGAGATTCCGGCACGGAGGACATCATTCTTTCGTAAATACTTATAAATTTTTCCCGTTCATGATTTTTTTCGGCATGCATAAGTCTTAGAAACAGTGCTTCCGGAATATCATTTTTTATATCACATATTTTTTCGCTGATATTATACAGCTGGGTTATATTTCTTTCTTTACTGTAGAAAGAAAGTAATGCGTACATCACCATTAAATTATCCGGATTTTTCTTTAATATATTTTGTAACAGTTCTTCAGCCTTATCCAAATTTTCATTGGAGAGATAGAATTGCGAGAGAAGTATATAGTTTTCAATATTATTAGGATGCTTTTTTATCTTTTCTTCAAAATATTTTTCATAAGAAGAACTTATTAGGGTTGCTTTAACATCGGAATTATGATTATAATTTTTTGATGCTGCGGAATATTTTAAATCATTTAAAGGAAATCCTTTGTCGTTTGTAATTCTTACAAGTAAATTACAATAATTAATATCCGAATATCCGACTTTTATAAGCAGCCTGTTCCAGCCTTTTGGGAGAGTTGTTTTAATAACATATGCATCCAGTTCGGTATTACGTTCTTCAAATTTTTCGGAAATTAAATGATCGTTAAGAAATGCCCTGTATGATCCCGAGACGCCGATTCTTATCTCTGCCGTTTGCTCCTTCGGCGAATAGACAAATGTATTGCCATAGAATACCGAATTATTGGTTTGAAAATAATTTTTAAAATTTATCCAGTAATCTTTTCGCATTCTGTCAATATTAAACCAGTGTACTCGCATGCTGTCCTTACCGGTATAAATATTATTAGGATTAAATTCCTCTTCAGGTCCGTATTTATGGTAATATCCTAATGCGGAAATATTCCCAAAAGGACCTATTACACTCCAGTCTTTTAATGCACCGATTTGATTAAAATAATACTCCGCTTTTTTAAATTCGTTATTATTTAAATATAAATTTCCGAGCCTTTCGCATGCCACAGCTTTAATGAGTCCGTCTTTATTGTTTTTCGATGCATTTTTAAGCCAATACAATAGTCCGGATTCTTTTTTGGTTACTCTAGTTAAATAAATTTCGTCTCCTGTTAGAGCATATATATATGGTTCCGGTTTATCAGCCGACTCAATTGTTTTATTACAATATTCCACTATTTTATCGACTTCCAGTTTTACATTGTATAAATAATAAAGCCCCACATTTGCTCTAAAAGCATTCGAGGTTTTAGACTCTGAAAGAAACAATTGTTCCGCTTTGGAAAAATTTCCGGAATAAAAATTATTATAGGCTTGATTAATTTTATCCTGTGAATGGATTTTTACCGAAGCCGATAAACAGATTATTATAAATAATAAAAAACCAAGTGCATTACTTTTTATCATGATTGCTCCCTTTAAACTTTTTGGGGAAAATTGATTTTGGGCCGGAACATTTTTGAGACTCCCCATAAAATTAGTTTTCATTTGGAAACTAAAATAAATTTGAAATTCATTAAATATATAGCAAAATTGTGCCAAAAATTACCGAGAATTAATGACGAAAATTCGTTTATTTCCTCCCGGATAGTTATATAAATCGGTTATTTTTACATGTACTTACAAGATTTTATATAACTAATTAACATGTCGATTTAATTTCCGAGATATTTTAACTTTCTCTTAGCACTGTAATTTGTAGATGAATATTTAATTGAACTGCAGTAAGACTTCTCTGCAGAACTTATATTAGACTGCGCATCATAAATATCACCGAGAGTTTCATAATAATTCGAATTAAAAGACAAATGTCGATTGCTTTTAACATAGCCCGTACGGTTTTATCATATTTCTTTCTGGCAAAGTAAAATCTATCCATTTGTCGTTTCGTATTTTATCGATGTTAAACCAATGTATTTTCATGGTGTCTTTACCGGTATAGATGGCATCTTTACTAAATTTTGTCTCCAGTCCATATTTATGAGAATAACCCGGCTCAGAGATATTATCGAACGGAACGATCAAACTCCAATTTTTTATTGCACCAATTCGATCAAAATAATCCCTTGATTTTTCCCCTTCCATTTTAAACACTCTCTTCATCTAAACTAAATAGATGATATTTAAATGGAGTTTTTAATTGAAGCTATTCCAAAAGGGTTAATACTATATTTTAAAATAAAATTGATTGAAGTTAATTGTAAAATAAAACTTCAATAAAGAGTAATATCTAAGTTATTACCGTGAATAACTTACATTATAAAAACTTAGGGGGAAATAAAATCCGACAAACCCGCTTTTTAATCTTTCTTTAATTTTCCGTGATAATTCCGTGATGTTTGAATTATAAATTTTCAGCGTTAAAAAAATAATTAAACGGAAAAGGTAATGGAGAATAAAATGAAAATATTTATTATAAGTGCATTGCTTGCATTTACGTTGACGTCATGCTCCAAAACGGAAACACATGATAAAATAAAAAGCTCTAAAAATAACAATGAGTATATGAGTGCGGTTTTTGCAGGCGGCTGTTACTGGTGTATGGATGCTTCGTTCGAAAAGCTTTCCGGTCTTAAAGATGTTATTTCAGGTTATGCCGAAGGAATATCGAATAAATCAATTTCAACAGGGCAGGTAGAAGCAATTAAAGTATTTTATGATCCCAGAATTACAAGTTACGAGGAACTTGTCGATTATTATTGGAAACAATTCGATCCGACGGATCCCGGAGGTTCGTTTTATGATAGAGGTCCCCAGTATGAATCGTATATTTTTTATCAAAACAGCATGCAAAAATCATATGCGGAAAAATCAAAAAAGAAACTAGAGAATTTAAATATTTTTAAGAAACCAATAGTAACCGGAATTGTAAGGTTTGTAAAATTTACTCCTGTAAGAGAATCTGAGCAGCATTTTTATAAAAAAGATCCTGAAAGATATTATGCATACAGAAAAGCTTCGGGAAGAGATGCATTCATTAGAAGTGTTTGGGGAAATATAAGTTTAGCTAAATATACTAAGCCAGCAGAGAAAGTGTTAAAAGCAGAATTAACTCCTCTTCAATTTAACGTTACCCAGCATGGAGCAACAGAAATGCCGTTTACAAACAAGTATGTTAATAACCATAAACAGGGTATCTATGTCGATATTGTCTCCGGCGAACCGTTATTCAGTTCAACGGATAAATTTAATTCCGGTACAGGCTGGCCGAGCTTTACAAAACCTATTAATGATTACTTTATAGTAAAGAAAATCGATACTTCGGATGGAATGGTTAGAGTTGAAGTCAGCGGAAAAGAATCCGGTTCTCATCTGGGACATGTTTTTGATGACGGGCCGGCGCCAACGCATTTAAGATATTGTATCGATTCGGCTGCATTAAGATTTATTCTCAGGGATAGTCTAATGCAGGAAGGTTACGGTAAGTATTCATATTTATTTAAATAAAATTTAATTCAATAAAATAAGGAGTAAGAAATGAAAGCTAAATTTAAAATGTTGTCTGTATTATTTGTAATGCTTTTTACTGTTGCAGGATTTTCACAATCAATGAATAAAATGCACAGTATGAAAAAAGATTCGGCAAAAACAATGCATCATATGAAAACGCAAAAGAAAAATATGATGAAAGCTGAAAAAAGCATGACAAAAAAAGGAGAAATGGTTCATAATAAAATAATGAGGCATTCAAATAAAAAGATGATGATGGAAAAAGAAAGCAAAATGAAATCCGGAAAGAATATGATGCAAAATAAAATGATGAAGAGTTCCCGCACTAAGGGTGAGATGAATAGGCATGACTCAACTAAATCTATGCATAAGATGAAAAAATGAATTGCATTTAATTTTTATATGACCAATTCTTATTTGAGGCTTTTCAAATACGGCAATTGTTAGGAATAATAGAACGCAGATTATTATGATAATTATGGTTTTTTATGAAATAATTAAATATTCAGCTATTTCTAATTTCATAATTAAAATTTATTAAAAGTAATAGTGTCTTAATAAAAAAATCATAATTAATCTTAACAATCATGAAAATCAGCGTTCTATTTCCCTATGAAATATGAAGTTCCAAATACAGTCAATAATCCATCAATTTCCAAATACTAATATTGCCGCTTATCCCCTAAATCCCTCTGATTAAAATATTTTTAGATTTTTAAGATATATTTTCTGTTAGGTTTTTCATTATTTTTGTAAATAAATCTCAAATCTCTAAAGGACATCAATAAGTTGTTATGTAATATTGAGTTACATTCATATAAAAGAGGCATGATATGAAAAAATTTTCTTATCTGATATTGTTTTCGCTTTTCTTATTATTTCACCCCATCCTTAGGGCCCAGGTAGATGCCAGGATAATGCAGTATCCGGATGTTTCAAAAACTCAAATTGTTTTTGCTTATGCGGGCGACCTTTGGGTAGTTTCTAAAGATGGAGGACTTGCCAATCGCTTAACCACACCGCCCGGACCGGAATTATTTCCTAAGTTTTCACCAGATGGCTCACATATTGCATTCAGCGGAAATTACGAAGGAAATATTGATGTTTATGTAATACCTTCGGAAGGCGGACTTCCTGTAAGAGTAACACATCAGGGAATGCCGGACAGAATGGTCTGCTGGTATCCTGACGGAAAACATTTGCTGTATGCATCATCGATGGAAAGCGGCAAACAAAGGTTCGATCAATTTTACAAAGTCTCTCCTGAAGGAGGAATGCCGGAGAAATTGATTATTCCTTACGGTGAGTTTGCATCGTTATCACCCGATGGAAATTCAATTGCGTATACGCCTAAATCAAGAGCATTCCGTACATGGAAAAGATACCGCGGCGGCTGGGCGGCAGATATCTGGATTTTTAATTTTACAACGGGTACGGCACAAAACATTACTGACAACCCGGCAAACGATGAATTCCCGATGTGGCATGGAAGAACAATTTATTTCCTTTCCGATAGAGGAAAGGATGAAAGAGCAAATATTTGGTCATATAATCTAGATACTAAACAAACTAAACAGATAACTAATTTCACCGATTTTGATATTCATTTTCCTTCACTTGGCCCGGATGATATTGTATTTGAAGCCGGTGGAGAACTCTATCTACTTGATCTTGCTACTGAAAAATATCATGAAGTTAAAGTTGAAGTAGTAACCGATGAATTAACTTTAATGCCGAAGACCGAAAATGTAGAAAAGAAAATAAAAAGCTTTAATTTATCACCGGATGGTAAGCGCGGAATTTTTGAAGCGAGAGGGGATTTGTTTTCTGTTCCGGCAGAAAAAGGAAATGTTGTTGATCTGACAAATACATCCGGATATGCAGAAAGATATCCTTCATGGTCGCCTAACGGAAAATATATTTCATATTGGAGCGACAGATCGGGTGAATATGAACTGACATTAAAGGATATGGAAAACCCGCTAAGCAAGGAAAAGAAACTAACATCGTACGGACCCGGATTCAGGTATCAGATTTACTGGTCTCCCGATAGTAAGAAGATGGCTTTTATTGATAAAGCTATGAATATCTATATTTATAATATGGACAATGGTAAAACGACAAAAGTAGATAAAGAAAAATATTTTTATGAGGGAAATCTTGAAAACTTTACACCTTCATGGTCGTCCGACAGCAGGTATCTTGCTTATCAAAAAGATATGGATAATCTTCATAATGCAATTTATATATATGATACAAAGGAAGAAAAAACCCATGCAGTGACTCAAGGATATTACAACGATTATCAGCCGTATTTTGATCCGGACGGTAAATATTTATACTACTTAACAGATCAAACAATGAAGCCGCTATACAGCAGTATGCAAAACACATTCATTTATGCAAATCCTACAAGGATTGCTGCAGTTACTCTTACCCCTGCTGAGGCTTCTCCGATGGCACCGGAGAATGATACGGTTGCCGTTGCAAAAGATACCGGCAAGGCAAAAGCAAAATCCGAAGTAAAGAAAGATAAAGAGAAGAAAGAAGAAAATACTAAAGAAGTAAAGATAGATTTCAGCGGGATAGAAAACAGATCAGTTTTACTCCCGCC
The DNA here is from genome assembly GCA_964498065.1 of uncultured Ignavibacteriaceae bacterium. Lineage (GTDB taxonomy): Bacteria > Bacteroidota > Ignavibacteria > Ignavibacteriales > Ignavibacteriaceae > FEN-1297. The sequence goes on from CAZCFZ010000007.1 coordinate 18,682, forward strand.
TGAAGCAGGAAATTACGGAAATTTAGAAGCTGTTTCAGGGAAAGTAATTTATATGCAATATCCTAATACCGGATCGGCAGAAAAAAAGAAAGCAATTAAATATTATGATCTTTCTAAGAGAGAAGAAAAAACAATAGCTGACGGTGTTAGCGGCTATACTTTATCTGCAGACGGAAAGAAAATTTTAATTGTTAAAGACGGCGGTTATTATGTAACGGATATTGCGCCTGATCAAAAGCTTGAAAAGAAGATGCCGACAGATCAAATGGAAATGACAATTAATCCCAGACAGGAATGGCATCAAATATTTAATGATGTGTGGAGATTCGAACGCGATTTCTTCTATGATCCGCATATGCATGGAGTTAATTGGAATGAAATGCGCGAACGTTACGGTAAATTAATAGACTATGCAGTAACGAGATGGGACGTTAATTATATAATCGGAGAATTGATCGGGGAAATTAGTTCATCACATACTTACGTTGGCGGCGGCGATGTTCAAAAATCAGATAAGAGAGCTGTTGGTTATTTAGGAGTTGATTGGGAACTTTCCAACGGAGCATACAGGATAAAGAAAATAATTAAAGGAGCTCCGTGGGATATCTATGACCGATCGCCTCTGGATCAACCGGGAGTGAATGTAAAAGAAGGCGATTATATCCTTGCAGTAAATGGTGTACCAATGGATGTAACAAAAGACCCCTGGGCAGCTTTTCAAGGTTTGGCCGGTAATACAGTTGAGCTAACAGTTAATAGCAAACCAACATTAGAGGGGGCTAGAGAAGTTTTTGTCAAAACGATGAAAGATGAAACTAGACTTAGAAATCTGGCATGGATTGAAGCAAACCGGGAGTTAGTTGAAAAGCAAACAGATGGTAAAATAGGTTATTTATATATACCTGATACAGGCATACAAGGGCAGGATGACTTAGTAAAACAATTCCTTGCTCAAATTGACAAGCAAGGTTTGATTATAGATGAAAGGTTTAACAACGGCGGTCAAATACCCGATAGATTTATAGAAATGTTAAACAGAAAACCTTTAGCCTTCTGGGCGG
>CAZCFZ010000007.1:19842-25954 GCA_964498065.1 uncultured Ignavibacteriaceae bacterium
ATACCCGATAGATTTATAGAAATGTTAAACAGAAAACCTTTAGCCTTCTGGGCGGTACGTGATGGTAAGGACTGGAAGTGGCCGCCATTTGCAGTCTTTGGTCCCAAGGTAATGTTAATAAACGGTTGGAGTGGTTCGGGCGGAGATGCTTTCCCGGATTTCTTCCGTCAAGAAAAAATCGGTAAACTAATCGGTGAACGAACGTGGGGTGGCCTAATCGGCATAACCGGTTCGCCATCTCTTATTGACGGAGGTTATGTTACTGTGCCTACATTTAGAATGTTTAAGCCCGACGGGACATGGTTTGCGGAAGGACATGGCGTAGATCCCGATATTAAAGTTGTTGACAACCCTGCACAGCTTGCAAAAGGAATTGATCCACAATTGGAAGAAGCAATTAAAGTTGTAATGCAGGAGTTGAAAACTAATCCGCCGGTTAATCCAAAACAGCCGCCGTATCAGAAAAGATAATTTGTAAAATTAATTTGGGGTGAGGTTTTACTTCACCCTATATTTATGGTTATAAAAATATATCTTAATTGAAGATGATTGAAATAAAAAATATCAAGAAAAAATTTCCTTCGGTAACGGCACTCGATAATGTTTCCCTTGAAATAAAGGATCAAGAATTTTTCGGACTGCTTGGACCGAACGGTGCAGGCAAATCTACCCTTATGAATCTTCTCATCGGTTATCTTAATGCAGATGAAGGTGAAATTAATATCGATAACGAGCGAGTTAAAAAAGATAATTTATCGGTACGAACTAAAATCGGAATGGTCCCGCAGACTATTGCTTTATATGATGACTTATCTGCTTTTGAAAATCTTGAAATATTCGGTTCGTTTTACGGAATAAAGAAAAATCTGCTGCGTGCAGTTATAGCGGAGAATTTAAACAAGGTCCAATTATTCGATAGACGGAAAGATAAAGTAAAAAATTTTTCCGGCGGAATGAAAAGAAGATTGAATATAGCTGCAAGTCTTTTACATGATCCTCAAATACTACTTTGTGACGAACCGACTGTCGGAGTTGATCCTCAATCACGTAATGCTATTTTCGATTATCTTATTCAATTAAATGAAGAAGGTAAAACAATAGTTTATACAACTCATTATATGGAAGAAGCGGAAAGACTTTGCAGCCGGATAGCTATAATTGATTTCGGGAAAATAATTACAGAAGGAACTCTGGAAAAGCTTATAGAAAAACTTCCTTATGAACAGACTATACTTATAAATAAAAATCATTCAACAGAAGACAAAATCGAGTTATTTAAATCTTTCGGCAGCCTGTTAAATGAGCAGGAAAAATACGAATTAAAACCGTTTGACCATTTAAAACTTTCTGACTTTTTTAAATCTATGGAAGAAAACGGTATAAGTTATCAATCAATTGATTTGCATAAACCCACACTTGAAGCATTGTTTCTTCAATTAACAGGCAGGAGGTTAAGAGATTGAAAGCTATATTAAGTCTTATTAAAAAAGATTACAGAATATTTTTCCACGACAGGCCTGCAATGAGCATGACATTTATAGTTCCGGCAGTTTTAATATTTTTATTCGGCTCAATATTCGGAGGATCGAGCAGCACGCCTACCGGAATTAACATAGCTTTTATAAATAATAGTAAGTCTAAAATTGCAAATAAGCTGGAATCTGTTCTTGATACGACTCAAGCATTCAAGTTGATTAAAGAATACACGAACGATGAAGGAAAGGTGGTTAAGTTTGATACCAATTCTGTTAAAGATTATGTTCGAAAAGGAAATGCCTCCGCTGCATTAGTTATTCCTGAAAATGCTTTTACCGATACATCAACCGGGCTCAGATTAAAATTTTATTATGATCCTAAAAATGAAATTGAGATGCAGACAATACAAGGATTAATGCAGCAGACAATAATGTCGCAGATGCCGAATATTTTTATGGCAAGCATGCAGCATAGGGCGGAAACTATGCTCGGTAAAAATAAAGGAATGAAATTCAACCGTAAAATTGCTTCGGTGGTTAGCGAGTATTATGGGATCGATACATCGAAAATATTAAACTGGACGAAGTTCAGTTTTTCCGATTCACTTGTATCTGATTCGGCCTCGAACAAAAATAATTTCTTCAAAGATCTTTTAGACCTGGAAAAAGTCCAACTGGTTGGCAAGAATATAAATAATCCGAATGCAACAAGAAGCGTAGGCGGGTGGGCCGTTATGTTTTTACTCTTTACAATTACTGCTGCTTCTACATCTTTATTCGACGAGAATAAAAGCGGGGTAGTTGTAAGAATACTTTCGGCCCCCGTATCCAGAGTCCAAATTTTATGGGGAAAATATTTATACAATATTTCATTAGGGTGTATTCAGCTTTCAGTATTATTTCTGACGGGATATATATTTTTTAATATTGACATCTTTTCCAATTTACTAAATTTAATTATAATTATAATTTCTTCAGCTGCCGCATGTACGGCATTCGGAATGCTGCTCGCTGCTTTCTGTAAGACTTCAGCTCAAGCAAACGGACTCGGAACATTTTTGATTTTAACTATGAGCGCAATAGGCGGTGCGTGGTTTCCAACATTTATTTTACCGCAATTTATTCAGGTCTTAAGTAAAGGCACAATTGTTTACTGGTCAGTTGAAGGGTTTTTACAAGTGCTGTGGAGAAATGCAAATACGGTAGAAATACTTCCATATGCAGGCGTCTTGCTGGGAATAACTGCAGTTGTAAATCTTATAAGCATTCTTCAGTTCAAAAAGGGAAACATATTCTAAGCTGAAATTATTAAATGCAAAAAAGATAAATTAACTGTGGATTTATATGAATTTTTTTTTAAACTTAATGTTTGTATAGAATTATAGAGTTGTGAGGTTTTAAATTGCTCGGTTTTTCAATTAATATTATTTTAATTCAATCTAAATAAAATTTTTGTATGCACAAATATTTTCTGTTCATACTGCTTCTTCTTTATTTTGCTCCGAACATTTATTCTCAAAAAAACGGCGAGATATTTCTTTCATATAATAAAATTAGCAACGTAAAAGGAAATGAGAACGGAACATTAAAAATTTCGGAAAACTGGAAGTTTCACTGGGGAGATAATTTAGAATGGAGACTGCCTTCATATAATGACAGCAGCTGGCAAATCAGAAATACCGGGATAAATCAAGACAGTATACCTGATGCAAATTATATTGGAATGTGCTGGTTTCGATTAAGAATAAAAACAGATTCTACGTTGTTCGGCAAAAATTTGGGTCTGCTTATTAGTCAAAGAGGAGCTTCTGAAATCTATCTTGATGGAAGGCTTATACATAAATTCGGTATTGTTGGAAAAACCCCCAAACAGGAAGATGCCTTTAATCCGTCAAATACTCCTATAGGAATTTATTTCGATTCGTCAAGAGTTCACCTTCTTGCAATCAGGTATTCTTATCAAAATATCCTGCATCTTTATAAAAAATTCGGAAAGATTGCCGGCAATGCCGGAATACAAATTTCAATCGGCGGACTAAATCAATCGATTAAAGCTCAAGATAAAATTGTACGGTTAAATACGGCAATAAATCTATCATTATTTGGAATAATAGTATCTCTGGCATTACTGCATCTGCTGATATATTTCTTTAATAGAATCAGAACCGATAATCTTTATTTCAGCATATTTTCATTTGCCTTAGCGTTCAATTTTATTCTTGGTTTTTTAATTATGAATTCCAGTAATCCTGTCTCAATAGTTATTTTCAGAAATCTGGCGATGATTTCATTAGTCTTGATATTTTTGTTCTTTCTGGCATTTATCTATAAGATTTATTACCCCAAGCTGCCGAGAATTTATTGGGGATTTTTAATTTATGGCCTGGTCGTTTTTGTATCACCTGTATATGAAGATTTTGTAAGTGATATTATCTTAAAAATATTAGTATATGGTTTTGCAATATTATCCTTGCTTGAGGGATTCAGAGTAATCATTAAAGCTTTGATTAAGAGAATTAAAGGTATATGGATAATAGGTATTGGAGGAGTTACATTCATTGTAGTGCTGTTGTTTATCTTTATTATAGCTATTTTCAGATTAACAAATTTCATATCTGATGAATTGATGACTATTATAATCTATTCCGGTATAGTAAGTCTTCCAATATTTATGTCTATTTATCTTGCAAGAGATTTTGCTAACACAAATAAAAATCTTTCGGAAAAATTGAAAGAGGTTGAAGAGCTTTCTAAGAAGTCGATCGAACATGAGAAAAAAGAAGCTGAATTAAAAATAGAAAGAGAGAAAGAGAAAGCACAGTTAAGAGAAGCCGAGCTTCTTGCAGGGGCACTCGAAGCTGAGAATGCAAGAAAAGCCGAAGAACTTGAGGAAGCTAGGAATATTCAGTTATCCATGCTGCCTAAAAATTTACCAATATTAAATCATCTCGATATTGCGGTGTATATGCAGACAGCAACTGAAGTAGGCGGCGATTATTACGATTTTGATTTAAATGATGACGGGACTCTTACAACAGTTTTGGGCGATGCTACCGGGCACGGTGTAAAAGCGGGAGTAATGGTTACTGCCATTAAGAGTATGTTTATCTCTACTTCAGACCATAAAAAAATCCCCTTGATGTTTCAACATTTCTCTAAATCAATACGGGAATTGAATATGGAATACATGTATATGTGCCTGGCCGTATTAAAAATAAACGGGTATAATTTGAAAATAGCAAGTGCCGGAATACCCCCGGTGCTGCATTACAGAAAAAATGAGGATTCTTTAGAATATATTATATTAAAAGGACTTCCTCTCGGAACAAATACAGACTATCCTTATGAAGAAAGGGAAATTAAATTATCTCCGGGAGATACAATTTTAATGATGAGCGACGGATATCCCGAATTATTTAATGAGCATGAAGAAATGTTCGGTTATGATAATATCCGCCGTTTTGCAAGAAAAATAATAAATGATAAACCGGAAGAAATAATAACATCACTTAAAAAATCGATTGATGAGTGGCGAAATAATGTTCCTGTCCGGGATGATATTACGTTTATAGTAATGAAGGTTAAATAGAAAAAATTAATTTTAGTCAATCAGCTATTTTAAAGCTCAAGTATACTTATTTCCGGTTTAAAATCAATTAGGAATAATTTTACCAGCCGTAATTTATATCAAACTTTTCTTTTTGTTCAGGGTGATGAAGCTTTGAAATTAATGACAGTTTGTCCGTATTTACCGGGTAAATTTTTTCATCGGAACAATTGCCCATTGCGAGCTCGCCGGTATTTTCACAAAGTTCAATATAACTTATGGAAGAAGGTTTATTAAAATCGTTATGACTAAACCTCTTAATTTTTTTTGAGATTTCCGACATCATTTTTCCCCATATAGGTGCGCATGCTGTTCCCCCATATTGAAATCCGCCATGCAATTTTCTTTTAGGATTATCGAATCCGATCCAGATTGCAGTTGAAAGTTCGGGATTATAGCCTACGAACCATGCATCTGTATAATTTTGAGTAGTTCCGGTTTTACCGGCTGCAGCTCCATAATAATATCTTCTAATTGAAGACGCTGTTCCGCTGTCGACTACGGTCTTGAGAGCAGTGGTTACAAGAAAGGCGGTTGCCGAATCCAGCACGCTTTTTCTTTCCGTGGATCTGCTGTAGATTATCTTCCCGTTTTTATCTTCAATTTTAAGAATTGAAAATGGTTCTGCATACACACCTTCATCTGCAAATACCGAATATGAAGAAGCCATTTCCAGCGGAGTAACTTCTGCTGTGCCTAAGGCAATTGACGGATAATCCGGAATGTTTGATTGTATACCTAGTCTATGAGCAAAAGCCGAAACAGAATCCGGAGCAGTTAAATGAGAAACAGCGTATGCTGCAGAAAGATTTATAGAATGTTGAATTGCGGATTCCATAGAAATGGGAGATGCTGTAATATCATTATCATCGTTCTGTGGTTTCCATTCGTCGGTGCTTCCCGAATCAACAACTATTGGTTTGTTTAGTAATGGTTCCGCTAGAGTGTAGCCTTTTTCTAAAAGACTCCCATATAAAAATGGTTTAAATGAAGAGCCCGGCTGCCGGTGAATTTGTACTGATCTGTTTAA
>CAZCFZ010000007.1:26054-89083 GCA_964498065.1 uncultured Ignavibacteriaceae bacterium
TTCAACCAAATTATGTAAAACTATATTTCTTCTGGCAAGCATTTTACCCGGATGTTTAATAGGATCATAACCGTTGGGAGATTGCAAAAGTCCAATTAGTGCGGCGCTTTCGGTAATTGACAAATCATTCGGAGTTTTACTAAAATATTCTTCGGATGCCGCCCAAATACCGTATGCACTTCGGCCAAAATAAACCGTATTGAGATACATTAAAAGAATTTGATCTTTAGTAAACTTTTTTTCCAGCTTCCGGGCTAGGTCAATTTCTTCAATTTTTCTAGTAATCGTGCGTTCGTTGGTTAGAAATAAATTACGCGCCAGCTGCATTGTAATTGTGCTTCCGCCTTCAACTCGTCCGGTAATAGTTTTAAATATACCTCGAATAATTCCTTTTACCGAAACACCGTCATGATTGTAAAAATCTCTGTCTTCCGTGGCAATTAAGGACCATATAACATATTTTGAAACATTTCTTGTACTTTTTATATCGACCCTATCCTTTTCTCCGTAATAACCTATTAGACGGCCATCCGATGTAACAGCGTAAGAAGCAAAAGGAATATTTATTGGAGGAAGGTCCTGTGAAAGTATATCATAGCTTACTGTAAAAAAAAGTAAGAATAGAATTATGAATTTATATTTTAATCTCAAATCGGGCTCTTGAACATATTAACGAATTATAAATGAAAATTTAAAAACAAAAATAAATAATTTAAATTACTATTTAAGTGAGAAATTTAATTGATCTTTGTTCAATAATATAAAAGTTATGTTGAATATTTATTATAAGAATTTAAATGCACTTTGTGTAAATATATTTATTAGAGAATTATTTAATTAATTCGTTATATTATCACTAAATTTGATTAACTATATATACTTCACCTATTCGTAAAAAAAATTAAATAATTGTTTAACATTTTCGTAAAAAAGATTATCTTAATGAATAAATTCGAAAGAGTTACGTTACTTTTAAGATAATTAACAGGGTAACCAAAATGAAAGAATTATTTAGCGTGATTGAGGTTGCCAAATTATTGAAATTAAGCCGCTCTTCAGTTTTATACTATATAAAAGCGGGAAAATTAAAAGCAATCCGGGTTGGTAAAATATATATTATCTCTCAGGAAGATTTCGGCGAATTCTTAAAAAATCATAAATCAAAAAAGAAGAGTAAAAAACAAAATCAAACTTCTTTAGAATTTTAGAAGGGGGAAAAATCGACCGCATTTACTATTTAACAGATTTTTCAATATAAAATTGTTGGTTATGTGAAAATTTTATGAATTTCCAGGGCTATTCTATCTTAAAAAATCAACAATATTTAATCCCTTGATAAGAATAATAATATTTAATTTAATTATTCTAAATATTATGGAACTTTTATCTCCAGGAATAATCTAATAATTATAGATGTTGATTTATTCTAGGAAATAGACTAAGTATGATATAAAACACATAAATTAAAGAAAGATGAAATAAATTATAGCGAAATATAAAAATTCATATATTATTATAATTTATAAGTTTAGCAAGTTTCTTTTAAGGATTTTTTAAATTGATACGTAAGTATGGCTTTAATAATGGCTTAAAATTAAATATTTAGTAATAAGAAAAGATAAAAAATTTGATTGTAGTCCTATTTTTGCCTTACATTTCTTTAAAATAATTGTTTATATTTACAATTTGGAATATTTTCAAAATAAATGGACATTCTTTTTAATAATAAAATAACATTAGGGAGCTAGGTAAATTGAAAATAACAAAGCAATTCACCAACCGTGAAAGTAAGTCTTTAGATCAGTATTTATTAGAGATTGGAAAAGTTGATTTAATAACTCCGGAACAGGAAATAGAATTAGCGAAAAGAATAAAGAAGGGAGATAGACTAGCCCTTGAAGCCTTGACGAAGGCAAATTTACGTTTCGTAGTTAGTGTTGCAAAACAATTTCAAAATCAGGGTTTATCTCTCGGAGATCTAATAAATGAAGGTAATCTTGGTTTAATAAAAGCTGCTGAAAGATTTGATGAAACAAGAGGATTTAAATTTATTTCTTATGCAGTTTGGTGGATTAGGCAATCAATTATGCAGGCCATTGCCGAGCAATCAAGAATGGTAAGATTACCGTTAAACAGGGTCGGTACCTTAAATAAGTTGGGTAAAGCTTACTCCAAATTAGAGCAGGAGTACGAAAGAAAACCAAGCGCCGCAGAACTTGCGGAAGAACTTGATATGAAAACCGATGAAGTAAGCGATACACTTCAATTATACGGAAGACACGTTTCAATGGATGCGCCTTTCTCAGGCGATGACGATAAAAATAGTTTAATCGATGTGCTTCCAAACGATCAGCAGCCTGCGCCGGATGTAAAGCTTATGCAGGAATCTTTAAAGGCCGAAGTTGAAAGTGTCCTTTCAACTTTAAGTGAAAGGGAAGCAAGTGTTTTAAGATTATATTTTGGTATTAATAGCGAACATTCTGCAACCCTGGAAGAAATAGGCGAAAGATTTAACTTAACAAGGGAAAGAGTAAGACAGATAAAAGAAAAGGCTCTTCGATCACTAAGACACCCTTCAAGAAGTCAAAATCTAAAAGCTTACTTAGGTTAATTTTATGGTATTCCGTTTCTCTTCAAATGAAGACGAAACGGAATTCCTCTTTATCGCTTCTTAAAATTTTAATCTGAAAACTTTTCAATCCACTCTGAATCAAGCCCGTGTTTTTTAAATAAATCGGAATATTTAACTATAAAACTTTTTTTGACATTATCCAGCTCCTGAACAAAATCTTTTAACGCCACATCTCCGCCGTATGTAAAGAAATAATCAACTAATTTTTCCAGGTATATTATTGTTAGATGCGATAAAATTGCGAAAGCTTTATCGGTTGTATCATCCAGTTCACTGAGATTTTTTTCTTCATCCGTACGCAATACTTCTTCCTCATCTAATACGGAATAATTATCAATTTTATCTTCAATTTCTTTTAAAACAGCCCAATTTGTTGCCAGCTGAAATAATAAATCCAGTATTTCCGAAAGCTTTTTTTCTCGTTCGGAAATGTACGATGATCTAGCTCCCTCCTTTAATGCAATATCTTTAGTTTCAATTTCAAGCTTATTTAACAGACTAATAAGGTTCATTTGTTCCTTGGAATTATCTGCTATAGCACGGAATTTAAAAATGATCTTGTCGTCAAATGTTATTTCAGAGTCGGTAAATATTCCGTTCTCTTCAAGCAAATTTAAAATAGCCTGACTCATATCCGGGTAACGTCTTTCCAGGTATTCTTTTGTATAATTTAAGTTATTATACTTTTCTGCTCGTTCGTCAATCATACTTGCTAAGTAGGATTTTAATTTAAGAAGAGTAAGAAACAAACTTTTGTTATCCGCTCCCATTTTATACCCCGTTTGAACTTAGTAAATATTTACGTATTAAATTTATTAAAAAACATTATAATAGTCATTAATTTTTGTGTTTATTCCTTGTATAAGGGATTTAACTTTTGCCGTTTATTTTTATAATGTTTTAATAACTTATGATGTAGGATAATTTATTTATATTTAAGAGTATAAAAGAAAAGGTTTTAATCAATGGAAAACGGACAAGTAAAGAAAAAATTTCTGGATTCAAATTATGCATATTTTTTAATCGGATTTACCATCGGAATGCTTATCTTGATTATTTACGGCACATATAAAACCAATAAGGATAGTAAATCTAAAAATAACAATGACTCAGCTGCTATACGTAAAGTAGTATTACCTGAAATCCCTGACAGTCTGAATTTTGCCGGAGAACCGGTTCCTATGTATAATTTTGAAGTAAAGGAAAGAATAGAGAGAGAATTTTTAGTAAATACTTACTGGTATGCTTCTACTATATTGGCGCTAAAGAGGGCTAACAGATGGTTTCCCGTGATTGAACCTATTTTAAGGAAGTATAATATTCCAGATGATTTTAAATATGTGCCTGTTGTTGAGAGTAATTTGACAAATGCTGCATCATCAGCCGGTGCAATCGGATATTGGCAGTTTACAAAAGATGTAGCCAGAAAATTCGGACTTGAAGTGAACAATCAAGTCGATGAAAGATACAATGTAAAAAAATCCACGGAAGCTGCATGCAAATATTTTATTGCTGCTGATAGTGAATTTAATAACTGGACATTGGCTGCAGCAGCTTTTAATATGGGTTCGAACGGTCTTAAAGATCAGCTTGAGAAGCAGAAAGCAAAAAACTATTATAATCTTGTCCTTAGTGATGAAACTTCAAGATACATTCCTAGAATAATAGCAATGAAAGAAATTCTAACACATCCTGAGGAGTATGGCTATTATTTGAAACATGATGAACTTTATATGCCTCTTAAAACGTTTGATGTAGAAGTAAATTCATCTGTAAAAAACTGGGCTGATTTTGCTTTTAGCCAGGGAATAAATTACAAAATATTGAAGTTTTATAATCCATGGCTTAGAGATACCTTCTTAAAAAATAAAAGAAATAAAACCTACACTATTGAAATACCGGAAAAGGGAAGCATTAAAATTGTGAAAGAGAAATAATATTACAGATTTAAATTATGCTTTGCAAAAATTTATCCTACAATCTACGAATTTGGTTTTCTTTAGATCATTTATAAATTATTCTTCCTAATAAATTACTCAATCCGGATTAAATTAATTAATTTCTGAAGTTACGCAATTCTTATATTTAGCTCCTTCAGAGTATTATAGGAACTTTCTTCATCAATAAACCGGAATGGTATCCCGGCTTTGAATATGTGACGCTTTTGGCAAAGCCATTCCTTTGGAAGAGCATCATTTTGAAGATTAATGTCCCTGAAAGGGACAAATAATTTAGCCGAGAGCAAGCCCTCGGTAAAAAATCCAACAGTATTTGAGAACCCTGAAAGGATTCAATAAGGTATGTTGCCTAACTTCAGTTAATTTCAGAAAACTGATAAGATATCAGAAATCTGATGATTATTTTAAGTGATATACCTGAATTATCACCTCTTTTAAATCATTCACCGCAATTTAAATAAGCATTTCAACAGAAAAACCTTCCATCAATAATTCCAAGTAAACGGTATAATAATTGTTTACATAGAAATTATTCGACAATTAAGAATTTTCTCAGGAATATTTTATAAGACTGCTAGTTTGATTAAATATAAATTTTTCGACTGCCTTTATGATAAAACAGGAGGTTAAATGAAAAAATATTTATTCTTAATAATTACATCTCTGCTTGCCTTTGTTTATTGGCAATGTTCAAATCCTATTTCTTCACCCTTTCAAATCACAAAAAATATATCTTCGGCCGATAAACAATTGGTTAAATCAGCGGAGTTATTCGGTCTAAATCTTTTTAAACAGGTTAACCAATCTGCGGGTGATACAAACATTTTCATTTCTCCTCTAAGCGTATCGACTGCATTAGGAATGGTCCTTAACGGGGCAAATGGAAAAACTTACGATGAAATAAAATCCACTCTTGAACTTCCGGGGAATACACAGGATGAAATAAATCAGTCTTACCAAAATTTGAATAACCTCTTAACTCTAATAGATCCTAAAGTGATATTTGAATCTGCCAATTCCATTTGGTACCGTCAAGGTGTTTCATTCGAGCAAAGCTTTCTTGACATTAACAAAACATATTTTGATGCGGAGATCCAAGCATTGAATTTTTCCGAACCTTCTTCTGTGAATACAATAAACAACTGGGTAAGTGAAAAAACGAAGCAAAAAATAACCGGTATAATCGATAGGATACCACAAGATGCGGTTATGTATTTGATTAATGCAATTTATTTTAAGGGTACATGGCTTTACAAATTCGACAGTACGGCAACAGAAGATGATAATTTTTATATAACGCCGGGCAATTCTGTAATCTGTAAAATGATGGATCAAAAAAACAAATTTGATTATTACCAGTCCGATAATTATCAAGCAATAAAGCTGCCGTACGGTAATGGTGATTTTGAAATGCTTGTTATTTTACCTTCGAGCGGTACTGATATAAATTCACTCATTAACCAAATGGATGATAGTTACTGGAACAATCTTCTTGCAAAAATGGACTCGGCAGAAGTAAATCTTTGGCTGCCTAAATTTAAAATTGAGTATTCCATTACACTCAATGATGCATTAAAGGCGATGGGAATGGTATCGGCTTTCGATGATGCTGATTTTTCGAAAATGCGACCTGAAAAAGATTTATTTATATCAAGAGTCCTGCACAAAACTTACGTTAAGGTCGATGAAGAAGGAACGGAAGCTGCAGGTGTAACTGCAGTGGAATTTACAAGAAGTTCAGTTTCACCCGGGAACAATGAAGTTTATATGAAAATCAATCGCCCGTTTATTTTTGCAATAAGGGAAAACTCTTCGGGTGCAATTTTGTTTGTAGGGAAAGTTGTAAATCCGGATCAATAATAATTAGAAAAAAAATGAAAAAAATATTATTACTAATTCTATTTTGTCAAATTGCGGTTTTAGCGCAATATAATAACGAAGCTGTAACCGAGGAAAGCTTTGAAGAATCGAATATATATTTTCAGAGCCATTACTTAAATCCTTACGCCATACAAAACTTTGATAAAGTTACTCCAGGGCTGATTAATAATCCGTTTTTAAATCTTCACATAAATCCGGCCAACCTCCCTAAACTTGATACAAGCAATGCATTGGTCTATCTGGATTTTAGAGGCGATAGAACGGAACCAAAGGTAGTTCAGACTTATGTTGTTCCGCTTTATTATTCGAATATTTACTATCCGCCGCAGCCGGATCCTCGACTAATTTCCCAGGCGAGAACAGAGCCTGAACCGATCTTTTCTTTCGGGATTCTGTCTTATCCGTTAAAAGATATTACCGATAAATTTATGCTGGGAGGTACTTATCAATTAATTCAAAAAAGTGAAAAGTATTACACTATGCCTTACTGGATTTACCAGCCTAATTATTACCTGGATGCTTTTAATGTTAGAGCCAATGTTTCTTCAAGTGTTCCTGTTCAGCCGCGTTATGCAGGTAAAGATGAGATGACAAATGAAATACATTTATTTTCCCTTTTTGCAGGCTACCGATTTACGGATGATTTAAGTGCCGGAATCTCAGTCGACGGAGTTTTTCAAAACCGCAGCGGGGGTTATTTGAATTTGAATAACAGCGAATACGGAAGTACCAGCAACTATACTTATTCAAATTTACAATCTTCCGATAAATCGGAAAAGTATCATCATATTGATTTAAGTGCCGGTGTTGAATACAACTTCATGCAAAAAATATTGTTAGGATTGAGAGGAGGAATTCTACACGGCAATGCCGATCAAAATTATTCAACGGGGAGCGGCTACTTTTATCAATATAATGATCCTAATACCGGCAGCAACTGGAGTATAAATAATTCAAATTCATCAACAGTTCAGTCGTGGAATCATAACGGCGATACAAAATATATAGGATTCAATTTTTCGGGAAATAGAAATAATTCAAAAGTATTTTCCGGCTATTATAAATATACGTGGAGCGATATTTCGCTTTCATCTACTTCTACAATTTTCGATACTTCAAATTATTCATCTTTCTATACATATAATTCCGATACCTCGCGGTATTCCTACAATTCATATACTCATGACAATAGAACAGGCCGGGGACTAAGAACAGTTAAGATGCATGAGCTATTGTTAAATTATAAAAGCAAAGTAACATCACATGTAACGGTTCAGGTGGGAGTTTATTTTAATTCTACCGTAACAAGAATAAATGATACGGAACCTGTTACAGCTGCAAGATATTCTGCAAATAGTTCCGTTTATACCAATCAATCTCAAAATTACAGCTACATGAATTATTTATTGGAGAACAAACAATTAAGCTGGGATTACAATTCAACTTACTGGACATTACAAATACCTGTCGTTATTAATTTCGATATCTCCCGGTACTGGAGTATTATGCTTGGCTTAAACCGGATATTGGATAATTGGGATATTACCGATCAAACTCTCGCTTACTTTAACGAAAGGCAAAGAATTGAAAACGGTACAACAAAAACCGAGAAAAATTTTATTGAAAGCTATACGCAGCCGGAGAAAAAGATTACCGAAGATCGTGTGAAAATTTTTACAAGCTTTCAGGTTAATCTTTCTCATGCGTACAGAGTCAGACTTCTTATTGATCCCGAATTCGGCGATGAATTTCTTAGCATCCAACAATGGTGGCTGAGCTTTGAAGCAGAGATATAATCTTTCTGCAGAAAATTTTAATTTTAAAAGGGAATCAAATATGAAAATACTAATTATGCTTGTTTTTATTATTTCTGTTCAAGCATTTTCTCAAAGCAGGTTTGGAATAGAGGCAGACGGAGGCATTGATCTCATCTCGAACTCGAATCTTTCCTCTAAAAATCTTGATAATGGTTATTCACTTACAGTATCACCGATTTATTATTTTAACGAAACAATCTCGGTATTCGGCGTTTTTACTTTTCATAGGGCTGAAGGTGCGATCAATAACGGAGGCATAGTATGGGCAGATGCAACTGGTTATAGTATTGATAATCCTAATAAGCCCAATGATTATGCTTATGAGATTGCTTTAGGTTTTAGAGCAAATTTCTCGGATAAAATGGTTAAGCCGTATTTTGTAGTTAGAACAGGATTTTTACTTACCAACTCTGCAATTTTTTCAGGATACTATTCCGGTCCTTATGAGATAAATACAAATGGCTGGGATAGAAAACACAATCTTGCTTTATATATATCGCCGGGATTGGGTTTAAACTTCAGCCTTATTAGAAATTTGAACTTTTTATTTGAAGCAAGATTTTACATGACAACCGGTACGGATTATTCTTTCGTTCCGGTTACAACAGGAATTCAATACATGTTCTAAATTCAATTAAAGATTAAAAAGTAATATCTGAAAGAAATTAATTTATAAATAATGCCAAGTATTATAAAAAGATACAAAAATAATTAAATATGTAATATGAGCAACCTTAAAAAAAATATTTCTATTATATTTTTATTCTTCTTATTTATTAACGGATGTGCGGATAATCCTGTATCGATAGATAACGTATCCTTGAATTCGGATTTTAAAATAAAGTACGGGCGATCAGTTTACCTCCCTGATGAAAACCTTTTTATTTCTTTTCAGGATGTTGTTGAAGAATCGCGCTGCCCCGAAGGCCTGGAATGTTTCTGGCAGGGGACAGCCAAAATTAAGTTGTTTATTAGACAGGGAAAGGATACCCTGACGGATACGGTAGAAACTTACCTTCCGCATTCAATTGTTTCAATCGGACCGATAAATAATTCAAATCTTTTTGATGTTAAAGATGTCGAGCCGTACCCAAAACAAAATGTTAAGGTTGACATAAGTAATTATGTTTTAACTCTAAATGTCTCTCATTTTACGTACGGTTTTTCCGATTCGGAAATTCAAAATAAAACAGGAATTTACGGACAGGTTTTCATTAGTCCTATTGCACCATTTGAAATAGTTGGTCATATTAATTATAAACCGTTCCGTACATCTTTTAGGTTTGTGGATAACAAAAACGATTCGATATTTGTTCAAACAGATTCTACAGGGAAATTTATTTCTTATTTAAATTTGGGAGAATATCACCTTGCTCAGGTTAAAGGTTCGCCGAGCCTTAATGATACAAGAACAATTACAGTTTTGGACGGCAAAATGACTTATATAAATTTAATTTTTAATAGTGGAATAAAGTAGAAAATAATTAATTAAGTTAAGTGATAAACGGTTATGAAAAAAAAGAAAACAATATTAATAATTCTTCTATTACTTTTAGTATCCTGTTCGGAAAATTCGGTAGGGCCTAATGATTATGGAAAGAGTGAAGATTATTTAATTTATGAAACAATATTAAAAGACAAGTTAAATTGCTTAGTAATACAAGAAAATTATTTTGGTAATAATTTTATTGAATAATTTTAAGTGTAATACAAGCATTCTTCAAATAAAAGGGAGAGAGTTATGAGAAAAATATTTTATTTAATAATTATATCAATTTTATTTGTCGGCTGTGAAAATTCAGTTGAGAATAATATTAATTCATATGACTATTCAATTGACCAACGAATAGATTGCTTTTGTCCGCAAGCTGGTATTTGGGTAAAATTATTTATCAAATCCGATACAATAGCTAATGCTATTTATATTGCAGATAATTCTCCTTTAACTTATGAGCAAATAAGACCTTATAGAACAATCAAAGGTTTATATGAAGAAATATCAAAAAAAGACACATCAACATATTATATAAAAGTGATTATGGATTCCGTAAATAATTATCCTTCTTACATATATTTTAATCCCAAACCGAAAATTCATGGTGATACAGTGTTTGTTATTAAAGATGCTCAATTATCATATATGACAAAGAATTATTCCAAATTAAATTAATAAATCATTTATGAATTGGATATCATAAAAACTTTATATAATAATTTAGCGATGAAACTGATTATTAAAATAATTATTCCAGTAGCTTGTACAATTACATTTGCTTCTTGTTTAAAAAGCAGCAAAGTAAATGATTCAAAATTTGTTTTGATTGATTATAAGTATGGTCTTAATAATGAGCTTAATACTTTTAACGATACATTTATTAAAAATATTACAGGCCGCGGCAGAATAAAAATTAAACTGCACTTCAGCAATTCGGAACAGGATGAAATTATAAACAAAGCGTTAAGGATCGGTTTTTTTGAGATGCCTGATACTCTTAATATTATTGATCAATATTTTAACGGTTCTGGTAATTTAACAGTTGAAAAAGAAAACATTCAATCGCTTAGGATTAAATATAAAAATTTAGATAAAAATATTATTTGGAAAGGGATTCTTTCTTATAACAACCCGGAAACTCGAGGATTGACGGAATTAACGGTTTTAATAAGAAAGATAATTGAATCGAAACCTGTATATAAATCTCTGCCTGCAATGAACAGCGGCAGTATTCAATATTATTTCCGGGTACTGAAATATTTATTCAGGTGATTATATAATTATTTAAATTGATAATAGTCTTAATGAAAAAGTTTTAGTTTATAAGTAATTTAAATACAAGCTTTTTTAGTAATAGTAATATGAACGTTAGTAGAAACATATTCGAAAGATCTTATTACAAAGTGAGAATTATAATCACATTTAGTGCGATGACTATTATTATTGTCGTTATAATTTCGTGGGTAAGCTTTAATTACACAAAAAATCTTTATCTAAATCAGCTTAATGAACAGGTAAATGTAGTCGTCAAGATGCTTTCCAGGCAAATAGATGAAAAATATTTAGCTTTGCTGTCTTTCGGTTCACCAACCAAAGCAGCTGAAGATTATTTCCGGGAAATATTTGCCAGGAATAAAAATCCAAAACTGCATTCCGAGATTTTTATATTTGATAAAAATTTTGATATAGTAGTTCATTCGGATTCTAATATCGCTGCCGGAACTTTTGAACCGAGACTTCTGATAAATCAAAAAGATATTTTAGACCTAAATTTAAAGTCTGCAGATGTATCAATCCCTTTTAAAGGAAACGATAATAAATGGTATATGTGGGGGTTTTACAGACTTGAACCGAACTATTGGTTGGCAGTTAGAGAAAGCGCTGCAAGGCTGGAAAAAGTGGAAGAACTTTCAAGTTTGTTTTTGTATTTCGGCTTAAGCGGCATAGCACTTAGTATTTTGCTAGCATTATTAATTTCCCGATCGATTACAAAGCCTCTGGATAAGTTAGTTAGATTCAGTGCTGAAATCGGGAAGGGAAATTTTGATTCCGATTTACCGAAAGCAATGCATGGGGAAATAGGAACTCTCGCATATTCAATGGATAAAATGAAAAAAGATCTGGCGGCGAATCAAAAAGAGAAAGAAAAACTTCTCGCCCAAATTGCTCATGAAATACGCAATCCTCTCGGCGGAATAGAATTATTAGCTAATCTTACAAAAGAAGATTTGATTAAAGAAAATAAGAACACAGATTATCTTGATAAAATATTAAAAGAATTAAGTCATCTTAAATCTCTTATTTCATCTTATCTAAATTTCAGCAGACCTATGCCTGCCGATCCGGCATGGATTAGTGTTTCTAAAATAATTAGTGAAGTTGAAGAAATCGTCAGAACTCAATGTGAAAGAAAGAATATTAAATTTAAAGTAAATTCAGGAATAGATAAGGTCTGGTTTGATGAAAATCATCTTCGGCAAATTCTAGTCAATTTGGTTTCGAACAGCCTGGATTCAACTTTCGAAGGCGGAGAGATTAATATTAAAGCTTCCGTCAACAGTAAATATTGGAAAATTGAAGTTGAAGACAACGGAACCGGGATACCGGAGTCTGAAATGAACTTCATATTCAATCCTTTCTTTACAACAAAAAAAGACGGGACAGGCCTGGGTCTTTCAATTATTAAAAAATTATGTAAAGAAAACAAAGCGGAAATAAGTGTAAATAATAATCCCGAAAGAGGTTCAACATTTATAATTAAGAAAGAAATTATTAATGAATTTTGATGAAATAATTATTGTTGAAGATAATGATACCATGAGGCTGGGAATTATTGAAAGCCTGAAGAGGGAGAAATATAAAGTTTCGGCGTATGACAACGGTTTAACCGCTGTAAATGAATTTAAATCAAAGCTGCCTTTCCTTGCAATTGTTGATCTAAAAATGGAACCAATGAACGGGATAGATGTCCTGGCAAAAATTAAAGAAATAAATTCGTCTACGGAAGTTTTAATGATTTCCGCTTACGGAACAATTGAAGATGCTGTAAAAGCCATGCAGCTTGGTGCAGCCGATTTTTTAACAAAACCATTCTCGCCCGATGAACTGAGAATCAGGGTAAAAAATATTAAACAAAAAATTCAGAATGAAAAGAAAATAGAAGATTTAATAGAACAAAACAGACTGCTAAGTGACGAACTTTTTGCAGGCTCGGAAAAGATTATCGGGAATTCAAATTCAATTAAAGAAATTTTTTCTATTGTGAATCAAGTTGCGGAAAAAGACAGCACGGTTCTAATCCAGGGTGAAAGCGGTACAGGAAAGGAATTAATTGCTAAAGCAATACATCGTAAAAGCAAGAGGTCCGAACAGCCGTTTATAAAAATTAATTGCGGTGCATTAAATGACAACCTTCTGGAAAGCGAATTATTCGGTCATGAGAAAGGTGCTTTTACGGGTGCTGTTAAATTAAAGAAGGGAAGATTTGAACTTGCTGATCAAGGTACGCTTTTTCTTGATGAGATCGGAGATGTTTCTGCGGCAATGCAGGTAAAGCTTCTAAGAGTATTGCAGGAAGGAGAATTTGAGAGAGTAGGAGGAGAAACAACTTTAAAAACCGATGTGAGGATAATTTCCGCGACTAATCAAGATTTACAAAAACTAATTCTTCATAGCAAATTTAGAGAAGATTTGTTTTACCGTTTAAGTGTTATTCCGATTAATCTTCCTCCTTTGAGAGAAAGAAAAGATGACATACCGCTGCTTATAAATTATTTTCTGGAAAAAATAGCGGATAGAATCCGGCAGGGGAAAAAAGTTATTAATCTCGAAGGAATAAAATTACTGATCGAGTATCCCTGGCCCGGAAATATTCGAGAACTTGAAAATCTTGTCGAAAGATTGGTGGTAATATCGGAAGGAAGTAATATTGAGTCTTCCTTAATTGCAAGACATTTAACCGGCGGAAATACAATAAACAACGGATTTGAAAATCTGCCGCTTGAAAAGGCTTTATTTTCATTTGAAAAAAATCTAATTGTTCAGGCAATGAAAAAAGCAAACGGAGTAAAAAACCGGGCTGCGAAAATTTTAGGCATAAGGACGAGCGTTTTATATTATAAATTGGAAAAGTATGGGTTAATGTAATGAAAAAACTATTTGAAATATTGTCTCTGTCTGTTTTTCTTTTTTTATTTGCAGTACCGGCTCATGCGCAGAATTTAACTAAAATAGAAAATAAATATATAAATGCACAAAATGATCTTAAGCAGGAAAGTTTTGTCCTCGATTCGCTCAAAAATATTCTTGAATTAAGAGTTAATAAAATTGATTATGAAAAAAATAAGACTAATCCCGATAAAGATCTAATTGTAAAACTTATGTCGGGTTCTGCCAGTATATCAAATGAAATTGAAAATCAGCAGAATAAAATTGATCTTACTCAAAAGAAGATTGAAGAATTTCGAAAGGTTTTAAATCAGTTGTATTCGGAGAAGATAGATTCGCTTCAAGAGCTTGAAAAGTCCGACGACTTTAAGGGAAATAGAAATGATTTGAAGGCAAGTATTTTATCCTTTACCGAAGAGAAATTATCTGTAGCTCCGAAAATTTCTATCCTATCATTTCATCCGGGTAAAATTCTTGAAATTGAATTGAATAAAATTAAAGATCCAACGGAAAGAAAAATGTACAAGGATTATTTACAAAGTGCGTTAACCGAAGTGGATACACGCTTAAAGGACGTAAATGAATCTATTAATGAAGCCGATAAAATTATAACGCTTCAAAAGAAAACAAATAAATTTATAGAGGAGTCTGACTTTGAATACGGTGTAACGCCCCAGAACAATATTTCTCCGTCAACCCCGGATGCTGTCGTAAATACAAGCCCTTTTTATTTTTCAAATACTAAAGCAGCTTATGCTCAAAATATTAATGAATACAGTCTTCTGCTTAATCAGTTAAATTTTAAGCCGATAACTTCAAAAATTAATATGGATGTATCCATTAAGGGAAAAAGTTCTGTCCACAGCCTCTCCGATTATAATGAACTTCAGAAAGAGGTAAGGAAAAGACTTCTTGAATATAAATTAATACTTACTCATAAACTGTATGCCGATAAATGATTAACCGCATGTCTATTTTCATTCCTGCCTTTTTGATCTTATCGTCCTTTATTTATGCGCAAATAAAAATCGGCGGAAGTGTAGAATCGGGTTATTATAGAGCCGAGGGTACTCAATCTGTTGAACAAAGTGATCTGTTTACCGGCTTGGATGGTCAATTAGGCTACAATTATAAAAATGATAGAAGAAGAGCTTCAATAAAACTTAGAATTCGGCCGGAATTTTACGGTCTTAATAATCAACTTAATACTCTAAAGCTTAGGGGAGATGTTTCATACTTTCAGGATGAAAGATCTTTTACCTGGGGAATCGGCTTATCCGATCAAAAGTATAATATTAAAAGCAGTACCTTTAATTTAACTTATAATACTTTCATTCTTTCAGGCAATGTTGAAAGTTATTTAAATGAAAACCTTCCCATAAGTTTTACCTTGGGGTATGGTTATCAGGATATAGGATATTCGGGACAACAAAATTTGGATTTGTTTTTCGGTGATATAAGATTATTTCAAATGTTGAGTGAAAATTTAAAATTCGGATATGGTATGTATTTGGAAAAATTTTCAATTACGGGAAGATCTTTTGACTTTACTGTAGTACCCGGAGAAGAGAATAGCGGTTGGCGTTTTGGTCCGGAAATTAGTCTTAATTATTTAGGGGATGAGGTAATTAATCTTGAATACCGTTTTTTGTTTCATAATTCAAAATACACCGATTCTCCCTCGATTGAGCATTGGATTAGATTAGTAGCAGGTAAATTAATTACATCACATTTTTCAACATTTATATTAATTGATTATTATATACGAAATTTTAAGTATGTACCTGATGCCGACAAATATTCTTACCTGCTTTATACAACTATGAATTTTGATAATCGCATTTTTCTAAAATTAAGCTATGAAATTAATAATAATGTGGAATTATATTTTCGTTCGGGATATTTTAAAGAAAATCTATACAGCAACAAATATAATTTTGACGGATGGAATGCTCTATTCGGAATAGACTTAAGCAATTAACAAAATTTAAATCATAATTTTTACCTCATTGAAAAGTATTTGAAATCAGATTAGTAGTTATTTGAAGATACGACTGCACGGAAGCATGCCCCATGCAGTCATGCAAGAAATTACATTATCAATTAATTTTGGGCTGATTACAGTCTCCTTTCAAATATCTATTTAAATAGTGATCGTAAACTTTCAGCATTAGTAAATAACTTGTAAAACTGTAGGCCGCACCGTGAGCTCCTGGAGGATAAATACGTAAATCCGCATCTTTGCCGGCATTTGTAAGTGCCGTTAATAACTGCATGGTATTTCTAACATGAACGTTATCATCCATGGTTGAATGAACTAGTAAAAGTCTTCCCTGCAGGCTGTCTGCGTAAGTCATTACAGCACTATTTGTGTAGCCTTCCTCATTGTCCTTTGGTAAATCCATATAACGTTCTGTATAAATATCGTCATATAATCGCCAATCGGTAACAGGAGAATTTGCAATACCAAGTTTAAATATACCGGGATGAGTAACCATTGTGTAAGTTGTACTGTACCCTCCGTAGCTTGTACCCATAATTGCCATATTTGTTGAATCTACATATGGAAGTTTTGCCAGATAATGAGCTGTTTCCGCAAAGTCGTGACTTTCCCATTTGCCTAATTGCCTGTACACAATTTTTTCAAATGCGCTTCCATAATTTGCATTTCCACGGTTGTTAACATCTACAATTATATAGCCCTGCTGCGCTAAATACTGATCCCATCCTGATTTATTGAATGAATTATAAACAGATTCGGATTCCGGTCCGCCGTATATTGAAAGAATAACAGGATATTTTTCGGACGGATCAAAGTTAAACGGTTTTATCATTGAACAGTCGAGTTTAACCCCATCGGAGGTTGTAAAACTGAATAACTCTGTAGGTGAGTATTCGTGTGTTTTTAAAAACTCACTTACGGATTTATTATCTTCAAGCTTTTTTATCATCTTACCGTCGGTATTCCATAATTCAACTTGTCTCGGCTGGTTTGTACTTGAATATGTATCTATATAGTATTTAGTATTCGGCGACATATTAAAATGGTGAAATCCCGGCGCCTTCGAAAGCCGTTCTTCATGGGAACCGTCAAATTTGATTGAATAGAGCTGCACTTCTAATGGTGATGCCTCTGCCGATGTGTAATACACCGTTTTTGTATCCGGATTAATACCAAGAACTTTTATTACATCCCAGTTACCGTTTGTTACCCTGTTTAATAATTTTCCGTTATAATTATAGCGGTAAATTTGGTAGTAACCGCTTCTATCCGAGATCCAGAAAAATTCATGAACTTTTTCGGGGAAAAACATCATGTCGTTTACATCAGTATAGAAATTGAATATTGCAACCCAGGTATTGTTTTTTTCTTCCATTACTAAATGATGGTCACCTGTTACAACATTGAAGAAAAATATTTTCATATCATCTTGTTTACGATTAAGTACCATCATAGCTAGCGTATTGGGCTCGCTTGTCCAATATAATCGAGGAATGTAATTGTCCCCGGTTTCTCCTGTGTTTAACCAAATATGTTTATGAGTTTTTACATCAATAACTCCGATTCTGACTTTGGGATTTTGGTCTCCCGGCTGGGGAATAGCGATCTTTTCATATTTAGGATGTGTACCTTCGTAATTTGTTAATTGAACGAGAGGTACTCCGGTTTCATCAAACTGCCAGTAGGCAATATACTTGCTGTCTGGAGACCAGTTCCAGGCCTGCGCCTGACCGAATTCTTCTTCATAAACCCAGTCATAATGTCCGTTAAAAATATTTCCGCCTGCATCGTTTGTTAATTGAGTTTCACTCTTTGTTGCAAATTTATATACATACATATTCCCGTTTCTTTCATAACCAACCATAGAACCATCCGGAGATAGTTCTGCAGTTCTGGCATTTTTAGCCGCTGCTTTTAACTTTTTATCTTCTAAAGAATAAACGTAATAATCAGATATACCCGAACGCCTGTAAATTTTTCTAAAGTTTGATTCGAATAAAATATGTTTTGAATCGTGTGCCCATTTGAAAGACTTATATTTAAAAGCTCTATTTGTATCCGGGAAAGACAAACCGACAGCATCGAAAATAAGGTTATCTTTTCCCGTTGACGGGTCATAAGAACGAATTTCATCTCTTTTGGTATCGGGATTATGAATTGTATAAGAATACAGATTTCCGTTATCTATCCAATTAAGACTTTGGGGGCCGGACTTACCGGCTAATGTTTTTGAGGCTCGAATTGCTTCTTGAAGGTTTTTATAAACTGCTTTCTCTTGAGCTTTTAAAGAATGGGGTA
Source organism: uncultured Ignavibacteriaceae bacterium (assembly GCA_964498065.1). GTDB lineage: Bacteria > Bacteroidota > Ignavibacteria > Ignavibacteriales > Ignavibacteriaceae > FEN-1297. The sequence goes on from CAZCFZ010000007.1 coordinate 44,305, forward strand.
AAAAAACAAAAAGTGTCAGTACAACAAAGGACCGGCTGATGGTAAGGTAATTCTTCATAATTTATCACTCTGCTAAATTCGTAAAAAGAAAGATTTTTATTCTATAAAGATAATAAAGTGATTAATTTTATTAATGTAATTTTTTAATTGTGTGCATTTAGATACACGTATCTTTAATCTCGAACTTTATATGAAATAGTGTAAACTATAATATGCTTTTTCTCAAAGGAACATATTTCTCTTAATTTTGTTATAATAAAAAAAATTGGGTATAAGTGAGAAACAACTTTTAATAAAGCCTGGAAGTAATTTTTTGCCGGATTAGTCTGTACTGGAGAATAGTCAAATAAAATATTTGGAATCAGTAATGCCACGTATTATTTTATATGATTATTTTAAGAAATTTCTTTAAAAAATCGGTTTTGAAATAGATAGATTTTAATTAAATAATAATTACAAATTAGAGAGGAAAAATCGTGAAAAAAAACTTAGTTGCTGTTTTAGTTTTAATTTTATTTGGCTGCGGATCTCTTTTTGCTCAGAAAGTAACCAAAATCGGTTATATCGATTCGCAGACGATTTTAAATCAAATGCCTGAAGCAATTAAAGCTCAGGGAGAAATTCAATCTGCAATTGATAATGTTAAATCACAAATAGACAGTTTGCAGCAATTATATCAGCAGACTTTGGCGACATATCAGAAACAAGCAAGTATGATGACTGACGCAAAGAAAAAAGAAGCACAGCAGAAAATAATGGGTATGGAAAATGATTACAATACCCTGAGAGGAAAATTAGATGCTAATGGCGATATTGCCCAATTGAACAAAAAATTAATGGATCCGGTTATTGCGAAAATTAAAAAAGTTGTGGAAGAGATAGCAAAAAAGGAAGGTATACAACTGGTTTTAGAAAAAAATGAACAGCTTCAAACCATATGGTATGCAGAACCGTCTATGGATATTACATATAAAGTTTTAGATAAGTTAAAAACCGGAAAATAGAATATTAAATTCTTTTTATTTAAATAAAATGCCGTTCCAAATTGAACGGCATTTTTAGTAAGGATTGACTTCAATCAAACTTTTTGAGGAATTCTAACTTCAGTGGGAATAAAAATTATTAAAAAAAAAGTAGTTGGAGGTGGTTGAGAATTTAGCAAAAAGAACAAGATACAAATCGCCCGCCGACGGATTTAGTATCGCCACCCTATTGTCCTAGCGCGTAAATTCTCTTATTTCCACTCTGCCAACTGCTTTTATAGTTTTCCTATGTTATTTATTCGTTTTTAATTTTGTTTAATAACGAATTATCCCTTTACCTTACGCCCGATTACAATGAACTTATAAATTTTAAAAAATAAAGTTATTCTATATGAAGCATTAATCAATAGCCTAAATAGGTGATTTTAATAACCTCGGTAAAATATTTACTAAATTTATTTATTTGTGGTAAGATATTGTAAAATATAAGTTTTTATAAGAATTTAAGGTATTCTTATTGATTTATATGGCTTTTAAAAATTTGAAGAATGTTTTCAATTAAAATACTTGAACCGGATATTGACTAATTGGTGCCTAATGGCAAGATAATTTTAAATATGCTTCCGTTTCCGTTTTTACTTTCAACTAAAATATCGCCGCCTAAATTTCTTATAATTCCGTAGCTGACCCATAAACCTAACCCAATTTTTCTATTTATTTTCATTGTTGAAAAGAAGGGTTCAAAAATTTTATCAAAATTATCTATTGGAATCCCTACTCCCGAATCTTTTATAATTATTTCCATGTGCTCATTAAACTTTAAGGTTTTTATTAAAACCTGGCCGGGATTATTTCCAATTGCATCCGCTGCATTTTGAAGAAGATTTATGAGGACAATCATCATTTGATCAATTGATAAGGGCATCTTGGGAATATCGGGATCTAAATCCATCAAATATTCAATCTCATTTTCTCCTTTTCCCATACTCACTACATTAATTGCATTGTTTATAATTCTATTTATATCAAATTGATGATTTCCCTTTATAGCCGGTCGGGAAAAATCTACCAGCTGACGAATGAGATTAGAAATTCTGTTTATTTGAGTTTTAATTAGATTTAATTTTTCAATTGAAGCTTCATCATTTGTTTCCCTTTGTATAAGCTGAACTATTGATGAAATTGATGTCAAGGGATTTCCGATTTCATGAGCAATACCGGCAGCAAGTGTTCCAATGCTGCCTAATCTTTGGATACATGCCAAATCATGTTCCGAAAGCTTATTATCTGAAATATCATTATGAACACTTAAGAAACCCTCGATAAAACCTTCAGAGTTAAGGATGGGGGAAATTATGGAATTGGAGTATACCAGAGTTCCGTTTTTTCTTTTATTTTCGATTTTTCCGGACCATACTTTACCTGATAAAATTTTACTCCATACATTTTCCCAATATTCTTTAGGGAATTTATTACTACTTAAAATTTTAGGATTTTTACCCAGCAATTCCTCTTTTTTGTATCCGCTCGATTTTTCAAATGCAGGATTCACATAAACCATTTTACCTTCTACATCTGTAATTTGTATCGGATTTACAGCATAATGAATAGCCTTTGAAAATCTCAAGAGTTCTAATTTTTTCTTTTTTTCTTCTGTTATATCTTTTAGAACTAAAATTATCCAGCATGCTTCTCCTGAAATGATTTTTACGGCGTGTAATTCGCAGTCAATTTGTTCTCCGGAAGGTATTGTAAATGAAACATCATAATTTTCAATTTCACCATTTAAATCCAAATTTACTTTAAATGTTTCCCAGAACTTTCCTTTCAATAAATTTTTTATGTTTTTTAATGAATTAAAATCAGTTCCGATTTTTAACCTGTCTGATGAAGCTTTATTATTTTCCGTGATATTTAAATCCTTATCAAGGATGAAGATTAATTCATTCATTAAATCAAAAATTATTCTGTAATCAAATATGGATGTGTACATTATTTACTCTTATTATTAATTCCTTAACAGCATTTTATTGTAAAAAGTCTCTTTAATTTCTCTTTATCAATAAAGGCTGCCTTTCGGCAACCCTTATTAAATTTGATAACAATTATAATCTCAAGGTGCGAATTATTTTTATGTCGTTTTAGAAAGCAACTGAAAATTGAGTTGTAAATCCGTGAAACCTTGCGTTATTTCCATAACCGGAACTGACGGGAAAATTTTTGTATTGCTGATTTACATATTCGAGTTTTAACAACATTGTTTTTGTTACCCAGACACCTGCACCAATTTGAATTCTATTCGCATTAACTGGATTTGCACTTACATTAATTCCTTTGTACATACTTGAACTTGCTGCGCTGTATCTTCCTGCAACATACAATGCAGGAGTTAGATAATATGTAATATCCCCGCCGTAATACGACCAGCTTTCTTGCGGTGTGCCAGGTGCGCTGCCGTTAATATCTGCATCTTTTGTATAACCATACATTCCGAAGACCTTAAAAGGTAATGCGTTATAATAACCGTCAAACTGATAAGCAGTTACATTTTGACCAGCTTCCGGTGCAATATCACCCGCTTCGGGATTATCTCCGAATATTCCTGAATACTGGCTGCCGCTTCTGTTGCCGGCATATTAATCCGTTGTGGAACCGCCGGTCGGATATCCGGTTCCATTGTTTGCCTGATTTGATCTGTAAATAGAAGCAGCCAAATCAAATTTTTTATTCATATCAAGCCAAACTTTAGCATTAACTTCATTACCTCTGCCGGGAGTAAAGTCGCCGGTAGTTGTACCATCACCAAATGCAACAAGCGCATTAAAAAAAGCCGGTTTTGTTTTTAATTCAACAGATGGTTCTACATCATTTGCATCTACAATGTAGTTGCCGATTAATGGATTCCGCTGAACATCGGCATTATCCGATCTAATTTCCCACCATAAACCATAGTCCACCGGGATAAAACCGGCTTTTAATGTTACGTATTTAAAAATGGAATTGTTTAATCCCAACACATCAGCTGATTCGGGCAGTTTTGATATTGTAATATATCCTTCATCATCATACCATTGCCCCACATGGTGATTGCTGCTTAAAAAAGCGTTGAAAAAAATATTGATTCCGTCAGCTACATGAGCAGAGAAATTCAAATTTCCTCTTGCACTCTGAAATCCCCAGGGGACAGTTGGAAGATTATGCAAATCGTTATCTTCTTTTAAATATTGAATTGCGCCGGATGTAACACCGGAAATTTTTAATATTGGTTTTGAACCGGATGTATCATTGTTACCTTGTGCCAAAATATTAGCGGATAAAAATAGAAAGGCTAATATCGTAATAAATATAATACTAATACGTTTCATGATTCAGTCTCCTTAACATATTTTAATTTGAGAAACATCTTCGGTTACTTCAGCATTCCGACTGATCGTAACGTTTGCCTGACTTTCTCCAATAAGAATGCCAAATGATTGTTCGATTTTTAAAATATTATTACAGGATATTGATTCAGTTTATTTAAGAATTAAAGAATTAAGGACATGAAAAAGTTTCAGCAGAAGTTATATGGTTAGTTGAAATCCGGGTCATGCAAGCATGCACTTTAATTTGATTATTTACCATGCATTCATGCATTCCTTCGAATTAAAAGTGGAGATAAACACAAGCAAAATCCTAAAAAAATTTTTAATTAAGGATATAAAAATTTCAGATTACCCGGCACACTTATTGAAAAATCAAAGTTGAAGTTATTTAGTCCTTAAATGGAAAGGTTATTGAGAATGAATATTATTAAGAATTTTATATTGATCATATTTTTAATCGGAGGATTTTTTGCAAGTTCTTTTGCTCAAGCAAACTCTGATGTTAAATATACTATATTACCCCAAAGTAAATTATATATCGACGGGACATCTACTTTTCATAATTTTACAATCAATGCTAAAGAGATAAGAGGTTATATGCTAATAAGTAAAACCGGAGAAAGCTCAGATTTAAAAACTATCAATGATAATTTATCCGGAATGAAAGTAGTAATTCCGGTAAAAAAATTAGATACTGATAAAAGTTCAATGAATAATAATATGGACAAAGCTCTGAAAGCAGATAAAGCGCCGGATATTACTTATGTGTTAGATTCAATTGAAAGCGGAAATTTATCCAACAGTCCCGATGATACCAGTAAATTTATAACTAAAGGGACATTAAGTATTGCGGGTGTTAATAAAGTAATAGAAATGCCTGTTGACGGAAGTTTTTCAAAAGACGGCAGATTGCACTTTAAAGGCGAGGAAACTATTAAAATGACTGATTTTGGAGTGGAACCTCCTACAATGCTGTTTGGCACAATTAGGACGGGTGACCAGGTTGTAGTTCACTTTAATTTTGTTCTGGCTAAAACAGATAACTAAAAATGTGAAATGAATCATTATGAGTAATCCAAATCATAAATTGTTAATTAAAAAAATAGTATTGTTTAGGCGAGTCGATAAAATTTATTTTGAAAGTATATTCAAATTGATAAAAGGGAATGGGAAAAAGATGCAGCAGAAGTTGAGACTTATACTATTCATTATCGGCCTAATATTTATTTCTGCGGTTAATCCTAAAGTATTTGGTCAACAGACGAATGATGTTCGGTATATTACTCTGCCCGGAAGCAAGCTTTGGATTGACGGAACTTCCAATATTGATAGTTTTACCTGTAAGTCTCATTATGTAGCCGGTTATGCTGATCTGGATCATGAAGCTAAAGCAAATACAAAATCTACCGGAAAAGATACCGTTATCGTATCCGTTTTAGTACATAGTTTGGACTGCGGTAAAGACCTAATGAATGATGATATGTATAATGCTATGAAGGCCGCTAAATTTCCCGTAATAAAATATGAGCTGTTAGACGCACATCTTTCTTCCCATCCCGATTCTCTAAAAGGCTGGTTTACTTTAGATACAAAAGGTTATTTGTTTATTGCCGGCAAGAAGAATGCTGTAAAAATAAAAATGCAGGTTGAAAAATTACCCGACGGTAATTATAGATTAGTCGGAAGTAAACCGCTTTTAATGAAAAATTACGGAATTATTCCGCCGTCTCATTTTTTTGGACTTATACATGCACATAATAAACTGGTTGTTCACTTTGATTTACTTGCGGCACGTGAGCCAAAATTTCAAAGTATTTCTCATTTAGATGAGGTATTGGAAAAGTAATTTGGATTTCGGAGTATACTTTTAGGATATTTTATCCACTTCGTTTTGCGAACAGTATGGTTAAATGGTACAATATTGTAAAGTGCTGTCGCATATTATATCCCCGTTCAGAAATGAACGGGGCGATTTTTTTTACTACTAATCACTTCTAAAATTTTCACAGTATCAAAAATAATTTAAGATGAAATATTTTTTCCATCTTATAAGAGTGAAGGAAAGTTTATTCAGGTTTTATAGAAAGTTTAATCATTTTGCGGTAGAGAGTGGAAGTATCGATACCCATTTTTTGCGCAGCCTCGTTGCGGTTCCAATTAAATTCTTTTAAGATTCTTGTTATATGCTGTTTTTCTACTGCCTCAAGGGCCTCACTTAAATTATAAGGTAAATTATTAACAATATCCTGCTTCTGATTATTTTGCTGCATAAAAGCAGGTAATGCTTTTACCGTAATATAATCTGATTCGCAAAGCAGAACAGCTCTTTCAATCATATTTTCGAGTTCTCTCAAATTTCCTTTCCATTCATATTGAAGAAAGATTCTCATTACTTCATTATCAACACCTTTAATACTTTTATTTAATTCTTCATTAAATCTACGAATAAAGTGATCTGCTAAAAGCGGAATGTCTTCTTTTCTTTCGGATAAAGCCGGTAGTTTTAATTCAACAACATTTAAGCGGTAATATAAGTCTTCTCTAAATTTTTTTTCTTGTACTTCTTCATAAAGATTTTTATTTGTCGCCGCTAAAATTCTGACATCTATTTTTATGACGGTATTAGAACCAACAGGTCTGATTTCTTTTTCTTGCAGAACTCTAAGTAATTTTACTTGAACACTTTCAGGTAGTTCTCCTACTTCATCAAGAAAAATAGTACCGGTGTTAGCAGCTTTAAATAATCCATCCTTATCGGAATTTGCGCCGGTGAAAGAGCCTTTTTTGTAGCCAAAAAGTTCCGATTCATAAAGGTTTTGGGGTATTGCACCGCAATTAACTGGTATAAAAGGATGTTCGGCTCTATTACTGTTTTTATGAATTGCACGTGCAATTAATTCTTTCCCGGTACCGGAAGCTCCGGAAATAAGCACATTTGTAGGTGCTGTACTAATTTGTTTAATCATTGCATAAATTTCCTGCATAGGTTCGCTTTTACCTATTATATTGTCGAAGTCAAAGCGTTTATCAATCTGCTGTTTTAATAATTTATTCTCCAGTATCAATTGCCTTTGTTTTAGCATTTGTTTTATACGCATAATTACTTCGTCAAACTCAATTGGTTTTAGAAGATAATCTGCAGCACCTTTCCGGAGGGCACTTACTGCTGTTTCGATTGAAGCATATGCAGTCATTAAGACGACAAGTGTATTTGGGGAAATTTGGAGTGCTTTGTCGAGCAGTTTCATACCATCTAAATTCGGCATTACAATGTCAGTGATGATAATATCGAAATTAGATCTTTCAAGTTTTTCTATTGCTGTTTCGCCGTTTTCCGCTATAGCGCATAAATAGCCTTCTGACTGAAGGACAGCAGAAAGCGATTCACGAATATCTTTTTCGTCATCAACTATCAGAATATTTTCATTCATAGTTCAAAAAGGTTTTATGATTTAATTTAGAGCAACTACCCCTTCTTGAACTCCTTAATAACTTTTTGTATTTCTTCTTCGGAAATTCCGCTTCCGAATGTTTTTGGCTTTTTAGATTTAGACGTTTCCTTAATAAAAACGTTTTCTTTTTGATGTTGGTATGATTCTTTTAACGGTAAATTACCTGCTCTGGCTTTTAATCTCTCTTCTATTTCCTGCATAAAACTACCTTGAGGAGAATATATAGTTGAACTAGTATTATTCTTAAATGAAGTTAGAGTCTGTCCCTTATTTATAGGGTTTGTCTCGAATGCAAGACTTTTTATATTCATTAAATGTTTTGCACTTACGTTATCTGAAATTATTGATCCTCCCAGAGTGCCCGGACCTAATGTCATTGAAGGCAATAATGATGTAGTATAACCAACCGCGCCTACAGAAGCAACCGTATTGACAAGTATTCTAAATGCAGGTTTTTCGATTGCAAATTTCATTATAACATCCTGATCATTTGAATGAATAGCCATTGTATGCCCTATCCCGCCGAATTGTAAAAGTTCAATGCATTTATGGCATCCGTCCAGCCATCCGTCTACGGTATAAAATGCTAATATAGGTGAAAGTTTCTCCATTGACAGAGGATCTTTTTTTCCTACTGCCGAGCATTCGGCTATGAGAACTCTTGTATCTTCCGGTACAGAGAAACCGGCGTAATTAGCTATAAATGCTGCCGGTTGACCAACTATTGCCGGATTTATTCTAAAATCTGTTTGAATTGCCTTAGCCAGTTTCTTTTTTTCATCTTCGTTAACAAAATAAGCACCTAAAGTTTTTGCTTCTTCAATTACCTTTTCACGTAAAGAACGATCGACAATCATTGATTGTTCAGATGAACAAAGGGTACCGTTATCGAATGTTGTTCCGTAAATAATATCCGCAACAGCTTTTTTATAATCGGCGGTTTTTTCAATAAAAGCCGGTACATTACCGGAACCGACTCCATATGCAGGCTTGCCCGCACTGTAAGCTGCCTTTACCATCGGATTACTTCCTGTTGCTAAAATGACTGCGATGTTTTTATCCCTCATTAATTCTTCTGTACCTTCAAGTGTCGGTGTCGTCATACACTGAATTATTCCTTTCGGAGCGCCTGCTTTTTCTGCTGCTTGTGATAAAACATTTAAAGCTTCGGCAGTACATTTTGCTGTCCTTGGATGCGGGCTGGCAACAATTCCATTGCGGCATTTAAGAGATATCAATGCTTTAAACATTGCAGTAGATGTAGGGTTAGTTGAAGGAATTAATGCACAGACAACACCCATCGGGACTGCAATTTTAATTACTTTGCCGTTAGCTTCACTGGCAATTACTCCTACTGTTTTTAAATCTTTAATAGAATCATAAACATTTTTGGTGGAGAATTGATTCTTTATAGTTTTGTCCTGCCATTTCCCGAAACCGCTTTCTTCACAAGCTAACTTTGCCAGTCTTTCGGATTCATTAAAACCTGCCTCCGCCATAGCTTTTATAATTTTATCAACCTGTTCCTGATTGAAATGCTGAAATTCCAGCTGTGCTTCTTTGGCGGCTTTCGCTAAATCTCTGGCTTCTTGAATTGACTGAAGGTCTTTATCTAACTGCATTGTCTTTCCTTCATTTTGAATTTAATATCAAATATATCCTTTGAATTAAAAAGATTCAAACTTTAATAATAATTCTTTGTTATTATCAACTGAGTATTTCTTTTAATTTATTATAGCCGGTTTTACTTACCGGAAGTATTGTTTTGTCTTCAAGCAGAACCTGGTAACTTTCTTTTGCCATTAATTCTATTTTTTTTATCCTTTTTACGGAAGCAATATAAGATCTGTGCAGCCTGACAAAATTATTCGGATTCAGATGTTCTTCAAAATATTTCATTGTTTTTTGTTTAAGAAATTTTCCTTCGTCGGAATATATTAGAACGTAATCATCTTGAGCTTCAAGGAATTTAATATTTTCTGCATGGATTATAGAAATTTTTGATCCGTCCTTTGTGATTATTCTATCTAAATATTCTTTTCTTTTTTCATTATGATCGATTAAGTGCTTTATCATATCCGAATTTTTCCCTTTATCTTTTAGATAAAGGAAAGCTTTTTCAAGAGCTTCGTTAAATCTATCCTTAGAAAATGGTTTTAATAGATAATCTGCAGCATTTACCTCAAAAGCTTTTAATGCATATTGATCAAATGCCGTTGTAAAAATAATAACAGGGGTATCTTCAAGAAGCTCGAGCATTTCGAATCCGTTGATCCTCGGCATCTGAATATCCAGGAAAATAATATCCGGGTGAATTTTATTTATCTGCTTTATACCGTCAAAACCGTTTGAGCATTCTGCTGCTAAAAAGATATCTTCATGCTCGGCAAGATATTTTTTTATTATTTCGCGGGCAAGATTTTCATCATCAATTATTATTGCTTTAATTTGTTCCATCGGCTTAAAAATTTAATTGCAAGCTATTAAAATAAATATGCTGCATCCGGTTTTCGACTTCATAAATAACTTTTTTGTTTACGGATACTGTTCTGCAAAAATAAGAAATAATTATAACGGGATATACAAAAAAATCGAGAAAATATTCTTCTCTTTCTTTACCTGTAAAAGCCCCGGCTGATTGTATATTAAATCGAGCCTGTTTTTTATATTTTGAATACCAATTCCGGCTCCCTTCGTATTAGTAGTTTCATCATCAAAATTATTTTGAAGAGTAATTTTAAAATAATTTTCTTCTCTTTTACAAGTTAGTTTTAAAATTACTTTTTCCAATGCTTCGTAAACCGCATGTTTAATCGCATTTTCAAATAAAGGCTGAAGAATCATATTCGGAATTAGAATATCCTTACAAGCTTCATCTACATCCTCAATGTAATCAAATTTATCGGTAAACCTGATTTTTTCTATATCGAGGTATAGTTTAATATTTTTTAATTCCTCGCTTAATGTGTTTTTTTGAACATCGTTATTAGCAAGAGTAAAGCGAAGAAAATCTGCAAGCTTTAGAATCATTCCTCGGGCTTTATCCGGGTCAATAGTGGTTAACGCGCTCATTGAGTTTAAGCTGTTAAAAATAAAATGGGGATTTATCTGGAATTTCAGAGTTTTTAGTTCGGCTTCGGTAACCAGATTTTTTAACTCCGCTTCCTGATTAATTTTTTGCTGTAAATTGTTATAATAAATATATAGATAATAAAATGATGTTATTGAAAAATAAAACAGAACGCCTATGGCAAAGCGCCAGACAATTGTATGCTGAAAATATTCTTGAAATCCCGATGTATAATGCAGTACCCCGGTAATAAAATAATAACCCGTTGCAAGCCAAAGAATGGAAGCGAAAATCCCGCCTGTTAGATGGCTGAGGATAAACTTTGTTAAGCTTTTTTCCAGCGATATAAATCTTGCGGGATACCAAAAGCTGATGCCTAAAGCAGCCAGAATTATATCAAATACAAATGCATCAATAAGCGCCGTTTCAGGTTTCAGCCCCGCCCCGAAATGCAGCAAACAATAATCAACAGCGGCAAGCAGCAGCCATCCTAAAGTATAAAATACCAGGCTTTTGGTTTTTTCGAGAATAGGACTTTTAAACATTTTTAAATTTATAATTTATCTATAGACCGGTTTTATTTCGCCCCCTCCGAATACAGCCACACCCTTAATAATAAGGGTGCGTGTATTATCAAAAGCAGTTCCTGGCTCTTTTTTAAGCTTATTTGAAAATCCTCCGAAAACAGGGGTAACATTTACTCTTATATTCCAATCCTTTGGAATATAAAATGTTACTCCCCCAAACATTAAGAATACATCGAGGACATTTTCTCCTTCGGCAAGCTTACATTGTGTTAAATCAATTTCAAAGCCTCCGAATACGGCAGTAACATTTCCTCCCTTAAAATTTTCCGTATGAAAAACTTTATTACCGCCTCCGAATATGGCGATTTCGTCTATATTATCATCAGTAACTTTTTTTTTAAATTTATTTTGATAGAAGGCCCAATTCAAAGGACGTTTTAATAATATATAAATTCCGATAGTTATAATAATAACAGGGAAAATAATATCGCTGCTGTAATGTATGGAAGGAAAGATCCTGGGTATAAGGAATATTGACCCGATAAATACTAATAGCAGACCGAATGCTTTATTGTGTGAATTTATTACGATAATCGCTCCCAACAATAAAATGAAAAACGGGAAAGAAAAAATTATATCCGAGGTGTTTATATTTATTACATCCAATGTGCTCAGTAAGTAAATACCTCCGATAAAAATCAATAATAATCCGAATAATGTTCTTGTGTTAATTGAATTTTTCGCGTTTCCCATTTCTTTAGCCTCTTAAATAATCATCTTTTTATTTACGGTCAAAATTTAATATTTAATTTTCAACCTGAATATAGCAAATCGGTGAATTAAGGATATTTACCGGTAAGAAAATAAATATAGTTATGTATCGATTTGAAACGTATCAGTAAAGTATTATAAAAATGATACGATAATAAATTGTGCCGGTTGCAGTTTTTAAGGAAAGGACATGTTGAATCACAAAGAATTATTCGGCACTTAATTTGTTGGTAATAATATCGATATTAGGGCTGTTGTTTGAATTATCACTTGCAGCCTCTTTATTGAGGACGAAATTTTTGAATTTCCAAGTAATTCCAGGTTTCAAACAACAGCCCACCAATTTTTAAAGAAATACTTTCAAAGATTTATTTACCTACCGGGAAAATTGTTCAATTATTAATTGTCGCATTTAATTTACTTTCCAAAAATCCGTATATTTAGTATCATTTTTTTAATAAATACGGAATAATTTTGTCTCAGGAAAAAATTTTAGTAACTTCGGCACTTCCTTATGCAAACGGACCAATACATCTAGGACACCTTAGTGGAGCTTACCTTCCTGCGGATATTTATGTTCGCTATAAAAGGTTAAAAGGCAGCGATATTGTTTTTATTAGTGGTTCCGATGAACACGGGGTTCCAATTACTATTAGTGCGGACAAAGAAGGAGTGAAGCCTCAAAAAATAATTGATAGATACCATGAGTTGAATAAAGAATCATTTGAAAAATTTGAAATGAGCTTCGATAATTATTCAAGGACAAGTTTACCGGTACATCATGAAACAGGCAGGGAATTTTTTCTTGAATTCTATAAAAGAAAAATTCTAACTGAAAAAAAATCATTACAATTTTTTGATGAAAAAGCTAAAATGTTTTTACCGGACAGGTACGTGGAAGGTACATGTCCGAATTGCGGATATGAAGAAGCCAGAAGTGATGAATGTGAAAATTGCGGTACACTTTATCAGCCCACGGATTTAAAAAATCCTAAAAGTAAAATTACAGGTCAAACTCCGGTCCTAAAAGAAACTTCGCATTGGTACTTCCCTCTCGGCAAATATCAGCGCAGGCTTGAAGAATATATAATAGAAATGAATGAGAAATACGGTTGGAAAGAGAACGTTCTTCAATACTGCCGGGGATGGTTTAAAGACGGATTGGAAGATCGTGCGGTAACTAGAGACCTCGACTGGGGAATTAAGGTCCCAATAGATTCTGCCGAAGGGAAGGTCTTATATGTTTGGTTTGAAGCCGTACTTGGCTACATTTCTTCTACAAAAGAATGGGCTTTGCAAAAAGGTGATGAAAATTTATGGAAAAAATATTGGCTGGATACTAAAACAAAATATATAGCTTTCATAGGCAAAGATAATGTAGTATTCCATTGTATTGTCTTTCCCGCAATGCTTATGGCCTGGAACGACGGAGAGAAAGAAAAATATGTATTGCCGCAGAACGTACCTGCAAATGAATTCCTAAATTTTGAAGGTAAAAAGTTTTCTAAAAGTCGAAATTGGGGTATTGATGTTATCAACTTCTTAAATATTTTTCCGGCTGATCCTTTAAGATATACTCTTGCTGCCAATCTTCCGGAAAACAGAGATACCGATTTTTATTGGAGAGAATTTCAGTTAAGAAATAACAGCGAACTTGCGGATATTCTGGGTAATTTTATAAATAGAACTTTTACATTTGTACATAAAAATTTTGAAGGTAAAGTTCCTGCAAAGGGAAAACTGGAAGTTATTGATACCGAAATGCTTGAACTCATTTCTAAGTACCCGGAAAAAATTTCAAACCTTTTCGAAGCCTATAAAATTAGAGACGGTGTGCTGGAAATAATGAATCTGGCGCGTGCAGGAAATAAATATTTCAATGATTCGGAGCCCTGGAAATCAGTAAAAACAAATAAAGAACACTGCGGAACAACACTCAATATTTGCCTGCAGGCTATATATACTTTAGCGGAATTGATGCTGCCGGTTATCCCAAATTCTTCGGAAAGGATATTGAGAATGCTGAACTCTGAAAAGACTAATTGGGATAATTGCGGAAATAAAAACCTAAAAGATGGTCATCAATTGAACAAAGCGGAAATTATTTTTCCCAAGATAGAAGACGAAATAATACAAAAACAGATGGATAAACTTAATATGGTTGAAGATAAAAAACCCGAAAAAGATAGTGAATTAATATCATATGAAGATTTTATGAAAACCCAGTTAAAAGTCGCTGAGGTAATTGAAGCCGAAAAATTAGAAAAAAGTGAAAAACTTATGAAACTTAAAGTCAGACTGGGAAACGAAGAAAGACAAGTAATTGCAGGAATTGCGAAAAATTATAAAGCTGAAGATTTAATAAATAAAAAAGTTGTAATGGTTGCTAACCTTAAACCTGCAAAATTAATGGGATTGGAATCTCAAGGAATGATATTGGCCGCTGAGGATGAAGAGGGGAAGCTTAAAGTAATATCCGTAGACGATTCTGTTTTAAACGGATCAAGAGTAAAATAAACTGTTTAATTATGAATTTAAAGCCTCTAAATTAGTAATCAATGTTTTAATATATCCATTTACCTTGATTTTCAGAGGTTCAATAGCTAAAATAATCGGCTAAATTTATAAAACTTAAATATAGGAGAAATTACAAATGCTTCTAAGGGTTGCAATTCTTTTTACCTTTGCTTTAGCATTAATTTTAAGTTCATGCGCTCCCGAACATTCTCAAATTGTACTTGCAGAGTTTGGAAATCAGAAAATTAAAATGGGCGAGTTTGAAAAAGCATATGAAAATAATATTGATAATGTAGAACAGGCAAAAAAAGACAGTTTGGCTAAATTGAAGAACTTTCTGAATCTCTATGTCGATTTTAGAATGAAATTAAGAGATGCATTTGTAAGAGGATTCGATCAGGATACATCACTTCAAAATGAACTTAATAATTATAAAAAGGAAATTGGAGTTACATATCTGCTCGATAAGAAACTCGTAGAACCGGCGATTCATAAATTATATGAAAGAAGAAAGTGGGAATTACGAGTAAGCCATATTATGATTAGACCTAATTCATTAGGCGACAAAGTAGCTGAAGAAAAAGCTAATGCAATCCTTGATAGTATAAAAAATGGTGCAAGCTTTGCTGAAATGGCAAAAAAATATTCTCAAGATAAGTATTCCGCACCTGAAGGCGGCGATATTTTCTATATAACAGCAGGCGAATTACCTCCGAGTTTTGAAGATGCCTGTTATGCTACGGAACCCGGTCATGTTTATCCCCATGTTGTTAAAACAAGATTCGGTTATCACATAATTAAAGTAACCGATAAAAGGCTCAGGGTCCCGGAAATTAGAGCAAGCCATATTCTAGCAAGTTTTTATAAAGACGGAAAACCTGATACTGCTGCGGCTAGAGAAAAGATTGATACCGTAATGGCAAAATTAAAAGCCGGGGGCAATTTTGCAGAATTGGCAAGAGAATATTCTGATGATACAGGAAGTAAAATGAGAGGCGGTGATCTCGGATATTTTCAGATTAGAAGGATGGTTAAGCCGTTTGCCGAAGCCGCATTTAATTTAAAAAATATCGGCGATATTTCCGGTATTGTTAAAACCCGGTTCGGATATCATATTATTAAACTCACAGGCAAAAAACCTTATCCGTCTTTTGATGATGAAAAAGAGGCACTTAAAAGAATGTATAAGCAAACACGGTATCAAGAACAGTACGATAGTTTAATTGCTTCTTTACGAAAAAAATATAACTATAAATTAAACAAAGATACATTTGAGAAATTAGTTACCGTTAGCGATACTCTAAAGGTAGGACAGGAAAATGCACGGCTTGTTAAAATTAAAAATGATACTTTGTTTACGTACGATGGAAAGTCGATGAGCGTTGGAGAATTTTTAGCTCAACTCTCTAAACTTTCGGATTTTGAACATAAAAAAATGACTTCAAGTGTTATTGATGAGGGAATTTCAAAAATTAGCGGTAATTCATTATTAGATGTAGATGCAATGAATCTTGATAAAACAGATGCAAGGTTTGCGGATTTAATGAAGCATTATAAAGAAGGTATATACATTTTTAAACTTCAGCAGGATGAAGTTTGGAATAAATTAAAATTAGATTCAACAAAATTATATGACTATTATTTGAAAAATAAAGATAAATATGTTTGGCCGGACAGAGTAAACTTTGCCGAAATACATGCTGTGTCAGATTCGGCAATTAGATTTTATTACAGCCTTTTGCAAAAAGGAGAAAACTTTGATTCTGTTGCTGCAAAACATACGACTAGACCGGGATTTAAAGAAAAAGCCGGTGTATGGGGATTAAGTGATGTAAATTCTTCACCTCTTTCAATCAGAGCATTTAAACTGAAAGAGCCTGGGGATTATACCAAGCCCTTTCCTTACGAAGGCGGTTATTCCATAGTTATGCTGATTGAAAAAGATCCTTCGCATATTAAAACATTTGAAGAGGCCAAAGCCGAAGTTTCCGGTGCTTACCAGGAAATCGAAAGTAAGAAACTTGAAAACCAATATATAGAGAGTTTAGATAAATTATATAAACCTAAAATATTTTATAACGAACTTGATAAAGCTTTTAAATCGAATTAGCGAAGCTTTTTTAATTATCTTTGCCTCAATTAGTTTAATTAGCTGCGGCAAAGAACCGTCACAAAAAAATTTTGTAGCACGGGTAAATGATTCATATCTAACCAGTAAGGAATTAGCATCCATGATAGATACCGGAAATGCAAATAATTTTTATAAAAACGAAGTTATTAGGAACTGGATTAATAAGGAAATACTTTATCAAACCGCAGTTAAAGAAGGAATTTTAAAAGATGATAAACTTAAATCCGTAATTGAAGATTCTAAAAAAGAACTTGCGGCTTCGTTTTTAATTAAAAAGTTGTATGAAGGTGAAAAAGTTACTTACTCTTTGAACGATTTGGAAAATTTTTATAATCAGCATCAAAATGAATTTGTAAGATTTTATGATTCGTATCTTATTAATGTGATTTCTTTTAACGATGAAGATAAAGCGGTGCAGTTCAGATCTTTAGTCCTTGAAAGTAATTGGGACAATGCACTGAATGTATTTAAAGGAGATTCCTCGGTTAAAAAAGTTCGTACTAATCAATTATTCTACGATTATGAAATTCATCCCGTAACTTTATTAAGGGTGGTTACTGATTTAAATCCTAATGAGGTTAGCATTGTACTAAAAGATGGAAGTGGAAACTTTACTGTTGTCCAGGAGGTGAAACAGTTTAATAAAGGTGCCATACCTCCTTTTGAAGTTGTAAAACAGGAAGTTGAAAGCCGTTTTGTAGCTGAGAAGAAAGATAGTTTAATTAAAAATTATATTAAAGAGCTTTATTCAAATAACGATATAGAAGTTAGGAATTAGGTGCAAAATGAGGTTCAAATTATTTTTAATATTGGCTGTTATCGGCGTAAATATTTATGCTCAGCAGGTAGTTGATAAAATTGTAGCCGTTGTTGATAATGAAATTATTTTAAAAAGCGAGCTTGATTATCAGTTGCGTATATTTGCAGCCCAGAAAAAAGAAGACCCTGATACTCCGGGCTTGGAAAAGCAGGTATTAAATCAAATGATAGATGAAAAACTTGCATATGCACAGGCATTACTTGATTCAATTCAGGTATCCGACGATGAAGTTAATAGCAGGATAAATTATCAAATTCAATACTTTGAACAGCAATACGGTTCGGAGGAAAAAGTAGAAAAAATTTACGGTATGAGTATTGAAAAAATTAAACACGCGCTTGAAGATCCTGTTAGGAAACAAATTATGGTTCAGAAATTGGAAGAAAAAAAATTCGGTAATATAAATGTTCCGCGTTTGGAAGTTGAAAAATTCTTCAACGAATACAGAGACTCGATCGGCGTTATTCCCGAAAAGGTAAAGATTGCACATATTTTTCTTATTCCCAAAGTAACTGAGAAAGAAAAAGAAAAATATAAAGCAAAAGCAGAAGCTATTTTGGATTCATTGAAACACGGAGCCGACTTTGCCGAAATGGCAAAAAAATATTCGGAAGATCCGGGCAGTGCAGCTGAAGGAGGTGATTTGGGGTGGGTGAGTAAAGGTGTTTTTTATCCCCAGTTTGAAGCTGCTGCCTTTGCATTAAAACCGGGTCAAATTTCAGGGGTCGTTGAATCTCCTGTCGGATATCATATCATACAAATGATTGAAAAAAGAGGCGATAAAATTCATGTTAGACATATTTTAATAAAAATTAAAAAGGGTAATGAAGCGGACCTGAGAGTGATTACGGAGTTAAACAATTTAAGAGACAGTATTGTAACATATCATAAATCTTTTGCTGAACTTGCAAAGAAATACAGCGAAGATAAAGAATCTGCTCCTTATGGAGGCGATCTTGGAACATTTTATATGGATCAGCTTGATCCTGCACTTAAAGAGATTGTAAGTAACCTGAAAGTCGGAGAGATTAGCTACCCGAAACGCCTTGATTACGGGAAAGGAAATTACGGGTATCATATAGTTTGGCTTGAAAAAAGGATTCCGCAGCATCAAGCTAGTTTAAAAACCGATTATCCTGAAATTCAAAAGCTGGCTGAACAATATCAGAAACAAAAATTATACAATGCATGGATAGAAAAATTGAAAAAAACTATCTATTGGAAAATTATGCTTTAATTCCGTGTATGAAATTTCAGTTATATTTAATAATAATTTAGGGATGAAATTTTGAAAAGTTCCGAAACGGCAATAAACGATGTTCAGTTGGTTGAAAAACTTAATGAGACTGTAAAGAAAATAAAAGAAGAGATTGCTAAAGTAATTATAGGACAGAACGAAATTATAGATCAGCTTTTAATTTCTCTTCTGTCTCGAGGACATTGTCTGTTAGTAGGAGTTCCCGGTTTAGCAAAAACACTGCTTATAAAAACTCTTGCCGAGGTAATGGATTTAAAATTCAGCAGGATTCAATTTACTCCGGATTTAATGCCCAGCGATATTACCGGTACGGAATTAATTGAAGAAGATCCTGTAACAAAGAAACGAAATTTTCGTTTTGTATCGGGACCTGTTTTTGCTAATGTTGTTTTAGCTGATGAAATTAATAGGACGCCGCCTAAAACACAAGCAGCATTATTGGAAGCTATGCAGGAGCATAAGGTAACAGTAGCCGGTGTTACATATCCTCTTACCGAACCGTTCTTCGTGCTTGCAACTCAGAATCCTATCGAGCAGGAGGGAACTTACCCCTTGCCTGAAGCTCAACTTGATAGATTTATGTTTAATTTATGGCTGGATTATCCATCCTTTAAAGAAGAAATACAAATTGTACAATCAACAACCAGTGAATATAATCCCAGTTTGAAAAAAATAGTTACCGGTGGAGAAATTATCGGATTTCAAGATCTGGTACGAAAAGTCCCTGTTGCTGAAAATGTAATAGAGTTTGCTGTTACAGCTGCTAATAAAACCAGGCCGGAAAACGACAGTTCGCCTCAGTTTATTAAAAATTGGATTAGCTGGGGAGCCGGTCCCCGTGCTTCGCAGTATTTAATCCTGGCGGCAAAAACCAGAGCGGTCATCCAAGGCAGATATTCCCCCAATATTGATGATGTTAAATTTGCAATGATTCCAACTTTGCGCCATCGAATAATAACCAATTTCAGTGCGGAAGCCGACGGTATAAATTCGGTAGAAGTGATAAAAAAATTGTTGATTGAATTAGAATAAAAATATTTCTTTATAATTTGGCAATTTTATAATTCTTAAAAGCATAGTAAATTTCTTTTGCTGCAGTTCTAACAACGGTTGCAAAGGGAATGATTAATAACATTCCGATGATACCGAAAAGCTGGCTCCCTATTAATATCAAAAGAATAATAGCGATTGGATGCATATCCACACTTTTTGCAAAAACAAACGGCTGAACAAATCCGTTATCTAATGCATATACAATTAAAATTAAAAGTACTATAAAAGGTACTTGGGAAAAATTTCCATACTGAATCACGGAAATTATAATTGCCGGAACACCTCCGATAATGGGTCCGAAATACGGAACAAGATGTCCTAAACCGGAAATCAAACCAAGAGGTAAAGCATTTTTAATTCCTAAAAAGTAATATCCGAGGCCGCAAGCAATACCGACAAAAGCCGCGTCAAAAACCCATCCTCTTACAAACCTGCCTAATTGAATGGTGATTTTTTTGAAAATCCAGTATGACATTTCAAAATATTTATTCGGCATCATTTGTAATAAACTATGTAATATTACCTTTCTGTCCTTAAGCAAAAAGAAAGTAATAAAGGGAACAATTACTACAAGAGTAATAATAGAAATAATGCTTGTTAAAACCGAAGTAAGTTTATCGAAGGAGTTGACTATTCCCGACGAAATAAACTCTTCAATTCTTTTAGATAATTGACCTAGAGGGAAAAAAGGTAAATACTTATAAATTTCATTTTCTAATGTAATAATTTGCTTATGCAAATTTTCTACATGCAAAGAAGCAACAACCTGGTTCATTTGAATAACTAAGTTGGGTACCAAGTAAGATACTCCGAAATATGCCAGCAAACCGATTCCTGCAAAGATTAATAACGTAGATGTAAGCCGATTCAATCCCTCTTTTTCAAGAGTTTTTACAAGGGGTTCAAAAATAAAAGCCAATAAAACAGATATAGATAAGAGAATTATAATATCTGCAAGGATATAAATAAGATATACTAATAAAGCTATAGCAACTACCCAAAGAAATATTTTTGATCCTTTTTTAAGTGATATCTCAGACATATTTCTCTTTCATAAAAGTCATTATCTAGTAATTTTAGATCGATGATAAAAAAGTATAACTAAATATATCTAATAACAATAGAGAATACTATTAAAGTGATTGTAAAAACACAAACTTATAATAACGTGCCTTGGAATCAATTTATGGCTTCGACCCTTTTTATGCTCGGCACCTGTCTCAATAAAGATCTTTCAACGCCGGCACGGAGAGTCATTTGGAACATGGGACAAATACTGCAGGCACCTGTTAATTTGACAATTACTATGCAATCGGAAGTTATGTCAATCAGCTCGATGTCCCCATCATCGGCCTGCAAAAAAGGACGAATTGTGTCTAATGCTTTTAGTACTTCTTCTTTCAATTTATTATCCGTCATTAAGAATCCCCGTTTCTATTTTATATTATGATTCTTAATTTAATTAAACACGGTCATTAATCATTATTATCAAGAAGAATTTCAATTTTAGAATCGGAGCCTGCCTGCTGATTCCTAAGATTAACCTGTTCGACCAAATGTCTTGATATTTCAGTAATAATTCTTGCATGTTCCGATTCAGGATTATCATAAACCATAGGTTTCCCGTTATCTCCGCCGATTCTTATCCTTGGGTCGATTGGTATCCCTCCTAAAAACGGCGTGGTTAATTCTTTTGATATCTTTTCTCCTCCGCCTGTTCCAAAAATATCATAACTTTTACCGGTATCAGGCGCAATAAAATAACTCATATTTTCAACTATGCCGAGAACCGGTACATTTACACGGGAAAACATTTTTAGTGCTTTTCTCGCATCAATTAATGAAACTTCCTGAGGAGTTGTAACAATTACAGCACCCGTCAATGGTATTGTTTGAACTAGAGTAAGCTGTATGTCCCCTGTACCGGGAGGCATATCAAAAATTAAATAATCTAATTCTCCCCATTCAACATCGGACATAAATTGTTTAACTGCGCCGCTTGCCATCGGTCCTCGCCAAATTACCGGCGCATTATCATCAATAAGCAGACCTATGGAGATAACCTTTACGCCGTAATTTTCCAAAGGTATTATTTTCATAGATTGCTGATTTTGATATACCTTCGGCTTTTCATTTATACCAAGCATCAAGGGAATGCTCGGTCCGTAAATATCCGCATCAATAAGTCCTACGGAAGCGCCGTCTTTTGCAAGAGCAACGGCTATGTTAACAGCTATAGTACTTTTACCAACGCCGCCTTTACCGCTTGCAACAGCAATTGTGTTTTTAACATCAGGTAATAATGCTTCTTTCTTTTTATCCTGGTGAGTTGTAACCTTAGTTTCAATGTTTAATTGAATCTTTTTAAGTTCAGGGAATTCATTTTTTAGAACCTGGTTGAATTTATTCTTTAAATCATCATTTAATGCGGAAGAAGGCATTGCTATAGAAACATCCAAAATCAGATTGTTATTCTTTAACTCGAACTTTTTAATTGAATTTAAGATTAAAAGATCTTTATTAAAATTAGAATCATTTACTTTTTTAAGTGTATTTAATATTCCACTTTTAGTTATATCGGCCATTTAAAACATCCTATTTTTCTAAATTGAATTCAAAATTAACAAAATTATAAACCAATGTGAATGAAAATAGTTCACCCTGTAATTTAAACTTGTTTATATCATCCTAAAATAACTATGTTATTTTACTTTTATAGCAAGGCAATCAAACACAACTCTTCCAGCTTGATAAAGTGATGAATTTCTTTTAAGGATTCTCCAGCCATTATAGTCAAAAAATTTATCATTTGAATTTAGAGACTCAATCAGATTTTGAGAACTTTCCAGTGCATCAACCAACTCCTTATTCTGTGCAAGCGTAAAAGGTTTTATGTTGCCTGATGTTATAATCATAACCGGTTCAATTAATAAATTGGCAATGTTTTTTAACTCAAATTCCGGTATGCTTTCCCTTGCTTCTAATTGAATCATTCTCGCACGTGCTTCGGGACCTACAATACTTTTAGCTGAAGTTACTAAGTCGAGCAGATAATTTCTTACCGTATTTAAATCTTCAGCTGTTTTTAATGACTCTTCATCATGAAGTTCATGTAAGGCTTTGGCAATATTTGAAATTTCTTTAAGATAATAGTTCCTCTGATTTTCAGGTACTAAAAACATAATAACAATATGAATTGGATTGCTGTCGGAAGAACTGTAAGCAATACCTGTCGGACTCCAGCCCACCGCGCAGTATAAATCGCCATCGAATGAAGCTCTTGCATGAGGTACGGCAAAGCCCTTACCGAGTACGGTATTATATGTTTCTTCTCTTTTAAGGACGAGGCCCGCTACATCCGTACCGGAAGGGACAGATGGAATTGCTTCTATAATATGTGCAAGCAATTGAAGAGAATCTTGTTTATCATTATCAGGTAATTCAATTAACCGGCCTTCTTGTAAGGCATCTAATAATGTATCCATAATTAATTTTCTCCATAACGTTTGAAGAACCATGTTTTAACTAAATGAGCCAGTATTCCGTATGAAATAAGGAATCCTGCTATCCACAGCCAGTAAATAGGTGCAAGAGGTACAAATCCGAAAATAGAAGCAAACGGTGAATACGGCAGCCAAACTGCAATTGCCATTATAAATAAAGTTGTAAAAGTCATAGGAACTGATGCCATGCTTCCGAAAAAAGGTATCTTTTTAGTCCTTATTATATGAACTATCAAAGTTTGGGTTAATAAAGATTCGACAAACCATCCTGTCTGAAATAAATTTTGGCTGTGCAATTTATCTGCAGAGGAGATTACGGGATTTAAAAATTCATTTGATTTAAAAAAGAACCACATTAATCCGAATGTAGCGTAATCAAAAATTGAACTAATAGGGCCGATAAAAATCATGAATTTCTTAATGTTGTCAATATTCCATTTTAAGGGTTTATCTATAAGTTCGGGATCAACGTTATCAGTTGGTATGCCTGTCTGAGAAAAATCGTAAAGTAAATTATTTAATAGAATCTGAATAGGTTTCATCGGCAAAAAAGGAATTAAATAACTGGCTCCGACCACACTAAACATATTACCGAAATTAGAACTGGCACCCATTCTAATATATTTAATAATATTGGCAAAGACTTTTCTTCCTTCTTTTATTCCGTCTTCAAGAACCAAAAGGCTTTTTTCCAGCAAGACGATGTCAGCAGCTTCTTTTGCAACATCTACAGCACTATCTACTGAAATTCCTACATCGGCGGCCCGTAATGAAGGTGAGTCATTTATGCCGTCACCCATATATCCGACAACATGACCCGATTGTCTTAACGTGTGAATAACTTTTTCTTTTTGTACCGGAGATAATTTTGCAAAAACATTTTTATCTTCAATAATTTTTGCAAACTCATTATCAGGCAAATTAATCAACTCATTCCCGGTGATTACTTTATCAATTGAAAGCCCGACATCTTTACAGACTTTTTTAGTAACAAGAGCATTATCACCGGTTAAAATTTTTACTTCTACACCGACTTTTTGAAGACTGGCAATAGCTTGAGCAGCAGAATCTTTTGGCGGATCAAAAAAGGCGATGTAACCTAATAAGATCATTTCGGATTCGTCGGCAACAGTAAAAGTAGATTTGGATTGGGGAAATTCTCTATACGCAATAGCAAGTACCCTGTAACCTTCATTATTTAAATCCTCAACATCTTCATACAAATCATCGTGAATCATTTGTATTAACGGGTAAACTTCATCATCTACCTGATAATAGCTGCAGATAGAATAAATTTCTTCTACAGCACCCTTACAAATCAGAACATGATCGCCTTCATATTCAACTGCAACAGACATTCTACGGCGCTGAAAATCGAATGGTAACTCATCGACCAATTGACATTTTGTTTCAACCTTTAAATCAATATGTGAGATCACGGTTCTGTCGAGCAGATTTCTTAATCCTGTTTGATAAAAGCTATTTAAATATGCGTATAAAAGAACATCCTGACTTTCTTTGCCGGTAATATCGACATGTTTTTCCAGCACAACTCTGTCCTGTGTTAGTGTTCCGGTTTTATCCGTGCATAAAATATCAATCGCTCCAAAATTTTGTATCGACGTAATCTGTTTAACAATTACTTTTTTCTTGGACATTGTTAGTGCGCCTTTAGCAAGATTCACAGTAACAATCATAGGCAGCATTTCGGGAGTTAATCCTACTGCAATAGATACACCGAAAAGCAATGCTTCGAGCCAATTACCTTTAGTTATTCCGATAATCATGAATACGGCAAAAACCATAACAAGCATGAACCGGATCATCAGCCAGGTAAATGATTTTACTCCTATATCGAAGCTGGTTTTTGGACGGCTCTCTACCAGTCTTTCCGATATCGAACCAAAATAAGTATGAATGCCGGTATTAACTGCTATTCCGCGGGCCGACCCGCTAAGAACATTGCTTCCTTGAAAGCATGCATTAGTTAATTCAAAAACAAAGCCGTTTGGTAATTCCTGCGGTTCCGCCTTTTTTTCAATTGGTAAAGACTCGCCTGTTAATACCGATTGGCTTACAAAGAAATCTTTAGCAGTAAGCAGGCGGATATCTGCCGGAATAATTGAACCGGCATGAAGGAGAACAATGTCTCCGGGTACTATTTCGGAAATAGGAATATCTTGCTCTTTACCGTCACGTAAAACAACTACATGGGATTGAATTCTTTTTCCCAGAGTTTCAACAGCTCTGCCGGAGCGTCTATCCAAAACGAAAGATAATCCTATACTAAGTATTATCATACAAACAACTACAATAGTTGATTTTGAATCACCCATTAAACTGGAAATTAATGCAATCAAAATTAGCTGTACAACAAGCGGGCTCTTGCATCTGTTGTATAAGTCCTGAATAATCCCGATTTCTTTGGTATGTGCTAATTCATTCCTTCCGTACTTTTCAAGTCTTTCCTCGGCTTCGTCGTTTGTTATGCCGTTTTCCGAGCTATTTAAATTAAGGAGGGTTTCTTGTTGTGTAAGTTTACAAATTTCTATCAATCTCTTTTCATCAAGAGTTGCACTGTGAGGAGTTTTTGCTTCTTTTGTAAACAGTGAAGGCGAAATTTTAGAGAAAATGGATTTTGCCATAATAATCCCTCTAGCTGCAAATTATTAAATTATACCAAAGTTATATAACACAGAGTATATCAAAAAGGATAGATAACTATTTTTAATTGAATGTAAGTTGAGGTATAGTTCCATTGTCACCTCCTAAAATATTATATCCTCGGAGATGAACCAATAAAACCGTTAGGTGGTTTATCCCAAGGAGATCTAAATTATTTTTGAACTGTTTTTGTAAGCGCCAGGCTCGTCAGAGTCTTGCATTTCGTCCCTTCTAACTTGTTTAAAATTCATGTACAAAAGTAAAAAATTCCATTTAAAATAGAAATTAATTATTTGTAAATTTTCATGTAAGAAAGGCAGTTTATAAAAATGAAATGGGTCCCCGGCCATTTAAATGAATGGAGATCAGAGTCATCAAGGCAGACATATGGATTTACCGGGAAATACATTCAGCATACAAAAATTATTGTTATATAAGTATAAGTAACGTTTATCTTAATAGGATACCGGGTCATTAAAAGTCCGCAAATATAAATAGGATATTTTATATTCAAATATCAGCATTAATTGGTTGTTTATACTGTATGTTAATGCGTGTATAGAAGCCATTTTTTATTGACATTATAATTTTAATTTCGCATATTAAAACGTTTCAATATTATTTGAACTGATAATACAGTTTTAAGTACGCGGGAAAGTTCGCGAGTAATGAAGTTAAGTTCATTACCCGGAGTAATATTAAAATTACAGGTATTCACTTTGAGGAAATTTGTAGTGAAAAATAAAATGATATTTTTCTTGCTTTTTTTTCTGCCGTTGATCGGCTTAAAAGCTCAAAGCAATACCTTGCTGAAACTATGGTATACACATCCCGCAAAGCAATGGATAGAAGCATTACCGGTAGGCAACGGCAGACTGGGAGCAATGATTTTTGGCAATCCTTCCGAAGAACGAATCCAACTTAATGAAAGTACCGTTTGGGCCGGAAGCCCGTACAATAATGCTAATCCCAAAGCATTAAAAGCGCTGCCGGTAATTAGGAAATTAATTTTTGATGGGAATTATGCAAAAGCTCAGGATATGGCAAATAAAGATATTATATCGCAAACTGCACAAGGTATGCCGTATCAACTGGTTGGTAATTTGTATTTAAATTTTCCCGGAAGTGAAAACTATACGGATTACTATCGTGATTTGAATTTAAATAATGCTACTGCAACAGTAAAATATAGTGTCGACGGAGTTAAGTATAAGAGAGTAGTTTTTACATCGTTTCCTGATCAAGTTATAATCGTTAGACTTACTGCGAATAAACCGGGGAAAATAAATTTTACAGCATCAATGAATAGCCCGGAAAAATCTGTTGTATCCACCCAAGGAAAAAATCAACTGCAATTGGATGGTCGGACTACAAGCCATGAAGGGATTAAGGGAAAAGTAAAATTTTCTTCACTTGTTAGGATTCTTAACAGCGGCGGTGATATAACTTCAAATGATACTTCATTATCGGTAGCCAATGCCGATACGGCTACAATTTATATTTCTATTGCCACCAACTTTATAAATTATCATGAACTCGGTGCCGATCAACTTAATCGCGCGGAAAATTATTTATCCGGTGCATTAAAGAAAAATTATGTGGAAGCTTTGAGAGATCATATATCGTATTACCAAAAATATTTCAACCGCGTTAAGCTTGATCTTGGTGTAACGGATTCGGTTAAAAATCCGACTGATATTAGAATAAATGAGTTTGATAAGGGTAACGATCCGCAGCTAGTCTCTTTATATTTCCAGTTCGGAAGGTATCTTTTAATTTCAAGTTCCGAACCGGGAGGACAACCTGCTAATCTTCAAGGAATCTGGAACAGTCAACTTTACCCTCCATGGGATAGTAAATACACAATTAATATTAATACTGAAATGAATTATTGGCCCTCCGAAGAAACAAACCTTTCGGAAATGAGTGATCCGCTGATAAAAATGCTTAAAGAACTATCCGTTGCCGGTAGAAAGACTGCCAAAGAAATGTACGGTGCAGGCGGATGGGTGGCGCATCATAATACCGATCTATGGAGAATGACCGGTGCGATTGACGGAGCCTACTGGGGAATGTGGCCTTGCGGAGGTGCATGGCTTAGTCAGCAGCTCTGGTATAATTATGTCTATGACGGAAGTAAAAAATTTTTAAGTTCGGTTTATCCTGTATTAAAGGGTGCTTCCGAATTCTTTTACGACTTCTTAATTCCGGAACCGTCGCATAATTGGCTTGTTGTATCTCCTTCGGTTTCACCGGAAAATTCTCCTTCAATTCATCCGGAATATTCGATTACCGCAGGCGCAACTCTTGATAATCAACTCGTATTTGATTTATTCACGGAAACAATTCGAGCTGCAAATATTTTAGATATTGATAAAAATTTCGCAGATACTTTGGAATCCAAATTAAAAAGACTTCCTCCTATGCAGATAGGACACTGGGGACAGCTTCAGGAATGGCTTCATGATTGGGATAGCCCGAACGATCATAATAGGCATGTATCTCATTTATACGGATTGTATCCAAGCAACCAAATTTCTCCTTTCCGAACTCCAAAACTTTTTGAGGCAGCTAAAACTTCTTTGTTAGCCAGAGGAGACGAATCAACCGGATGGTCTATGGGATGGAAAGTAAATCTTTGGGCAAGACTGCTTGACGGAAATCATGCATATAAATTAATTAAAGACCAGCTTAAAGCTGTTGAAATGCCTAAAAAAGGAAAAAGCATTTTCTCCGAAGGAGGAGGAACATATCCTAATATGTTTGACGCACATCCGCCGTTCCAGATAGACGGCAACTTCGGATGTACAGCCGGTATTGCGGAGATGCTTCTGCAAAGTCAGGACGGATTTATTTTTATACTTCCGGCATTACCCGATGCATGGCCGAACGGAAACGTAAGCGGACTAAAAGCAAGAGGCGGATTTATCATTAATATCGAATGGAAGAATGGTATAGCTTCAAAGATAAAAATCAGATCTCTGCTCGGCGGTAACTGCAGGGTAAGATCTTACAATAAACTTACAGCTGGCGGCAACTTTAAACTTGAAAAAGCAAAAGGAAAAAATCCGAATCAGTTTTTTGTTGTTCCGAATATTAAGAAACCTCTAATATCCTCAGAAGCGAAAATAAAACCTGTCGAGTTGAAGAAAAGTTATCTTTATGATTTTCAAACGCTAGCAGGTAAAACATATATATTAAAAGAACAGGAGTAGACGAACTCACAATTAAAACCCTTTATAATTCCTATTAACGAGGAAGGAGATACAAATGTTAATTTCTAAGTACTTTTTTGCAATTTTAATGATTGTTGCATTTCTATTTATACCGGCTGCCCGGTTAAATGCTCAACCGGTACCGGACAGCGCAGGCATTACTGTAAAAGAGCTGGGTAGTGTGCCGCTAGACTGCGTTAGAATAAAAAGTGATCCTGTTTCCGGGAATATGTATATACTTGAATACAACGGCGACATAAGAAGAGTGGATTTCGGACCGAACAACAGCGTTACATTTCCTCTGGTTTATCAGACATCCGACCACGGATTAAGCGCTCCCCTGGGTATGGCTTTCGGAAAAGATGGTACTATGTATCTGGCAGGTAACGAAGTCAGTGATACCAATAGTTCTTATGCAACCTGTGATGTAGTAAAAGGAGTGCCTGACAGTTCAGGCAGCGAGAAGCGTACTTGGAGTTATATAGCAACATCTGTTGAATATACATTCGGGCATGTTTACAACCATAGGACAAATGCGGTTATTGTAGATACAAGCGGAAAATATATTTATGTGAATGACGGCGCCTGTACGGATCACGGTGAAATGCGTGAAGGGCATAGGGAAGTAGGCTTAACTTCCGTTATTTTAAAATTGCCGGTGGACGGTCATAATATACTATTGCAAAACGACAGGGCATGGCTTAAATCTCACGGTTATGTATTTGCTGAAGGTGTTAGGAATACTTTTGATTTTGCTTATAACGCAAATGATGATTTAATAGGAGTTGAGAATTCAGGCGACCGCGATGATCCCGATGAAATGAATTGGCTGCGGGAAGGTCATCACTACGGGTTTCCATGGAATATTGGAGGCGATGTTACTCCTCAACAATTTCCCGGCTATGATCCTCACAATGATCCGCTGTTAAGTCCCAATGCATGGGGCGGCGGTTCGGGAATGTTGTATAAAACTTTTTACGATGATTCAACTTATCCTGCACCTCCGCAAGGAGTTACTTTTACAATGCCTATCCGCAGCTTCGGTCCGGATGCGGATAAATTCCGGGATACGACAACTGGGCAAATTGAAGATGCAAGCGATCTTGGAACATCATTAACTACTTTTACACCGCACAGTTCACCGGACGGAATTGTATTCGACAGAGATTCGATATTGGCAGGTGATTTAAAAGGCGGTGCGTTTGTAGTCAGAATAAATGCCGGAGGACTTCTGGCTGCTTTAGGAGATTCGGGAGACGATCTTCTGCACATTTCCTTAAAAAAAGTAAACGGGGAATATACCGCTCACGTATATCAATTGGTAAAAAACTTTAATTCGCCTCTCGGAATTGATCTCGTTGGCAACAAGCTTTACGTTTTGGAAACAGGTTTATTCTACGCTAACAATTCTCCAAAATTATATGAAGTAACATTACCGGAAGATACTGTTACGGCTGTTAAGAATGAAAATAATATTGTAAATAAATTTCAATTAAATCAAAACTACCCTAATCCGTTTAATCCAACTACCACAATTAGTTTTATACTGCCGTATACGGAAGCCGTTACATTAATTGTAACCAACATATTAGGGCAGGAAGTAAGCAGTCTGTTTAATCATGAAGTCTTAGGTGCGGGAATGCACAAGGTTGTCTTCAGCGGAAATAATTTATCGTCCGGTGTTTATTTTTATTCTATTATTACCGGAGGTAATATTTTCAGTAAGTCAATGATTTTATTGAAATAAATAATTTCGAAATTTATAAAATGTTGTTGAAATTTATTTTAAAGGTGTAATAATGAAAAATGGATTAATTGCCTTAGCCTGCTTCTTTGTTATAAACGGATTTTGTTTAGCACAAAACAACAATCTGTACAAAGACTCAAAAGCAGCCTCAACAAATATTATTGAGAATGAATTTCCCAGGATTGATTCTCATTCGAGAGTTATTTTTCGCGTTAATGCTCCCGATGCTCACAAAGTTCAAGTGGACATTTTGCATGTTTATGACATGGTAAAGGGAAAAGATGGGATATGGACTGTGAGGACAGATTCATTGCCGCCAGGATTTCATTATTACTATTTGATGATTGACGGTTACCGTTTTGCAGATCCGGCAAGCGAATCATTTTACGGTGTAGGCAGAATGATGAGCGGGATAGAGATCCCTGCACCCGACCAGGATTTCTATATGCCCGAAAATATTCCCCACGGTCAAATAAGTGAGTGTTATTATTTATCGAAGGTTGATAAAAGTTATAATAGAATATATGTATACACGCCGCCAGGGTATAATAAAAATATAAATAAAAAATACCCGGTCTTATACCTGCAGCACGGGATGGGCGAAGATGAAACAGGCTGGGGAAATCAGGGCAAGGTAAATATAATTATTGATAATTTGATTGCCGAGAGACGCTGCAAGCCGATGGTTATTGTGATGTCTAACGGTGAATGCAGTATGATGTTTAAACCAAAACCCGGTCAGAATGTAAATGAAGCACGGAAGGAATTCGGTGCAAAATTTACACCGATATTGCTGAACGAGGTCATTCCGTATATTGATAAACATTTCAGGGTATTTACCGACAGAGATCATCGTGCATTAGCAGGTTTGTCTTGGGGAGGATACCAGACTTTCACAATCGGACTAAGCAATCTTGATAAGTTTGCATATCTTGGAGCGTTCAGCGGCTTTGCACCTTTCAATCCTGAAAAAGATTTGAAAACGGTATACAACGGTGTGTTCAGTGATCCGACAGCTTTCAACAAAAAAGTGCATGCTTTCTTTTTAGGTATCGGTTCGGAGGAAGGACCAAGAATGCAGCAGCTTAGTGATGATCTGAATAAAGCAGGTATCCATAATACTTATTATGTATCACCGGGAACAGCTCATGAATGGCTTACCTGGCGCAGATGCCTATACCAATTTGCTCCTTTACTTTTTAAGAATTAAACTTAAAATGATAAATCAATTATTTTACAGATTTCAAAATTTTGGAAGGAAACAGCTTTGCAAAAAATAAAAGACAACGTCTATCAACTGAAAAGGGCTATGCAATTTTCCGCTATTTGTTTTTTAATAGTTCTAGTCTTCACTCAAACTGCCGGCGCAAAACAAAATGTTAAACAATCGCAGGGAACACCTGCGGCGACGGCTAAAAAGGATAATGTACCTATCTATATGAATACCAAATACTCGTTCAGGGAACGGGCTGCGGACTTGGTCTCCAGGATGACCCTGGAAGAAGAAGTAAGACAACTCCATACCAATTTTGCACCGGCTATTCCCAGATTAGGTGTTCACCAGTATTTTTACTGGAGTGAGGGCCAGCATGGAATCAATGCAATGTTTGGCAATATTCACAACGGCAGTCATAAAAAACAAAGGTTCGCCTATGGGGCTCCTCATGCAACAAGCTTTCCGGTTAATTTTGCAACCACAATGAGCTGGGATCCCCAACTCATTTATAAGGAAACGCAGGCCATCTCGGACGAGGCTCGAGGGTTTCTTGATAAATCTTTGTTTGACAAAGGTCAAAATAATCTGGGAGAGTCGCGCGACGATTATGGAAACCTGACTTACTGGGCTCCGACTGTCAACCTGGACAGGGATCCCCGTTGGGGACGCACCGATGAAGCGTTTGGAGAAGACCCGTACCTTGCCTCGCACATGGAGGCTGCATTTGTCGATGGTTATCAGGGACAAACTATGGATGGAAAATCGGAAACGGGTTATCTAAAAGTCGCTGCGACCGCCAAACATTATGCTCTGAATAATATTGAAAATAATCGCCAGGGTATCTCTTCAAATGCGAGTGACGAGGCTATTAGGGATTACTACTTGGCTCCCTTTCGTTACCTTATAGAACATGCCCATGTAGCAGGGCTGATGACTTCCTACAACGCTATTAATGGAACTCCGGCGGTAGCGAATACTTATACTGTCAATGAACTTGCTCAGCGGACGTTCGGGTTTAACGGGTATATTACTTCGGATTGCGGTGCTGTGGGAACAACCTACTTGGAGTTTCCCCGCGGACATCACTGGGCGCCGCCGGGATGGACAATGGTGCAGAAAAATAATAAAACGACCTGGGTAAATGATAAAACCGGGAAGACGGTTTCTGGTGAGGTCGGAGGTATGGCCTTTGCAGTCAAGGCTGGCACGGATCTGAACTGCACCGGAGCTGAGTACATTCTCATGAATGTCAAGAAGGCGATCAACGCAGGTATTCTGAGTAAAGGCGTTATTGACAGGGCACTTACGAAGGTTTTTACAGTACGAATGAGAACCGGTGAGTTCGATCCACCCGACAAAGTTCCCTACACTAAAATCACCAAAGATGTAATTCAGAGCCCTGCCCACCAGAAGCTGGCTGAGGAAGTTGCAGAGAATACGCTGGTGCTTCTGAAAAATGATCCTGTTCCGGGTAAGAATACGAAGCTGCTTCCGCTGAATGCCGGCAAAATGCAAAAGATTGTAATTGTCGGCAACTTAGCTAATAAGGTTACGCTGGGAGGTTATTCGGGTGATCCTACCTTGAAAGTCGATGCAGTACAAGGGATCACCAATGAAGTAAAGGCAGTTAACCCTAATGTCTCCGTAATTTTTGATAGCACCGGTACTTCCACTACGGCTACAAAACCTGCCTGGTTAAGTGAAAAAACTAAGTCGGATATTAAAAGTGCGGATTTGGTAATCGTATTTGTAGGAACCGATGAGGCTGTTTCGCGCGAAGGGCTTGACCGTGTGAGCCTGGCCATGCCGGGGAACTATAATTCGCTGATCTACCAGGTGGCGGCTTTGGGCAATCCGAATATGGTATTGACAATTCAGTCCGTCGGACCGGTCCAGGTTCAATATATAAAACATTACTTCCCGGCTATCCTGTTCAGCAGTTATAACGGTGAGAGTCAGGGAACAGCTTTGGCCAATGTATTGCTGGGCAAGAAAAACCCAAGCGGACACCTCGACTTCACCTGGTACATGAACGATACCCAGCTTCCAAGCAAGTCGGATTATTATTTGGTCCCAAGTAAAACTAACTTCTTAGGGCGAACTTATATGTACTTCAGAGGCGGTTTTGTTGGCTATTACCGTCACTTTACAATTGTGCCGCCAACCTATCCGTTTGGATATGGATTAAGTTATAGTCAATTTAAAATCTCCAACGTCAGCGTGTCGAATAAGCAAATATCGCCGGATGACAACGTGGATGTACATTTTGATGTAACGAATACCGGAAGTATTACAGGCGCGACGGTTGCCCAGCTGTATGTAAGCTCTCCCAAGGTTAAAGGGAAAGAACTGCCTATCGAACGTTTGGAAGGTTTTCAAAAAACAAAGGAACTAAAACCGGGAGAAACCCAACATATCACGTTGAATGTTAAAGCTGCCAATCTGGCGTTCTGGAATGAAGATAAGCTGAAAAGTGTCGTTTACAATGGTACCTACGAGTTCCGGGTTGGGTATAATTCAAGTGATTTCGCTGATTCCGCAGCTGTGGATATTCGGGGAATGCTTACACCTAAGGTGGAACACGTTACCGTTCAGCCGGAACAACTGGTATATCATGTGGGTGATACCATTAACCTGAACGGGAAAAATAAATGGATTAAAAGCGACATCAACCCTAATCTGGAAGAACACCACGTCAGGGCAGATAATATAATCGAGGCAGTCAATAATGATGGTTCGTTTGTAAATTTGACCAAAACAAAGATACAATATAACAGCAGCAACAGCTCGGTTGCAACAGTAAATGGTAACGGCATTGTTAAAGCAAGAGGGCAAGGTGTTGCCACTATTAGTGCTGTCGTTGATGGTATATCAGGCTCAACTGTAATCGTTGTTAAATAGAAGTAATTCAGAATTTAAGGAGTCCTATTGAAAAGACGAGATTTTTGCGAAATTGCCGGAATTGGTGCCGGTGCAGCTATGTTTATGCCGCTTTCAGCTAAAGCTCAAAGCATTCAAGATGCAATCTCAAAAAAAATCGTACCGAATTTTCCGGTATCCGATTGGAAAGCTGTTGTAGATGAAGGTTGGGGAACCAGTCTGGATTCTGCCGGTAAAGGAACATGGGACGGAGTTTCTTTGAAATCCCCATCCATTCCCGGTCTATCTGGCGAAGGACCTTTTAAGCCTGAATGGGAATCACTTCTTAATTATGAAGCGCCTGAATGGTACCGGGATGCCAAGTTCGGTATCTGGGCTCATTGGAGCCCGCAATGCGTTCCAGAAGACAGCGACTGGTACGCACGTAATATGTACATACAGGGGCAGGGACAGTATGATTACCAGATTTCACATTACAACCATCCATCCAAATTCGGCTATAAAGATCTTTGCGCTCAGTGGACCCTGCTTAACTGGGAACCGGAAGCTATGATCGAACGATATAAGAGAGCAGGTGCAAAATTATTTCTGGCTTTGGCAAATCATCATGACGGATTCGATACATGGGCATCTAAACATCATGCATGGAATGCAGCCAAGATTGGACCGAGGCGAGATGTAATCGGCGCTTGGGCTGCTGCCGCAAAACAGCAGGGACTTTACTTTGGCGTTACTGTGCATGCTGCGCGAAACTGGTGGTGGTTCCAGGTTGCCCATCTTTGCGATAAAACCGGACAGTTCAAAGGCGTACCTTATGACGGACAATTGACTAAGGAAATGGGCAAGGATCAGTGGTGGCAGGGCTTCAATCCGCAGGAACTCTACGGCCGTAAACACGGTATTCACGAGAATCCCGATGAAAAATATGTACTGAATTTTTACAACAGGGTCCGCGATCTCATAGATCAGCATAATCCCGATCTGCTTTATTTCGATAACGGCGGGCCGCCGCTCGGATGGGCAGGCATGAACTTAGCTGCTTATTTTTATAATCATAATTTAAAGACTCATAAAGGGAAACTTGATGCGGTTTTAAACGTAAAGCAAGTTCCCGATAAGCTGGCAAAAGCCTTGGTTGCAGATTACGAACGTGGTGTTACAGCTGAGATTATGCCTCACGCATGGCAATCGGAAACATGCATCGGCGATTGGCACTATAACAGGCAGAGGTTTATTAATCATAGTTATATGAAGCCCGTTGAAGTTATTCATTGGATGGTTGATGCCGTCAGCAAGAACGGTACTTTTATACTTAATATTCCCGGCAAACCGGACGGAACAAATGATTCGGATGAAGTGAAGATCCTTGAAGAGATTGGAAGCTGGATGCAGACGAACGGAGAAGCGATCTATGCAACAAGACCATGGAAGATTTTCGGTGAAGGACCGCATGCAGTTAAATCCGGAGCCTTTGCAGGCAGCAGCACATCATCTCTCGATTCGAGAGATATACGCTTTACCCGCAGTAAAAAAGGCGGTATTTTATTTGCCATAATTCTCGGATGGCCCGAAAAAAAGAGCTTTCATGTAAAGAGTCTCGGCAAAGCTTCATCGCTGCGCCCCGGTAAAGTTGAAAATGTAGAGCTTCTCGGTTGTGTTGACAAATTGGAATGGAATCAATCGGCTGAATTTTTATCGGTTACAAAACCTTCGACCAAGCCATGCGATTTTGCATATACTTTGAAAATAAGCTTTGAATAAAAAACAGTTGAAGAACTAATAAAATTAGTTGCTTAGTCAAATTTGTTTTATAATTGAAACGATTTTATGATTAAATTGATAATTATGTTTAATTAAATTCTGGATAGATAAATGAAAATTTTAAAATTAACTTTTTTATTGCTTCTTACATTGTCGCTTAGTGCGGCAGCACAGGAAATAATAAATTTATATCCCGGTGCTATTCCGAATTCCAAACCATCCGATATAAAAGAAACTGAACACTTGGGAATGTACGCAGGAGTAACAAAGCCGACTTTACAAATTTTTTTACCTGATAAAGATAAGGCAACCGGAGCTGGGGTTGTAATTTGTCCCGGCGGAGGCTATGCAGTAGTAGTATATCAAGCCGAAGGAGTGAGAACTGCTAAAGAATTTGCAAAAAAGGGAGTTGCTGCTTTTGTGCTGAAGTACAGACTGCCGAGTGATTCAACAATGATAAATAAAACAATCGGCCCTTTGCAGGATGCCCAGCAGGCAATTAAGGTTGTAAAGGAAAATGCAGCCGAGTGGGGAATCGATACTAACAGAGTCGGAATAATGGGCTTCTCCGCCGGAGGACATGTAGCATCTACGGAAGCTACTCATTATAGAAAAGCGTTAATTGAAAATAAAGATAATATAAGTTTGCGCCCGGATTTTCAGATATTGGTTTACCCTGTGATAAGTATGGAAGACAGTCTTACACATCTTGGTTCAAGAACTGAATTGTTGGGTAAAGATCCGTCGCAAAAATTGAAAGATGAATTTTCAAGTGAATTACACGTTGACGATAACACACCGCAAGCCTATATTACTCAGGCAGGGGACGATAAAACGGTTACCGTTGATAACAGCATAGTTTATTATGAAGCATTAAGGCATCACGGAGTTGCAGCCGAACTGCATCTGTATCCTCACGGCGGTCACGGTTTTGTATTAAGACTAAAGACTGCAGACTGGATGTCGTGCATATTCAAATGGATGAAAAATTCGAAAATTATAAATAAATAAAAAATTATGAGTTAATAATGAAAAAACTTTTTTTTTCGGTTTTTTTATTTCTTGTGTTTGGTTTTTTTTCAAACGCACAAAATATTGTTGAACACGCGCCTCAAGGCTTTGACTCTTTACGTACCGATATCCCGCACGGGGAAATTGATACTGTTTATTACGAATCAAAAGTAGTGGATACCACACGGAGGGCTCTTGTTTACACACCTCCGGGATTTTCACGAAATAAAAAATATCCGGTGCTTTATCTTTTACATGGAATCGGCGGGGATGAATTTGCATGGAAAAATAACGGCCATGCTCAAATTATTTTGGATAATCTTTATGCTGAAAACAAAATAAAACCGATGATTGTAGTTATGCCTAACGGCCGTGCTATGAAGGATGATCGTCCGGTTGGTAATATATTCAGTCCCGATAAGATCAAGGCTTTCGCAACTTTTGAGAAAGACTTGTTTGATGATTTAATACCATTTATTCAAAAAAGATATCCTGTTTTTACAGATCGTGAAAACCGTGCACTTGCAGGTTTGTCTATGGGCGGCGGGCAGTCTTTCAATATCGGATTAACCAATCTCGATAAGTTTGCATGGATCGGTGCATTTTCGGCTGCACCCAATACAAAAAAACCTGAGGTACTTATACCAAATCCGGAAAAATTGAAAAAGGAATTAAAGCTGCTGTGGATTTCGTATGGCGATGAAGATAACCTGGTTGTCTTCGGTCAGCGTATACACAATTATTTAGCTGCTCACGGTGTTCCCCATATTTTTTATATCGAACCGGGCGGACACGAATTCAAAGTCTGGAAGAACGATCTTTACATGTTTTCTCAACTAATATTTAAACCTGTTAATGTTTCAACCTTTTCCCGGTACAGCGTTGTAGGAGTTCCGGCTTCTACTAATGTAAGAGGCGCAAAATATCCTCGTATCTTGCCGGACAACCGGGTAATCTTTCACGTTAAAGCACCCTATGCTAAAAAAGTTCAAATTGATCTGGGGAAAAAATATGACATGGTAAAAGATACTGCCGGAGTTTGGAAAGTTACAACAGATTCTTTAGGAGAAGGATTTCATTATTATTCTTTATTGATTGATGATGTTGCAGTTGCCGATCCTGCAAGCGAAACATTTTATGGTATGGGACGGATGGCAAGCGGCATTGAGATACCCATTTGGGGTCAAGACTACTACGCTGTAAAAGATGTTCCGCACGGTGAAATTAGAATAAACCGGTATTATTCCAATGTTACTAATTCGTGGCGTTTAATATATATTTATACACCTCCGGGTTATGATACCGGTATAAGCAAAAAATATCCCGTATTATATTTATTACACGGTGGAGGGGAAGATGAAAGGGGCTGGGCCGAACAAGGTAAAGCCGATTTAATTCTTGATAATCTCATTGCAGAAAAAAAGGCGAAGCCGATGATTATTGCAATGGTTGATGGAAATGTCGGAAGGCTCGGTTTCGACGAAAACACTTTAAGATTTTTCACAGCGGAATTAAAACAAAGTGTCATTCCGTTTGTCGAAAAAAATTACCGTGTAAAAACCGATTCAAAAGACAGGGCACTTGCTGGTCTATCAATGGGAGGATTACAGGCACTTTATGCGGGTATGAATAACACACAGTTGTTTTCTTATCTAGGCATATTTAGTTCCGGCTGGATACTTCCCATGCAAAGTAAACTGGCGGATGAACAATATGATAATATGAAAAAAAATATTGATGTGATTAAAAGAAACTTAAAGCTTTTGTGGATTTCGACAGGAGGAAAGGAAGATATTGCTTACAAAAATTGTCAAGCGATGATTGGAAAATTTAAAGAAATGAAGATTAAATACTTATACGATGAATATCCGGGCGGGCATACCTGGCCGGTGTGGAGGCATGATCTATATAAATTTGCACCGCTGCTGTTTAAATAATTAACCGGTTTATAGAAGTGAAATCTAAAAAAGATCGATGAATATAAATGATAACAAAATTATTCTATCGTTAGAGAATATAGGAAAAGGGCTGGTAACAAATAACGGCGGAAAGCTAAAGCGGTAAGAATGATGAATTTTATCATGCCGAAGCAAAAATAGTTAATAATAAAATTGTTGTGTGGAGTAAAAAGGTGGTTAATCCCGTTACAGTGAGGTATGCTTGGGCAAATAATCCTGAAGGTGCAAATTTATATAATAAAGAAGGGCTGCCTGTGTCTCCGTTTAGAACTAGCGATCTTTATTAAAAGGATAAAACTTATAATGTTATTATTATTTTTGATTTAAATTTTCGGATAAAAGAATATGAAAGGTATTATCATTACAGTTATATTAATACTGCAATTTCTGTTTTCGGTAAATACATCTGCACAAAAATTACACAGCGATAACGGCGACGGAACTTATACCAATCCGGTTATAGCTTCTGATTTCCCGGATCCGGATGTAATTCGTGTGGATTCCTGCTATTACATGGTAAATACCACAATGTTCATTTTCCCGGGTGTTACGATTTTGAAATCATACGATCTTGTAAATTGGCAATACTGCTGCAATGCAGTCCAGCGGTTCGATTTTAGTAAATGTTATGATCTCGACGGCTGTAACAGATACGGACACGGGCAGTGGGCAACCAGCTTTAAATATCACAACGGTAAATTTTATTTGTTGTTTATTACTCTCAACGAAGGCGGATTTCTATGTACTGCAAACAAACCGGAAGGCCCCTGGAAGATTAGACATTTACCGAAAGGTTTTTACGACCCGGGCCTGTTCTTTGATGAAGACGGAAAAATTTATGTCGCTCATGGATACAGTAAAATATATATGACCGAACTGGATACAAATTTTGCACCTATATCAAAAGATTCATTAATAATTACTGGAGATATTCGAAAAGGACTCGAAGGTACGCACGTTTATAAAATTAACGTTTATTATTACTTGTATTGTACCTACGGAGGATTAGACGGAATACAAGCCGCTTTCAGATCTAAAAATATTTACGGCCCATACGATGAAAAAATAGTAATAAGTGAAAAAACACATAACCGGAATTTCGGCATACATCAGGGAGCGCTTATAAAAACACAAACAGGGCAATGGTGGACAATGCTATTCGTCGATAACGGACCGTTCGGCCGATTTCCTTCCCTGCAGCCTGTTACCTGGAAAGACGGATGGCCGATGGTTGGTGTAGACGGGCACGCTGTTATTACATATAAAAAGCCCGACGTCGGAAAAGTTTATCCCATTACTACATTACCTACCTCCGATGAATTTGATAGTACGAAGTTAGGTCTACAGTGGGGATGGAATCATAACCCGGATCCGGCAAAATGGTCATTAACCGATAGACCGGGATACTTAAGACTTAGAACAGTGAAAGTTGTTGACAGTCTTCAAAAAGCACGTAATACACTTACACAAAGGATGTTTGCATATTATTCCGATTCTCTGGCCTCAATTGCCACTGTAAAGATGGATTTCTCAAATATGAAAGAAGGCGATATCGCTGGGTTAGCCGTTTTTCAAGACCCTTATGCTTATATTGGTATAAAAAAGGTCAATGGCAAGAATTATATAACCATGGTAAATAATGGCACAACTATTGATTCCGCAGCAGTGAAAGGAACAACCATATATTTGCGCGCTAGTGCTGTGCATGGTTCCGGTGCAGCTCACTATTTTGATGGAAAAGCTGCACCCGGTACAGGTACTGCTTCTTTTTCTTATAGCTTGGATAATAAGTCGTTTGCAAATATTGGAAATATACTTAAGATGAGGTTCAGTCTAAAAATATTTACTGGAAATAAATTCTGTCTGTTCAATTATCCAACTAAAGAGTTAGGCGGGTATGTCGATTTCGATTGGTTTAGAACGAGCGCAGGTTTATATAAATAAAACTTATTTGTTTTAAATAAGCGGGAGTAATGGAAATGAATTTTCCGGAATTTATATCATTTACGGTTATCAATGCTTGTAATCTTAGATGTAAAATGTGCGGTCAATGGAATGAAAAAGGGTATGTTAAAAATAAAATTATAAATGCAAATGCTCAATTAAATCCCGGGGTTTGGAAAAAACTTGTTGATGAAATATCGCATCATAACATAAGGTTCATTTTAATAAGAGGCGGAGAACCGTTTCTTTATAATCATGTAATGGAAGTTATCGAATATATAAACAGCAAAGGTATATTTCTTTCAATTGATACAAACGGGACTGCAATTAATAAATATATTCCTGATCTCGTAAGAATGGGCAATATGCATATTACTTTTTCCGTTGACGGGCCCGAACAGATTCACGATAAAGTACGCGGAATAAAAGGAAGCTTTCATAAAATTAAAGAGAACATTTCTTTAATTAATGAAACAGAGAAAAAATATAATACCGGAATAAGCAAAAGTATTTGTTTTACAATTAGTAAGTATTCCTATAAAGGCATGGGGGAAATGCCGGCAGTAGCCAGAGACATGGGGATATCATCAATAAACATTGTCCCATATTATTATTTCACTTCGGAAACAGGTGAAAAATATGAAGCTGAATTGAAAGAAAACTTTAATTCGTTACCGTTCTCTTGGAAAGGCTTTCATCAGGAATCTTCCGGAATTGATTTCAAATTATTTAAGCAGGAATATGAAAAATATTTGGCTGAGCTTGACGGAATTGAGAATTTTCCTTTTATTCCTTTCAGCCTTAACGAGTATAAAGAGTGGTTTGAAAACTCCAATACAACGGTTGGATTCGATCAATGTATGAATGTTGAAAAATTAATTGATATTCAACCTAATGGCGATGTGAATTTCTGTATTGATTTTCCTGATTATTGTATCGGCAATGTTAAAGAAATGACAATTGAAAAAATCTGGAATAGTGAAAGAGCGAAAAAATTCAGAAATTATAGAAGGGTAAAACCATTTGCAGTTTGTTACAGGTGCGGGGCTAAATATTGTTCCGAAATTAAATAATGGATTTTGATTTTTTATAAAAAATAATAAGAGGAATTTATAATTAATTTATTTACAACCAACAGGTATCATGAACAACTTTTTTAAATTAAAGTTTTTCATTGAACCAATATAAAATTTGGAGTAAAAATGGGAAAAAATGAGCTAAAAAATTTTACCGGTGCAAGTACTTCACGGCGAGATTTTATAAAAAAAGCCGGTTCGGCAGTAGCAGGTTTACTTATTGTACCGTATCTAAAACCCTCCGGAGTATTTTCGTATAAACATAATAAAACCGCTACTTACTTAGCTACGGTAGCTATTTCAAATACTGAAAACACCCCTGCAGATGTTTACACTTACGACGATGCCAGCGGCGGCGTTAAACAAAAGGTT
Organism: uncultured Ignavibacteriaceae bacterium; assembly: GCA_964498065.1. GTDB lineage: Bacteria > Bacteroidota > Ignavibacteria > Ignavibacteriales > Ignavibacteriaceae > FEN-1297. Next base: position 87,599 of record CAZCFZ010000007.1, read on the forward strand.
AATTACATCCTTGGTCTTCTCGATCAATCCGGACAAGTTTCGGCGCTTTTCAGTAAAGGGAAAAAAGTTGTGATTAAAATAAATATGACAGGCGGCTCCGGTAATTCCGCAAGTTTCAAACCAAATACAAACGCAAGATTTCCCGACTACACAATTACCGAAGCTATGTGGACTCATCCGTTAGTTATTCAAGCTGTAGGTCAATTCATTATTGATGCAGGAGTAAATCCAACCGATCTTTATATTGTGGATGCATTCTGGGATACCGGCTGGCAAAATCCCGGATCAACAGCACCTTTTGGTTCTAACGATAAATTCGGGTATAGTGATGTTCAAAAGGCCTTGGGATGCAACATAGTTGATCTGAATGATACCACTGCAGCTAATCTTGTAAACATATCAACGGGAAACGATTACTTTAACTTTTCTGCATTTACAATGAACAAAATATTGCAGGAAGCGGATGTTTATGTTTCAGTTCCGAAACTAAAGCAGCATTCAGCTGCAGGACTCACATGTTCATTAAAAAACCAGATTGGTGCGGTTCCAAAAAATTTATATACGATAACAAATGATGATGGACGGAGAGGATTTCTTCACCATGCTGTTAGTACCGCTTCGGAATGGAACTATTTGCCGGAGACTGTTTGCGACCTGCATGCTGCGCGGCCGGTTCATCTTGCAGTTGTTGACGGAATAAAGTGTTCTACCGGAGGTGAAGGTTCATGGTGCGCGAATTTTACACCTGTAACTAAGCATACTTTAATCGCAGGACTTGACCCTGTTGCTACAGACAGCATTGGTGCGAACATCATGGGATTAAATTCGGAGGCAAAATCCTTACCGTTGCCTGCACCCCTGACGGATGGTACGGCAACGTCCTCTATAACGGATAATTATCTTTACATATTAAATGGAAAAGGCGCCGGTACTAATAAATTAAGTGAGATTAACCTTGTTGGTGACGGGGCCGGTATGGTTACATCCGTAAAACAAAATTTAAATCCGGTGCAGCCGTCAAAATTCCAATTGTGTTCGAACTACCCGAATCCATTTAATCCATCGACAATGATAGTTTTCTATTTACCAAAGAATGAATATGTAACGTTAAAAATTTATGACATAATGGGTAGAGAGATTGAAACATTGATTGAAGGCTATGTCCCGGCCGGCGAACATAAATTGCAATGGAGTGCCGTGGGTCTTGCAAGCGGAGTTTATTTATGCCGTATGCAAGCTAAAGATTTTTCCGATACGATAAAGATGATTTATCAGAAGTAACAATATAATTCAATATAAAACTAACATCCTATTGGAAATATTAAATGAAAAGCTTCAAATCATTTTTACTTGCATTAAGTTCTTTTATAATAATCTTTACTACTTATGTTTGCGCTCAAAATCCTGTAATAAGAAATCAGTTTACCGCAGATCCGTCTGCAAGGGTATTTAACGATACGGTTTATCTTTATCCTTCTCATGATA
>CAZCFZ010000008.1:0-48500 GCA_964498065.1 uncultured Ignavibacteriaceae bacterium
TCGATACATATCATTAAGTATGTAAAGGTTTGAATTTTGGCAGTATATAAATTTACCGGCTGGCGGACTATGTAACATCTTTAGTAAAGGTACAAAATTCATTTTTGATTAATAGAAAGACTACTTAAAACAACGATACCTTAACAGCTTGCCCGTCTCTGGCGGGGAGCAGCTAATTTAAAAATCCTAAATTCGCCAATTGCGAAAGCCGCTTATTAAAAGAGACTGGTATTCAATTCTAAACGATAAAATAAAAGATGGGAAATGTTACAAGTGCGGATCTGAAATTGAGGGAAAATTTTAATAATGCATTCTATTTTTTACAATTCTTTTTGTCCAGGAATTCTTTTGACTTTTTACTTACCTGTTTGCCTCGAACTGTGATGGTTCGGCTTCGACGGATTAAAGAAGTTATACACAATTAAACTAAACGATTTCTAAACTCCGTATTTTTTGTGTAATGGTGAGTTAATTATATTACGAAGCTTCAATTGTAACTCATCAGTATCGTCTTTAGTTAATCCGTTTGTTAAAATTAACGGGTGGATTATAACTTCAGATATACCCGGACCTGCCTTCCCTTTCAACAATCCTTTGCGCTGCAGCCTTTTCCAATTTGTTGTAAACGTTATGGGTAAAATAGGAACCTGCTTGCGAACAGCTAATGAAACTGATCCTGTTTTAAATTCCGTTAGTTTGGGAGCAACCCTGGAAATAGTACCTTCCGGAAGAATAACTAAAGGATGTCCTTCATCAATTACATCCATCATTCTTTTGAATGCTTTTATTAATCCCATTTTATTATGTCTGTCAACTAATATATTCATTCCTGATGTATAAAATATATGGAATAAAGGCCATTTTTCAACTTCCTTTTTTCCTGTAAACACAAAGTATTGATCGAATATTGAGTACAGACAGGGAATATCGATATATGAGCTGTGGTTAGAGCAGATTAAAAATGGTTTATCTAATATTATATTTTCCCGGCCCTCAACTTTCAAAAAAATTCCTGCACAAGACAAAAACACTCTTCCATAGAATTTCATTATTTTAAAAGCCGAGGGGAACCGCTCCTTTTTAGACAGAAAAAAGTGAAATAACGGATAGAGTATAACTAACAGCAATATAAAACAAATAAGAATATATATTTTGTAAAAAAACCTGAACGGGAAAAAAATAATTGACATCATCGAGAGTGTTACTCTAAGTTTAAATATTAGTAATTATTAAAATAATAAAATAAGAATTGTTTTTATCATTTCCCTTTAGCGGTATAAAAACAAATAGCCATATTTACTCATTTAGCGGAGTATTATAAAATTTTTCTTAAGCATACAACAGCTTTGTGTTTAACCTGCCGGTGAGAACAGCCTAGCCTTATTTGATTTTTGAAAGACATTTTGCATTCCCATTAAACGGGGACTGTTAATAACAACTCCTCAGCCTCCGATTGATATTATTTTTTTAGTTCATCTATTTAAATTAGGTAAAAATAAAATATAATTTTTAAGAACTTTTATCCATGCTTACCGAAAGCAGGTAAACATGCCTTTTTACTTCCCTGCCTGCCTCGCTCTGCGAGGATCCGGCTATTAAGGATTAAAGAGGTTAGGAGAATATTAATACAACATGCCTTTATAACCGGTTAATATTGCTTCTTTTATTTTTTTTATTCTCTTATTCCTTGTCTCATCTGTTTTAGCATCACAATAGAAACCGGCCAGTTGTTTCTTTCTTGATGGTGTTATTTTTTCAAATTGATCAAGTGCTGATTTATCACTTACTAAAGCTCTCTTGAGTGTTTCGATATTTATTGCATACAAAGCACTTTTATCTTGCTTGGATTCTTTTCCCTTAAAAGCTTCAATTCCAGCTTGAGTTAATTGGCCCATTTTTTTTAGGTTCTTATATGTCTGAATATTCTTATCAGACCAATTACTTTTATCTTTTCTTTTTGAGAAGTATTTTTTATATGTTTCCCCATCAATAGATTTCATTACTCCGTCTATCCACCCAAAACAAATGGCTTCTTCCAAAGCATCATTAGCGGTAAAGCCTTTATATCCTTTAGTAAAAACGATCCATATTCCGTTCGATTTTGTGTTATTCTTCACCAGCCAATTTCTAAACAGTTTTCTGGATTTAAAGGTGTGCTCTTCCTTATTTTCATTCATACGACCTCCTGAAATATATTTAATTTCATTCAGATCGAAAGGTTCGGCTAACGATTTCTATCTTACACAAAGAATATTAAAAATTTAATTATCCTTCATGTATTTAAGAATAATTTTTTCTACATGCTAAGAAGTAGATTAATTCTTTTAGTTCACTTACCGAAGGCAGGTTATTACTATCAAAAATATTATTAAGAACTCCTATTAACTCTTGACTTTTTATATAACAGTTTGAAACGATTGTTATATGCAAATTATCTATTTTATCAGCAGCATCTTTTTAGTTTGAGAAAAATTATTAGAAGTAATCCTATAGAAGTACAAACCGCTTGCAAAATTAGAACCGTCAAATTCTACTTTATATTTTCCAGGGCTTTTTTCTTTGTTAACCAAAGTTTCTATTTCCCTGCCAAGCACATCATAAATTTTTATTGTGACTAATCCTGAAGTCGGAATTTCGTAATTGATTGCAGTTGTAGGATTAAATGGATTTGGAAAATTTTGATAGAGCATATATTCCTTTGGTAAATATGCACTTTTTCCCAACGCAGTTATTTTACCGGTTTTAAACATTCCAACATTCGACCAGATTCCTATACTTTTAGAATCATAAGCTCTAATTCTCCAATAATAAGCTGTGTCGGATATAATTTTACCGGCTTTAAAAGTGGTATCGGCTATTGATGCCGTATCCAGAATGTAACTTGAAAAATTTTTATCGAATGAAAGCTGCAGCATATAAGACACTGATTTGTTTGTTGAATTCCATCCTAAGATAACACTATCGGCAATGACTGTAGAATCTAATCGTGGAGAAATTAGAACCGGCACGGGAGGAAATAATTTTGCAAGTTCTGAAAGCGGTCTACGGAAAATTCCGGCAGTAGTTTGAACATAAAGAGCGGAACTATCAGATTGGAGTGAATTAATAGATTCGGAATTAAGTCCGGCATATGTCCAGCTTAGTCCATTACTTGCAGTGGCATAAATACCACCATTTGTCGCTGCAAAAATATAAGGATTAACCATCAAGAGTGAATGAATATGAACGTTTCCAAGTCCTGTATTTTTCTGAGTCCAGGTACCTCCATTATTGTCGGTTGCTAATATGCCGCCCTCTAAGGTTCCTGCAAAAAGACTATTCTCATCAAATAATAGGGATGAGACTCCTAAATTGGCAAAACCTTTTGTAACTTGTGTCCAGCTTGTGCCATTATCACCGGAACGATAGACTCCGTCTCCCCATGTACCGGCAAATATGTATTCATTATTTGCAGCAATAGTTTTGATATTGGGGTTATTTATTCCATGTGCTGCATACATCCAACCGATTGAAGAAACAAATGTAGAAGAAAGCCCATTTTTCATTCCTACATAAAGATATGGCTCTTGAACTAGAAAGCATTGAACATTATAACTACCAAGTCCAAAATAATTCCAGTTCTTTCCGCCGTCGGACGAGATACAAGCCCCATTGTTTGAACCGAGATAAATCTTCGATTTATAAGTAAGAAAACAATTTATTGAACTACTTTGCAAACCATTGACATGCTGAGACCAAGATTTTCCCCTGTCTGTAGAAAGAAAAACTCCGGCACTATCGGTACCGGCTATAAAGGTAGAATCATGGATAGAAAGTGATAACATAGAAAGATTTCTCTTACTCATATTGATTCGAGTCCAATTCATTCCCCTATCCGTAGACTTATAGACACCTCCTCCATAATCGGTACATGCATAAATTGATGAATTTTTTTTTATTAGAGAAGATACTTGGGGATTGTTGTGATATAGATTAGTCTGGACCCAATTTGAACCTGAATCCTCTGAAACATAAACACCTCCTTCCCTAGTTCCGACATATATGAAAGAACTATCAGTAAGGATGCATGTTATGTTACCTTTCATCAAACCGTTATCCGAAGATGTCCAGCTATTTCCATCGTCAGTGGATACATATAATCCGCCATAAACCCCGGCAAACATTTTGTTCCCCCATATTGCTAGCGTAGATATTTGAGATGAGGGCGGATTATTCACACCTTCCCAGGTGATTCCGTTATCTGTTGAACGAAAGAGTCCGTTTAAAGTCCCCGTGTACATAGCTGAATCATCATTTGCAAAACAAGTAATAGAATTAATTCCTGAAGGATTGCTTGACTCAATCCAATTCATTCCGTCATCAGTAGAATAGAAAATACCATTACTCGTCGCTGCATAAAGTATAGAATCATGTACGGTAATGCAAATAATATATTCCTCTTCAACTCCAACAGTAGTTAACCAACTTTTGCCGTTGTCAGATGATAGATATATCCCATTTTGAGTACCGGCAATGATGTTAGAATCGATTACCTCAAGGCAGTTTATATTTAGATTCTGCAAGCCCTCGGTAGATTGCATCCATGTCAATCCATTATCCAATGAAGTGAAAATTCCTTGGCCTCGCATGCCTACTATTATCTCTGAGTCAAGAATTGCGATTGATTCAGCACTTCCGCTGGAAAAAGGCCCATTAACTTTTTCCCATTGTGCAGTACAATTTTCGGCAAGCATTAATAAGCTAATAATAAATATTGGAAAGAAATATTTCATAACTGTTTTCCCTAATTAAAATTGTGTCAATTCATTTTTCCAAAATCATTTTCTTTAAAGAAGTAAACCTTTTACCATCTATACCTTCAGCTATAAACCTATAAAAATAAATTCCGCTTGAAAAATGAGACATATCTATAACTTTCTTGTATGTTCCCGTACTCATTTCACCCAAATTCAAATCTTTCAATTTTTCACCTAAAATGTCATAGACTGTTAGCTTGACTGCAGAAGTTTCTCTCAAATCGAAGATAATCGTAGTGCTGGGATTGAATGGATTCGGATAATTCTGATAAAGAGCAAAAGCCTTTGGGGCTGCAATCTCTTTATCTTTAACACTCTCCAAGATACCAGTAGTAAAATGTGCGGTTTGAGAATAACTGGTGTCTCCATTAATATTTATCGCATTTACACGCCAAAAGTATTGTGTATTAACCGAAAGAAGATTATGCAATTGCAGGCTAGTATCAGTTAATGTTGTGTCAAAAATATCAGTTGAGAGCAAACTGTCTTTTGCAATTTGGAGATAATATTGCAATGCAAGATCTGAAGGATGCCAAGTCAAATTTGCTGACAGGGGCACATTAGTTATACCAACCGGAGAAATTAACAGCGGCTTCAATGGTAATAATATTTCCCTTGTATATTCTCCTTCAAAACAACCATATGAAGTTGTTCCACTAAATATTTTATACTTGTTTCCAACAGGTAAAATATCTATTGAAGTTCTGGATTCATTTGAAAAACCGGGGAACGAAACTCTTTCCCATGAATTTCCACCATCCTTTGACAAAAATAATCCGCCAGTCCCATAAGCCGAACTCTGTGAAGACGCAAAAATCATATTGGGATTATCTTGCGCTATTTTAATATCGGAAACCGGACCCATATTATAACATGATGTCCAATTGTTTCCCATATTAGTTGTTTTATATATTCCCGCATTGTTGCCGATAAATATATTATTGGGATTCTTTGGATCTACTGCAATTGCAGAAAGGGTAATATGATCTATATCATCACTAATACCATTCATCCTTCTTTCCCAGAAATTTCCCCCTGTAGTTGAGATAAAAAATCCGCTCACAACATCCGTATTGCCAGATATAGCGGCGCAGACCACTGCAGGATTTTTAGAGGATACTTTAACGATATTAACTTCATAATATGAACTATTCAAATCAGTTAGATAAGATCCCCAGGAATTTCCCGAATTAAAGCTTTCAAGTATTTTCCCAAAAGAACCGACAAGGATATGACTTGTATCGTCCGGAAAAATTTCAATATAGTTCACTTCAGTATTTGGCAGCACATTTGTCCAATTAATTCCTCCATCAAAGCTTTTATATAAGCTCGAAATAGAAACACCGCCAGAGTAAACAATACCGCCTAAATAAATAATATTAGGGTTGTAAGGATTAGCCTTAATTACCGATGGCGTCATTTGATTTGGCAGTTTAACTTTTATCCAAGAGTCTCCTCCATCCGTAGTTTTAAATAGTGTATTTGTCATTAAAAAGCTGTTATCATTTCCTATGGCATAGATTACGCCTCCAGTCGATGTTGGAATTATAGATGTCTGGTAAATCGAACTAATTTTCGGTCCATCTGAGATTTTAGACCAGTAACTTCCATTGTTAGTTGAATGATATAAACCATTAAAACCAACCAACATGACCTCAGCGGAATCTATACTTATCTTCATATCTCCGAGGGAATCATTTAAATTCCAATTACTACCATCATCTATACTTGTAAAAACCCCTTTATCAGTACAAATAAAAATTGTTTCACTTTGTTGATTAATCGTCGCATCAGTTATAGCGGTGATTTTCACCCCTTTCTCCTGCAAATTGCTCAATAATGATACCCAATCACTGTCATTTTTCCATATGTATAGATTAGTTTCAGTTACGTAAAAAAGTGAACCGGTCTTAGAATTAAGAAATGTCCAAGGGTGAGATTCATAAGTAAAAGGATCTGATGACGGTATAAACTTTGAATAGCTACTGTCTTTCCATCGGTAAACAGTACCATTTGTACCAATGGCATATTGTAAAGTTGAATCCATCGCATCAAAGATAAGAGTAGAAATAAGATACTGATCCTGAAAGAATAAATTCCATGTTTCACCACTATCAACACTACTATAAATACTATAACCGGAATTTGAACGGCAATTTATATATATTTCATTAGTGTGAAACGGATTAATAGAAATTTCCGGTACCGCTGGCTGTTGTGGCAAACCGGTATTTTTAACTTGCCATGTTTCTCCGCCATCGGTACTTTTAAAAAATCCATTTCCCGATGATGTTTCGTCCGGACCTGTTCCGGCATAAATAATTTGCGAATTATTAGGATCGTGTTTTATACACATAACGGCATTGTTAAAAGTATTTCCAGTTGGTATACCTTGGACAAATTTCCAGGAGACACCATTATCAGTAGATTTAGCAATTCCGACATATTCTGTTCCGGCCAAAATATATTTTGAAGAAAAACATATTGATAACGGTGCGCCCGCAGGTCCTATTGAATGCCAGTTTTGAGCAAATACTATTTGTACTAAGACAATAATTGAAAAAATAAATGAATTTATTAACCTCATAATTTACCTTTGAATTTTATACAATAATTTATGTACATAACGGCCTTGCGATTAAGCTGCCTTCAGTAACTTTTATTTTACTTATTAAAGATGCTGGGGCTCAAATAACCTATGGTCCATTAGTAAGTACTTTGAATTTCTTCATATTATATACTCCTTATGGAGCATTTAAGTCGCGTGCCGGAACAAACAACTTTCTTGAAACTAAATGTTGATAATTATTTAAAAATTAACTACTCATCAGTTTGTTTTATTCCTTTTTCAATCGCATTAAAGACGCTATTATTTTTATCATATATTTTGCTAAATAATTCTTTAGCTTTTAAAAAATATTCTTTGGCAAGTTTTTTATCCGAATCAAGATAAATTTCAGCTAAGTAAAAATTTAGATTACCTGTAATTAGTAGGCTGTCCCTAAAAACCGGAAGTTGTGCTTTGTAAAATTCTGCCAATTGATTTTCTTTATTGGTTCTATAATAAATGTTTGCAAGGTCATTATATATGGTTGGATTATCTGGTGCTAAATTGAAGAATGTCTTAGTAAAATTTAAGGTGTTAGCATCATTTGTTTCTGCACAAATATAAATGAGCGGTTTCAAATTATAATAATTATTCGGTTCAATTTGATTAGCAGTTTTATAGTATTTTAAAGCGTTTAAGGAATCACCCAGCTCTAGATATATTTCTCCTATCATTATTGCCGCATCGCTTTTAGAGCTAACATCATCGTACATTTTAAGAGAAATTTTTGCATATCTTAGGGCACTGTCTCTATCGTTTTGATAAAGATATGAATAAGCTAAATTGTAGTAGGAATCAGCATAATCTTTATTCAGTGAAATAGACTTTAAGAAAAATTGCGATCCTTTTTTATATTCTTTCTTTGTAAGGGAAATAAATCCCATAACATAATATGTTGAATAATCTGCACAATTATAATTAATTACTTTTTCATCGTTTTTTTTAATTAGATTAAAAAGTTCAGTTTTATTTTTAAGCCAATGATTCCCATAGCTTAAATACGTTTGATAGTAATACTCTGCTAGCCCTTTATACAAGTTACAATTCATGGGATGAAGTTTAATTAACTTATTAAGTACTGAATCAATAGGGAATAAATGCATATCAAAAGATCCGGTTTTCCCCCGGTAATCCATTATATCTTCATTTTTTTTTAGATCTTTGAAGGCAAACATTTCATGCATAATACTAGTTACAAAATATTTTAATGCAATATTTTCTTTAAGTAAAACAATGTTTGGTTTTTCATTCTTTGGGTCATAACTTTCAAGAAGTTTGAACGCTGAATTATATTTTTTATTTGTTATAAGTTGATTTGCTTTATTTACCACAGAAGTATCGGATTGGCCATAAATATTGATAAATGCTATTGCAATCATCAGAATAATTGTAAATGTTTTCATAGTGATATAATTAAGTATATTTTTAAATTTAAGCAGCTAACTTATAATTATACTGCATGCATTAACTATCTAAAGAGCATAATTGTGCATGAATCGGCATATCTACGTTCTATTACAAATCTTATTATTCATCTCGATTTGCCCCATGTGTGTCCTTGTGTAGTTACCATATCCCCGCCCTAATATATCGTGGCTAATTATGTGTATTAAAACTTAATAATATTTTTGTTTAAATGCAGTAAAAACATTCTATAAGTATAAAATTGTAATCAAGCATAGCTCCGGTAGTATAAAACCGTTGCAAAAACTAAATGCATGAATGACGGGTGCATAAATGCATGGGTACATGGAATTATTCTTGTATCAGCTCGCTTTAATTTTTACATCACTTAAACATTAATTCCAACTTTTAATATATTAGCAATGCATCTTAACAAAAACTTTATTGTGGCATTTTTATAAATTATATAAGGCAAATGAAATATTTATTACTGATAATCATACCGTTTCTTTTTATGAAAGCTGTTCCCGCTCAAATAAATAATTTTACGATTGTACCAACCCCGCAAATAATTAAAACCGGTGAGGATATTTTCAAATTACCCGAAAATGTTAGAATATTTTTAGAAGGTAAAAAAGAAGATTTAAATTTTACCGCTTCGCTGATCGAAAAAGCTCTTTCACAGTCCTTAGATATTTCCTCTGCAATTGCAAAAACCGATACGGGTCATGCAGACTTAATTCTTGCTGTTAACGATACTACTAATTTTCCTTCCGCTTCCGATTCGGTGATTGATCAGGCTTATAAGTTATCAATTAATAAAAATGAAATTAAGATTGAAGCACGATCAGCTAAAGGTGTTTTTTACGGAGCAATGAGTTTAATCCAGCTTCTTGATAAACTCGAATCACCGGAATTACCTTGCGTTAAAATTATCGACTGGCCGGATATGAAAATCCGCGGAATTTCCGATGATATAAGCCGGGGGCAGGTATCAACATTAAAGAACTTTAAAAAAATCATAAGAAACATTGCACGCTATAAAATGAATGTATATATGCCTTATCTTGAGGACATGATTCAATTTCCGCAGTATCCGGATATTGGTAAAAACAGGGGCTCTTTATCGCCTGAAGAAGTAAAGGAATTGGTTGCTTATGCAAAAAAATATTTTATCGAGGTAATACCGATTTTCCAAACCCTCGGTCATTTTGAAAATATTCTTACTCAAAAAAGGTTTTTAAAGTATGCGGAATTCCCGGGTTCTGCTTCACTTAATGTTTCAAATAGTTCTACATACATATTTCTTGAAAGCATGCTAAAAGAAGTATTTAAATTGTTTCCTTCAGAGTATTTCCATATAGCCGCGGATGAAAGTTTTGATGTAGGCCTCGGTAAAAGTAAATATCTCGTTAAGAAATACGGCATATCAAAAGTATATGCAAATTATTATAAAAAGATATACAGCATTTGTAAAAAATACGGCAAAAAAGTAATGATGTACGGAGATATAATTTTAACGCACCCCAAAATCCTTAAAATGATCCCCAAAGACATAACTATAGTAGACTGGAATTATAAACCGGCCTTTTATTATCCTTCAACTCAAACATTTAAAGATGCCGGCTTTAATTACCTTGTTTCGCCTTCCGTCTGGAATTTTTCAACCGCATTTCCTGCAAACGCTAATGCATTCCCGAATATCAAATATTTTATAAAAGCAGGTATTGAAAACAATGCCGAAGGAATGATAAATTCGAATTGGGGAGATTTCGGAGCAGAAACTTTTAAGGAGTTATTATATTTCGGCTATGCCTGGTCGGCACAGTGTGCCTGGAATTTTAAGGAAAGCAGCCTTTCTCAATTTAGTAAAAACTTTTTTTACGATTTCTTTGGTATCAACGATCCGAGAATTCCGGACATTTACGAATCTTTGAGTAATCCTTTAAACCAAATGACCTGGGATGAATTCTGGCGTCATCCGCTTTTGGAATTTCATGAACCAGCAAGTTGGGAAGAACCTATATCCCCGGTAATTAATATTACATGGATGAACTGGAATTTGCCTAAAGTTTTAGATGATATTGACGCTCTGGAACCAATGGTAAAAAGGCATAAGGACCAGTTTGATCTTCTGCGCTTTATTACAACGCTCGACTATTGGTATAAATCCAAAACATTAACTGAATTTTTCCTTCATGATAAAGATTATTTAAAATCCCGGGGAAACGATATTCATGTTGTAAATATGATTAATGATGATATGGCCTCGCTTAAAAATTTAGAAAGAAGATATGATTATTTATGGCAGAGATATTATGTTAACGCAAATCTTAATTTGATAAACGATAAATTCGCCAGGCTGGAAGATTACTTTAATGAAATAAAGGATTCTCTGAAAGCAGGTGATGATACGCTGTATTCGCCATTAATAAAATCAAAATGGATATACCTGAAAACCGGCAGATATAAGTTCGCCGCCAAAGCGGAATTTAAAAAATCTATTAGTTTAAAGGAAATTCCCGATGAGGCTTATCTTCAGCTGATAGGCGATACTTACGCACGGCTTTATATAAACGGCCGATATATTGATGAAGTTTATGCCCGTAAAACTTTATCTTTGACTGTTGAGTACAAAAGAGTTAAGCTTCTGGATGTGAAAAGGTATCTTAAAAAGGGAAAGAACATTTTTCTTGTTAAAGTGGAGAACTTTAATAAAAACGGCGCTGCAGGAGTTAATATTTCTTCGTACTTTAAAATGAAAGATAAGATTTTAAATATCGATACGAATAATGACAACAAACCGGGGTCATGGAAAGGAAGTACTAATGGAAGGTACTGGAGAAAGGTAATTTCCCAAGAATATCCTTCACAAATTATTGCACCTAATTTTGTTACAAAAAGGCCCAGCTGGATAGAAAGATAAACAAATAATATAGAGGCTGTATTTGAAGAAAAGCTATTCTATAATTACCGGCATGATTGCAGGATTATTGGCCGTTCTTTTTCTCGATCAATTATTTAAAGGATTGCTGGCGGTTCTTCTTCTAAACGAAAAGGTTAATATTTATTTTACCGGCATTCGTTTGGCTGTTAATTTTCCAATTAAAGAAGTACATAATTTTTATATATATATCATGCTTATTATTTCCCCTTTCATATTAAGCATACTTCTGGTAGAGGCTACTTTAATATGGCATAACAAAATTACAAATAATTTCTTAAGAACATCCATTATTGTTTTTCAATTAATTAATGTAGGATATTTAATTTTTACGGCTGTATTAGGCTTGTTCTCAATACTTTTTCAAACGACTTTCCAAACGGACTGGTCGATGCTGCTCAGTCACGGTGAGCTTTCATATGATCAAAAATTAATTTTTATGTTTTTTGTTTTATTTATTCTTCTTGGTTATATAAATATCTTAACGAAGAGAATAAGAAAATCAATTCCAATTATTACAAAAAAATCTTGAGGTAAATATATTATGGGTTTATTGTCCGATAAAATTGTTTTTATTACAGGCGCATCATCCGGGATAGGAAAATCCTGCGCTTTGGAATTTGCTAAAGAAGGAGCTTCATTAATTTTAGCTGCAAGACGCTCAAATAGATTAATTGAATTGGAAGAATTTTTAAAAAACAAATTCGGAGTTAAAACATACAGTTTTGAACTGGATGTTCGCAATAAGGAAAAGGTAGAGGATTCTATTACATCGTTCCCGGATGAATTTAAAAACGTAGATATACTTATAAACAATGCTGGGCTTGCACGCGGTTTCAACAAGTTATACGAAGGTGAAATAGAACATTGGGAAGAAATGATCGATACTAATGTAAAAGGCCTGTTGTATGTTACTAGGTTCATCTTACCGAAAATGGTTGAAAGAAAAAGCGGACATATAATTAACGTAGGCTCTACCGCGGGACATGAAGCCTATGCAAACGGCAATGTTTACTGCGCCACAAAATTTGCAGTTAAAGCATTAACGAAATCAATTAGACTGGATGTTTTTGATAAAAATATAAAAGTCAGCGAAGTTGACCCGGGCATGGTGCTAACCGAGTTTAGCGACGTGAGGTTTTCCGGGGATAAAGATAGGGCAAAGAAAGTTTATGAAGGCTTAACACCGCTTTCTCCCGAGGACATTGCAAGTGCAATCCTATTTTGTGCAACCAGGCCTGCGCATGTTAATATTAACGAAATAATTCTAACGCCGACGGCTCAGGCTTCTGCAACACAAGTTTACAGGGTAAAATAAAAACAGCCGGTTGAATAATAATGGTTTCAACCGGCATTTTTAATAAAGAACTAAACAAAAAGGCTTACATCGCCCGCACCTTCTCTTATAACCTCCGGCTCCTCCATACTTAAGTCAATTACGCTTGAAGGGCTCCCGGCAAGATTACCCGAAGAAAGCATTAAATCAACCTGTGAATTAAATATGTTTTTTATATCAAAGGGATCGATTACAACCTCGCCTTTTCTGTTTGTAACACTGGTGCTTATTATCGGATTACCCAGCTCTTCAACCAATTTTAAAGTGACGGAATGATTGGGAACCCTAATTCCGACAGTTTTTCTATTGCTCCATAATTTTTTAGGAACCAGCTTTGCTGCAGGTAAAATAAAAGTATAAGGACCCGGCAGCAAATGCTTCATTGTTTTATATGCATAATCCGAGACTTTGGCATAATTTGATATATCTTTTAAATTCGCACAAACAAAACTAAAAAGTTTCGTACTGCCGTCATTTTTTATTGAAAAAATTCTCTCAAGTGCATCTCGATTAAAAATATCGCAACCTATTCCATAAACGGTATCCGTAGGATAAATAATTACCCCTCCCTTGCGCAGAACTTCAACAGCTTTATTGATATAACGTAATTGAGGATTTTCAGGATGAAGCTCGTAATACTCCATTTTTAACTCCTTTCAATTGAGGATATTTTAACTATTTTATATGAAATGATAACTTTGGTAAGTTCCTGCTTAGAATGTTTATTTTTATAAGAAAATTCATTGATTTAATAGCAATATAAAAAGCTTTAATTAATAGTCAATAACCTAAGAGCGGGTAATTTCGTTAGTCACGTTATTTTTTTAATAAATGAAAATTAATTTAATTTGAGGCTATTTTTTCTTAAAAATTTTATTATATTTATTGTTCAAATTTAAAAATAAGGGCGTTTTAAGGAGTTTTAAATGTCAAGAAGATGTCAGGTAACCGGTGTAGGTCCAATAACTGGAAATCACGTTTCTCATGCTCATAATAGAAGAAAAAGAAGATTTTTACCCAATCTTCAGAAAAAGAGAGTTTGGGTACAGGAATTGAATAGGTTTGTGACTTTAAAGCTTTCTACCAAAGCTATTAAAAATATTTCAAAAAGCGGGACTTCCGATATCGCAAAACTAATAAAAGACAAGCAAATAAAAGTTAGATAATACGGGTATTTAATTAAAAGTTATAAAAAAAGGAAAGCATAAAAGCTTTCCTTTTTTAATTTAAATATGTTAGTGCTTATTGTCTAACCACCCAAACTTTTACATTAGTTGTTACATTTGGATGAAGCTTTATAGCTATACCGTAAATTCCTAAGGATTTAATCGGCTCTTCGATTTCAATCTTTCTTTTATCGATCTCATAACCCTTTTCCTTTAATGCATCGGCTATCATCTGGGTAGTTACGGAACCAAAGATTTTATCTTCTTCTCCGACTTGAACGGAAATAGTTACGGAAACTTTCTCAAGTTCCAAAGAAAGTTTTTCTGCTGCTTCTATTTCCTGCTTTTTCTTTTTTTCAACAGATTTCTTTTCTTCTTCCAGAGCACGGATATTACCTTCTAAGGCAGCATATGCGATTTTTCTGGGAATTAAAAAATTTCTTGCATATCCTTCTTTTACATCAATTAATTGCCCTATCTGCCCCAGAGACTCATAATTTTGTCTTAGTATTACTTTCATTTTATCTCCTCTAATATGCTATCGAACGGTATCCGAGACATAAGGCAGTAAAGCCATATGTCTTGCACGTTGAATAGCAATTGATAATTGTCTTTGATATTTGGATTTTGTTCCGGTAATCCTTTTCGGTATAATTTTACCCTGTTCGGTTGTATATTTTTGTAAAAGCTTAACATCTTTATAGTCAATATATTTTACTTTATTTTGAGTAAACCGACAGATTTTTTTTGTTTTAATTTCTTTTCTCATTTTATTCACCAAATTACTTTATTAAATCAGATTCTTCATTAGTTAAAAATTTATCAAATGAATCTTCAGTATAATCTACGCTTTCATCTTCGGAAATAAGATCTTCCATTTCTTCATTTTGTTCTTCCGTTCCATTATTCCCGCCGTTCAATTTACCTTTTCTATTTAGAAATTGTATTCTTCTGGCTTTGATTTCAACGATACTTCTATTATGACCTTCCTCAGATTTCCAGCTTCTACTTTGCAGCTCGCCATCTACAAGAATAGCGGATCCTTTTCTAAGTCTAGCATGACAACTATCTGCCAACTTGTTCCAAGCAACAATGCCAACGTAGCAAACATCTTCCTGCCATTGATTAGATCCATCTTTAAATTTTCTATTAGATGCGATGGAAAAGTTTACAACAGGAGTGTTATTGGTAGTTTGTCTGTAAACAGGATCTTTAGTCAAATTACCGGATACAATAACATAGTTCACTTCGGGCATCTTCAAATCGGCCATGATTTTTCCTCCATACTTAATCGTAAGTTGTTAATTATTATTCACTCTCATCTTTTTCTTCATCTTCAGTTTCAGTTTCTTCTACTATTACTTCATTCGAATTAAAAGAAGAAATATCCGCTTCATCATTTGTAGGACTAATTTTGTTTTTTTCCAAATACTCTATAGCATCATTATCTAATTTAATGGTTAGATACCTTAAGATATGTTCATCAAGGGAGTAGGTTCTTTCGAGTTTGGCAATAATATTTGAGGGAGCGTTAAATCTAAAGATGGCATAATAACCGATTTTACTTTTCTTTACCATGTAGGCCAGTCTTTTCCTTCCCCAATCTTCAATTTCCCTAATTTCCCCGCCATTATTTGTTATGGTGTCTTTTATATGAGAAATTATCGATCCAATTTGTTCATCATCTAAAGCAGCATTAATCATTACTGCGCTTTCATAGACGTTCGTATTCATAATGTCAATTCACCTCCTTTGGTCATTTGGCCCTCATCCTTCCATGAGAGCAGGGGTTGATAAATATTTTTATTAAAAACAGCACTAAATTTATTTAAATAAGTACGTAATTACAAGTATTTTTAACGTGAATTTCTAGGATTTACGGAAATTTCCAATTCCAATACATTCCTATAAATTCTCATTTTTCATGTTTGATAATTTGCTATTCGCATCTAATAACTGCTTTATCCCGCCTTTAATAAACTCTTCGCTAAGGAAAGCGGCAGTTTTAATAATTTCATCCAATTTAGGTTTTTCTTCGGAATTAAAGTCGGATAGTACAAAATCAGCCATTTCTCCCTGTCTAAAATTGTTCCCTATTCCTATTCTGATTCGAGGAAATTGATCTGAAATCAAATGGTAAATAATAGAGTTTAAACCGTTATGTCCGCCGTCGCCTCCCGAAATTTTAGTCTTAATTACGGAAATATCAAGATTAATATCGTCATGAACAACCAGCAATTCCGTAACATCAACATTGTAATGGTTTACGGCAGCAAGTGCTGCAATTCCGCTATTGTTTACATAGGTTGAAGGTTTAATGAGTGAGTATTCGGAGTTGTTTAATTTCCCTTCACAATAGAAATAATCATTTTTTGAAGGGATCATTTTAAGACTATACTTTTCCGCAAGATAATCTAACAGCATAAATCCTACATTATGCCTGTTAAACTTATACCGGTTTCCGGGATTTCCAATCCCAAGTATAACTCGCACTTTTAATAAATTTACTCTTCTTCTTCAGTCTTTTCTTTGCCGATAACTTCAGGTTCGGCAGAAGCTTCTTCAACTTCTTCAGCTGTTTCTTCTTTTTCAGCTTTCGGATGAGTTACCGATACAATAACAGTACCTTCAGGATTTAAAATTGTAATGTTATCCATTTTTACGTCTTTAACATGAATCGCATCCCCAATTTTTAGATCCTGTATATCCAGATCAATATGTTGCGGAATATCTGCAGGAAGACATTCTATATCAAGCTTATGCAGGAAAGTCTGCAAAACTCCGCCTTCTTTAATACCTACCGGACTTCCATGAAACTTAACCGGGACTTCAAACTCGAATGTTTCGCCGGAAGTGAGGCCTAATAAATCAAAATGAACAACTTTGTCGGTAAGAGGATCGAATTGAACATCTTTAATTACACAATCAATATCATTATGCCCTTCAATTTGCAGTGAAATTAAATGTGTTTCGGTTGTATAAATAAGAGGATTAATTGTTTTATCCAATACATCGATTGAAACCGGTTTTTCATGTTTAGAGTAATATACTCCCGGAATTCTGCCGCTTTTACGCAGATTATTTCTAAAAGATTTGTTATTTGTCTCTCTAATATTTGCTTTTAATATTACTTTTTCCATTTTTTCTCCAAGTTCTAATTTTATCCTTTATCTATATCAAATAATGAGCTAATTGATTCATTTAAATACGTTCTTTTAATTGCTTCGGCAAAAAGGTCGGAAGCAGTTACAATAGTAATTTTATCAGAGTCTCCGTTTCGAGTAAATTCAATTGTATCAGAGACAAATAATTTTTTAAGCTGTGACTTATTTATTCTTTCTACTGCCGGTCCGGAGAAAAGCGGATGAGTAACAGCGCCATAAATATTTAGAGCTCCATTTTTCTTAAGTGCTTCAATCGCTCCGACAAAAGTCCCGGCGGTATCAATTAAATCATCTACTAATAAAACATCTTTGTTCTCAACACTTCCAATTATATGAACAACTTCTGCTAAATTTTGTTTCGGTCTTCTCTTATCAATAACAACCAGATCAGCATGCAGCCTTTTTGCATAAGATCTGGCAATTTTTATTCCTCCTACATCGGGAGAGACAACCACCAGATTTTCTTTTAAATTTTCCAGTAAACCTATAAACATAGGCGAACCATAAAGGTGGTCAAAAGGAATATCAAAGAATCCTTGTATTTGGGCAGCATGCAAATCCATAGTCATTACCCTATCGGCACCGGCAACGGTAATAAGGTTTGCAATTAGTTTAGCAGTTATAGATACCCTGGGCTGATCTTTTCTATCCTGCCTTGAATACCCGAAATAAGGGATAACGGCTGTAATTCTTTTGGCTGAAGCTCTCTTTGCAGCATCAACCATTATGAGTAGTTCTAAAAGATTATCTGCCGGAGGATTTGTCGGTTGTATTATAAAAACATCCGAACCGCGAATATTTTCTCCATACTTAACCCAAATTTCTCCGTCGCTAAATCTTTTTAATTCCACTGCCCCTAATGATTTACCGAGCTTCACAGCAATTTTTTCAGCTAACGGCCGGTTTGAACTTCCTGAAAAAATTTTATAATCATTAGGTAACATAAACTATATAAAATTCATCAAATTATTTTAAAATAGACATTAAATATAATTAAAACCCTTTGGTAAGTCAATAAACTCTTACTCTTGGAATTCCTAACTTTTTTTATTCAGATTCTTCTTTACCGGCTAATCCTTCTTTTTCCTTAAAAGGAAGATTATTACAATTAATAAGACTAAACCTGATAAAGCGTAAATCCATGGAGGGGTTTCTTTCAATTTAAAAGGTCTAAAAGTAACCGAAATTGTTTTACCGCTGCCTATCTGAGACAATGTATAATCCCAAATAAGTGTTCTTCCGTCTTTTGAAGTAGAATTATCGGAAACAATATAGCCGCCGAAAGTATATTTATAAGTAACATGGAATGAATTGCCGTTCACGCCAAATCCTGTTGCAATAGGCGGAATAAATTGAGTGAAAATTTTTAGTCCTTCCGCACCGTTTTTCAAGGCAAAATCGGAAGAAGAAAATGCTTTTGTTTTATTAAGGGAATCAATATGTGTAAAGGATAATTTAATAACGGCGTGTGTTGTGCTGTCGGTTGTATCTGTGTAAACTTTTATGCTTTGTATTTTAGTAAACTTCGAGGAGAATTCCGATCTAATAGAATCCGGGTTAAAAATACCGATCCCGATTTTATCAAGAATTTTTGGACTCTCATTATCGGGTATCTTAGTCCAAAAAATAATACTCATTGACCCGGAACCATCTGCATATAGCTGAACGTCTTGAATATAGTTTATGCATCCACTGAAGGAAAGGGATAAGATCAAAAGGACTAATAATTTTTTCACTTTTTTAAGCAGTATAAAATTTAGAAAACTCGATAAAACCTATTTTGACTGGGTGTAAAAATATACGTAATCAAGATAACATTATAAGTTAATTTATAGAATTTTTAGGAATTTTTCATTAAGTTTCACCCTAAATTTTTAAGATGATGCAAAATGCCTACGTATGAATATAAATGCAATGATTGCGGGTACACATTTGAGTTATTTCAATCCATGAGCGCTGAACCGGTCAAAGTATGTCCAAAATGTAAAGGGAATGTAAAAAGGCTGATAGGCCCGGGTTTAGGTCCTATCTTTAAAGGTACCGGATTTTATGAAACCGATTATAAAAATAAATCCAATACTACATCTTCCGGCAAATCTTCGGTTAAAAGCAAACCAAAACCTGCCTCAAAATAAAATACGATTGAAAATTTTATTAAACCGGAGTAGAGAAAAAGTATTTTAAAGTTTTTGAGTTTTCAAACGCTTTAATTATACATAAAAGAAGATATATTTAAAAATCGGTGCCAAGGGAAATATAATACTTTGGACTTGAAAATTGGTTAAAATTATATGCCCAAGCTACATCAAATCTTACAAGAAAATAAAGCAGGAAGATTCTGGCCCCGACACCTGTACCGCATAATAAATCTTTTGTAACCAAACGACCGTTTTCATTTCTATCGAATAATTGAAGCTGTTTATTATAATTCCAGGCAGTACCGGCATCAAAAAATATATCACCCATAATATTGCTGAATAAGATAGGCAAAGCACCTGAAAGGAGATACCTAATCAACGGAAATCTTAATTCCATATTCATTAATCCGTATCTGGTTCCTATCTCCTGAGCATAATCATATCCGCGCAGCGGAAGTGCTGCGGTAAGAAAGGCGAAATCCGAAGGAGAATTTAGCGGAATTGTGTTGGTTGCAAAATCTCTATTTATCCAGTTATTTACACCTCCCAGAAAAAATCTTTGCGGGTTATGCCCCCCGGAATATCCTCCGGCTAACCGGAAAGCAAAAGAATAATTGTACCAAAATCTGAAATAAGTGCGGTAATCTCCGAGAATAGAATAAAAATTTAAATCTTTAGCTATCAAACCCGGGGTTGCCATTACATCAAAACGGTATCTTGTACCATCAATAGGTGCTGTATAACCCCAAAGAGAATTATCATGTATAAAACTTAATGAAGGTACAATGTAATTATCTTTCCGGTAGGGTTCGTTCGGATCATCCAAATTTTCCATAGAAACATTTAACCAGCTTAACCCGCCTGCCAAACGGTAAAATCTATTTAAAGGGTAACTTAACGAAATAACGGCTCCATAGTTTCTGAATCTAAATAAATTTGCAAGTCCGCCTCTATCCAGGTAAACAAACCTTGCAGTATGAAAGGCTTCAATTCCATAATTAAGCCTTTGTTTTAAATAAAAATAAGCTATACCATAATCACTATTTTTTAAGTCTATTTGTAAACTGGTTTGACCAATAATACGGTAATTCCCTAAAACATCACTAAACGATAAAATAGTAGTGCCGAGCAATCCGTAAAGCGAACTGTATCCGGCATTTGCATAAACTATATCAGGAGAAAAATTGATTTTATATCTGTTTACTTTATAGTTCCCCTGCTTATCCAAGTTATCCGTTAGATTAAATTTGGAGTTTACGGTATCGCTTTTGATATTTGCCTTCACGGTATTAGTATCACCAAAGACATAATTATTAAAATCTATCTGAACAGAATCGCCGTATAGATGTGTAGTACCGGATTTGTTTTCATCACTCATAATAGGAGTATTGCTTTGCGCAGAATCAACTTCGTGAATAACATGGCTTGAAATTTCTCTTACCATCGTTTCCTTCTTATCCAGACTTGTAATGTAAACAGTGGGTACCAGTTTATTTGTATCCAGTTTAATATTCATCGGATTATTCAATAAAAATAAATTGTACGAACCTTTATAAAGGCTGGAAAAAACCAGTTTATTACCGTCCTTTGAAATAGTTAATTGATACAGGCCGTTCAATGAATTGGTAATCGGATTAGCCGGAAGATCAATAATATCTTTTACCCCATCATTCGGATTAAGTTGAACTCTTTTTTTATAAATATTATTTATACCATTCAAATCCGATATAAAAAGAATTTCTTTGCCTTGCGGACCTACGACCGGTGCAAACTCATTGCTGTTTGGCATATCCGTTATTCGCTCAATATTTTTTGTACTAATATTTATTGAATATATATCGGTATGAGGATGCAAATAATTATAAATTTTAAAAGTATCCGGTACCGAAGAAGCAGTAAGATAGTGCCCCCTATCCGAAGAAAAGTAAATCGTTTTGCTGTCGGGTGACCATGCCGGGTCATTATCCGTAAATATATCGTTAGTTAGATTGACTATACTTTTATTCTTAAAATTATAAATATAAACATCAGACTGAACCGAAGTATGACCGATAAATGCCAAATACTTACCATTTGGAGACCATGCAAGACTTTGAATCCCGTCTAGCTTAATCGGAAGCGTTTCTCTATCTTCCGAATTAACATCGATAATGTACACAATATCGCTGCCGTCGCTTTTTGCAGATAAGGCAATTTTAGTACCATCAGGAGACCAGCTTAAACCGGGCGTTACTACATTAAGTTCTTCAAAGTCCGCACTCCTATTTCCTTTTACCAAACGTTTAATAATTTTTCCGTCTATTGTATTCATTATGAATACATCAAAGTAAAAATTTCTGTTGGAAATAAATGCAAGCTTATCTCCTTGCGGTGAAATTGCGGGACTTGTATTATAAAATCCGCCGCCTTCTTCCGGGTCTGTTAGCCGTTTAGCAAATTCGTCCGGATCTTTCCTTATTGCAATATCCGGCCAATAAACTTTTTTTAAATGTTTCTTCCATCTTTCATTAAATTCTTTAAGAGTTAAACCTAGAGATAATTTAAACCCTTCCTGCAAACTGCCTGAGCCTTTTATTTTATTTACAATCTCGCCGATTTTTTCACTCCCATACTTAGATGCAATATAATGAAAAACCGATTCTCCCCCTCGATAAGCTAAATAGCCGCTTAGCTGCTGTACATCCGGAAGATAATCATTTATTATAGCATCTCGAATAAACATATCAGTATTTATATCCCAGCCTAATGATTGATATTCCGCCATACCCTCGTTAAACCATTGAGGAAGATTCAAAGAAATATTATTCGCAATAACATTCTGCAAAGAACCGCCGTAATAAAAATCATTCATTACCGCATGAGTTAATTCATGATGAATTAAATGACGGAATTCAGGATACGAGCCCATAAATTGAACAACTACCCTGTTCTTGAACATTTCGGTGAATCCTTCTATGCCCTCACTTAAATATTGATCGGTTATATTGGTTTCCTGAAAATCGTTGGTTGAATTATAAACAACGATAGTAATTCGGTTATTAACTTTATAGTTAAAACTATTTTCAATTGATTCTAATGATTCTTCGGCAACCTTTGCAGTAAATTCGGCCAGGTGTGAACCCTCTTTTGAGAAATAAATATCAAAATGATCGGTCTGAATATAGTACCATGTAAAATTTTTATACTGGACTTTATTCTGACCGAATTGTGCAAAAATATCTGCATTTAAGATAAATAGAATAAAAACAGAACTTAATAGAAATTTTTTCATATTAAATTTTAATTATTCTGCAATTATAAAATCTAACTCGGTTTTTTCTAAATCGACGCGGACAAGCTTTACCCGTACATGATCGCCTAAACGAAATTGCTTTTTTGTAGCTCTGCCAATTAATGAATATTTTTTTTCATCATATAAGTAAAAATCTCCCTCTAAATCCCGCAGCCTGATTAATCCCTCCGCCAATATATCAATAATTTTAACAAAAATTCCAAAATGAGTAAGCCCAGAAATTATAGCACTAAATTCTTCACCTAAATGCTCACTTAAATATTCAATTTGTTTTAGTTTTACGGATAATCTTTCGGCATCAACAGCATTCCTTTCACAAGCGGAAATATGATCGCTAATTTCATCCAGTTCACTTAAAGAGTAATTGATACTACCATCTGAATTTAAATATTTGTACATAAGTCTATGTACAATAAGATCCGAATAACGGCGTATAGGCGAAGTAAAGTGAGTATAATATTTAAATCCTAATCCGTAATGCCCTATATTATTTACAGAATAAACTGCTTTAGCCATTGACCTGATGGCCAGTTCATTTATTAAAGTTTCTTCTTCACTTCCCTTAACATTTTGAATTAATATTTGGAATTGATTTGATCTTGAAGAAGCATTCGGATCAAAAGAATATCCCAACGATTTTACAAACAAAGCAAATTCATTAATTTTTTCGTTATCAGGAAGATCATGCACACGATAGATAAAAGGTTTTGGCTTCCCTTTTGCCGGCATTCCAAAGTGCTTAGCCGTAATTTTATTAGCTAAGAGCATAAATTCCTCAACCAGCATATTACTGTCTTTAATTTCTTTTCTGTAAATACGGGTTGGATTTCCACTACTATCAAGTTCAAATTTAACTTCGGGAGTATAAAATTCGATACTTCCCTCTTTCAGCCTTTTCCTTCGCAGTGTTTGAGCCAATTTATTCAATATAAAAATCTCATTTTTAAATTCACCCTCACCACTTTCAATTATCCCTTGTACTTCGTCATAATTAAAACGTCTTTTACTATTTATTATTGTCTTTGCAATTTCATAGTTTACTATTTTATCGCGCTTTGTTATTTCCACAATTACGGAATAAGTTAATCTATCTTCGGCGGGAACAAGCGAACAAATGTCGGTGGATAATTTTTCAGGCAGCATAGGAATTACTTTACCGACCAGATACACGCTGTTTCCTCTTTTTAACGCCTGCTTATCAATAGGCGATCCGGATTTTACATAATGACTAACATCGGCAATATGTATTCCTACGGAATAATTATTATTATCCAATTCTTCGATTGAAAGTGCATCATCAAAATCCTTTGCATCTTCAGGATCAATCGTAAATACTGCTTTATTTCTATAATCCTTTCTTTTGTCAATTTCTTCCCGGGTGATATTAAGTTCGATTTCATTGGCTTCGTGTAAAACCTTTGGCGGAAATTTATATATAATATTAAACTCTCTTGCAATTGATGCAATTTCCGTATCGAATGAACCGGCTTTGCCTATAACTTCAATAATTTTACCTTCCGGATTAAGCATTGAATTATTCCATGAGATATGCCCTGCAATTACTTTATCGCCTTCTTCAGCTCCGGCTAAATCAGATTTATCGATATAAATGTCTTTATGAACGGCAATGTCATCCGGCTCAATAAAATAAAATGATTTTGATTTTTTTAGAGTTCCGACAATTTCCTTTTTATGCCTGTCAATTACCTTAACAATCTGCCCTTCAAAATTTTTTCCTTTTTTATTTGCAAACAGAACTGCCTCAACGGTATCACCGTTAAAAGCATTTCCCAAATTCCTGGCAGCAATAAAAATATCTTTCATTCTCGAATTTTTTAAAACAACAAAGCCGTAGCTCCCATTAACAATCTGCAAAACTCCCGTAACTTTGTTTGTCTCCGGCAGGTTATTTAATTTATATTTTTTACCTTTTTTTATTAAGAAATTTTCCTGGTAAAGATCATAAAGGAGAGATTTTAATGAGCTGTACTCGTGATCGGAATCGATATTTAGTTTTTTTGCAATTTCTTTGCTTTTAAATTCTCTGCCGGG
Source organism: uncultured Ignavibacteriaceae bacterium (assembly GCA_964498065.1). Taxonomy (GTDB): domain Bacteria; phylum Bacteroidota; class Ignavibacteria; order Ignavibacteriales; family Ignavibacteriaceae; genus FEN-1297. The sequence goes on from CAZCFZ010000008.1 coordinate 24,901, forward strand.
ATTTTTTTTAAAGAAGGAAATGATTTTCTTTTTCATTAAAATTCAAACCTGTATTTTAAGCCGAGTTCGTTTATCATCTCGTTAGATATGCTCGTTTGAGTAACTGCATCTTTCCTTTCCAAACGTATAACAAAATTTTGAATAATCGGAATTTCTATCATTACATTGGCCTGGCTAAAATCCTGAAATACGGAAGTTGCCCCTCCGGTTGCTCCTCCGATTGAATAGCGGACATTTTTTACCTTACCAACTAAATTAAATTTAGTTATTGAACCTACGTTTCTTAACTCAACACCGCCCACAACACCGCCGGAAACTTGATTTAAAACTCCGCCTAACAGTGATCCAGCCATGGAAGCAGTAGTGCTTGAAGTAATACCGCTTAAGGCATTTGACGGACCATTTCCAGATTGAGATTGCTGCGCAGTAAAATCATTGGCAAATTTATTGAATAAAATAAATATTATAGCATCGGTAACATCTTTAGTGGGATCAGGTTTATTATTAGCGATGTTTTCAGATCCAACATAAACTTTTATACTATTCTTACTTTGAGTAAGATTTTTTGAAAGATCACTTAACGGGCCGCTAAGTTTAATTGTAACTTCAACTTGCTCTTCTTTATTTTCCTGATTAGGCGGTGTATAATAATTTGTGTAGGTTGCCAGAATATTCAAATTCGGATTATTTATTTGACTCTCAAACCGGATGGACCCTGTTGCTTCAAAAGTTTTAAATAACTGCAAAGTAGAACCTTCCAATAAATTCAATTCTCCCTGAGTATTCGACCTTCCTCCAATATTATCATATTGAAGGTTTCCACGTATAACCGCTGTTAGGCTCTGGTCAAATTCCCTTGAAAGTACAAATTTTATGGTAGCCTCATTCTGTACTTTAATATTTACACTATATCCCAATGTACCTGTTTTCTCTTTGGATTCTTCTATGTTTCCGGCGTTCATTTTGTTGGAAAGTTCAATTAAATTTTCAAATTCTCTTTCATTTTTATTTATTTTAGTCGAGTCCACTACATACCTGTAAAAAATATTATCGCCAGAACCTTGATATGCAGACTGTCTCGGCGGGAAAGTAAGCTTTGCTTCTTTTACTACTATGGGAACATTAATAAATGATCCTTTTGAATCCATATTATAGGTAATTTCATTATTTGTCTGAATAACCAGATCACCGTACAAACTCGGGCTTACTGCCTTGGAATTCTCACTCAAAACTTTCAAGCTGCCCCCAATTTCAGCACTCATTGAGGCTATTTCAAAATTATTTAGATTTATGTTTCCGCTTCCCGTAATAACTCCTCCGCCCGGAGTCCCGGAAGCATTAGCTATTAACAAACTATCAATAGCTATTTTATGATTTTTAATATTTAACTTAATGCCTCCCGTATATTGCAGATTATTTACATTAGCCCGGAAACCTAAATTATTAATTTCTATTTGTCCCGCAGGATTTAAATTTGAAGGTGTGCCGGTTAAAACTAAGTCTGCTTTTAGTCTGCCGTTTAGCTGGCTTATTTGCGGAACTATATTACCAAGGGTACCTAAATCAAAATCTTTTGCATTTAAAGTTAAATTGATTGGTCTAGATTTTTTAAATCTCTCTTTAACACCTGTAAATGCAAGGTCAATAGGAACGTTGCCTGATATTTTAAGTGCAGGCATATTTTTATATATGAGTGAGTCTAAAAATCTTACATCAACGGATAAGTTTTGGTTTTTATAAGAAAGGTTGCTAACAAGTGATCCGAATACATTTTTTCTGAATCTAACGCTGTCTGCTGCAAAATTCAGATCCATTATAGGATCAGCATAATTCCCCCTAATCTCAGCATTCATATGAACATTTGCACCAAGACTATTTTCTGACTTATTATTCAAAAGATTGGTTGTAATGTCACTTCCGCTAAAATTTTTTATTGCAAGTTTTAAATCCTGGTTGCCGTTTCTTAACAGTAAACCGTTCATGCTGATTTCGCCGTTATTTCTTACAAGTTTAAAGTGATCTACGGAAATTTTATCCCTGGAAAAATTTATTTTCACATTACCGCTGTTTATGAGCGCAAAATTATTATACTTAAAATTAAGCGTATCCAGATTCAATTTAATAATATCATCCGTCAGGTCAATATTTCCGTCAATACTTGTTTCGATATTTTCTTTAAGCCGGCCGGAAAAATTTACATCAACTATATTTTTCGATAATTTTACATAAAGGTTAATATTATGAAAATCACCGCCTTCATAAATTCTGTCTGCCGTTAATTTTAGACTGCCTTTTATATCAGAAAGTGATTTAGCATTGTAATCATTCGAAAGATTTAATCCAATGTTAAAATTTGAAAGGAAAAAGATATTGCCGGCATCCAAATATTTTAAATAATTAAGATTAGTATTAACAGACATTTGTATTCCCTGAGTATCTGTTTTAACTTCGCCGCTCATATCACCATCCAAACTTAGCTGGTTGCTGCCCAATAATAGCGAAAGCAAGTCGAAATTTTTAAATTCGATAGTATATTTAAATGATGAAGCCGAATCAATCACCATCTGCTCAGGTTTCTGACTCTGCAGTACGGCAACACCTGCAGCTAATTGACGGGTAAAACTTGAATCCGGGTTGGTTATATTATAAATTTTTGATTTAACGGCTTGTACCAATACCCCTGCCTCATCGGCAAGAAGACTAACCGAATTCTGAATTGAGTATTTTCCTATAATGGTTATGTCGGCAAGATCCGAGATTATATTTATTACTCTCTCGCCGTTATCGTTGCTGCGAATATCAAATATTGCACGGGCATTATTGATATTAACTCCTTTAATCATGGATTTGTTCAATTCCATTGTCAAGAAAAGGCTTGTCTTTTCAAGATTGAAATTATCGCCGCTTCCATCCATCTTAAAATTCAAATTACTTTTCAAAGAAGAGTCATGCGTAAAATCTGCTAAATTCAGATTCCTAACCCTACCCTTTAATTCATACGACGGTTTATTTTGATTTACAAAATTAAAAGAGCCATTTAAATCCGCACCGGTAGTATCGGAGGAGGAAATTAAATTAAATGCAATATTCTTTTTTGAAGCATTAGCCGTAAATCTTAAGGTATCAATTTTATTTCCAGCAAATGTTGAGCCGTCGGCAATAAACTTTAATGATGAATTAAGCTTTTGCGGAGAGAATCCGCTGCCTTTCATTTTAATATTGGAATTTAAATTTGTAATGATCCCGGTAAATGGGAAGAGATTCAAGTTATTTGTTTTTAAATTTATGTTATATGACGGATTTGCTTTTTTGAAATTCATCGAAGCATCAAGATGAGCGGTCCCGCCGGCCATTGCTAAAAATGCAGTTGAATTAAAATTAAGCGGATTACCTTGAAAATTTAGAGTATCAAAACGAACTATTCCCAGATTTTTAAATGCCGGAATACCGATTGAAGGAAGTAATTGATGTATATCCGATTGGTTTACTTGCGAATCGAAAAACGAAGTGGAAATAAACATTCTACCGGGCTCTAATAAATTTCTTACTTCTCCTTTAGCTTTCAGTGAAGTATTAAGATAATTTACATCCAGATGTCTTATAATTAATTGTCTAAAGTTCCCATAAGATTCCAAATTGACATAAGCTGTTCCCTGTAATATTTTTGTAGGAGCAATAAAAGAAGACAAATCATTAAAATTAAATTTTTTAGCTTTCAAATTAATATTAAGCCTCGCCCTATCGATTTTTGAAAATGCAGTACTATCGAATAAATTAAAATCTTTTAGTTGAGCGCTTAGCGATAGATCTGTTGAATCGGTAATTAGGTTAAAACTGTTAACAAGTATTACCTTAGGACTAACAAAAAATTCACCGGTAAAATTTTTTAGATCAAAATTCTTCAGGTTAGGCTGAAAAGAGAATTTATCAATCTTCAATTTATATTCATTGTTTTTTATATCTGCCGAGGCACTTAGAGAAAGGTTTAAATTATTAATTCTTAAGTCATGTAAGTTGAGACTGCTGTATACCTGATTACTTTCTACTTTGTTATAATCTTGAAGTCTGAAATTAATATTCTTCAAATTTAAATCCGGAACTTCTATCTTAAACGGAAATTTTGAATGTGAAGTATCTTTCGGAGAAGGCGGAAATAACTTTGAAACATTTAAATCTCCCGATTGATCAACCTTAAAAGCAACCTTTGCATCGGAAATTAAAATTTTTCTGACGAAGATTCTTTTAAAAAATATTTGCAACGGACTGGTTTTTACTTCAATAAGTTTTGCATTAAGTAATGTATCCTGTCCCATATTAATTTCTGTATTTCTTAAAATGAGGGAAGTAAAAATCGTACCGTCTATTTTACCTATATTTAAATGCCCGTTTAATTCCTTATTAGCCAGAGTAATTACATTCTCTCTAAGATAATTCCGGAAAGTCGATGTTTGACTAAAGCCGAAAGCTATTAGAAAGAGAAAGAGTATAAATATCCCGATATATAAGAATACATTAACAATTCTATGAAAGAGCGTTCGCTTTTTTAATATTTTTTCTTTGTTTTTTTTCAAGAGATAAACGAAAGAGAATTAATTATAACATTCATTGACTTATTTTAATGAAAGCCAATATAAATTCAATGTGTCTTTTAGTTAAGATATTATTCTTTATTATATCAGACTAAAAGTAATTCTTAATTTTTACTTTTATATCTATCTAAAATGGATTTAATTATATTCGAAGTTGACTGATTATTTACAAACTCTATGGTTTTAACTTCTCCGCCTCCGGCTTCAACAATATCTCTGCCTATAATTTTATCCATCGGCCAGTCTGCACCTTTTACTAAAATGTCCGGGATGAGTTCCCGAATCAACCGTGCAGGAGTATCTTCATCAAATATGGTTACATAGTTCACTGGTTTTAAATTCGACAAAATAAACACTCTTTCATTTTCCAGTAATATAGGACGCTTATCTCCTTTTATTCTGCTCACGGAAGCATCACTGTTCAATCCTACAATTAAAACGTCTCCTAACGCTTTTGCTTTTGAAAGATAATCGACATGACCTGCATGTATAAGATCGAAACAGCCGTTTGTAAAAACCACTTTAAGATTTTCTTCTTTTAGTTTTCTGCGGATAGCTTTTATTTCTTCTAAAGTTTTTAATCCGTCCATTATCTTTCTTCCAAAACAGTATCGAATAACTTATCAAGCTCAATCGGGACGATACCCACTTCTTCACAAACCAAACCGCCGGCATAATTAGCAAGGTAGGAGGCTTCCATAATATTTGCACCTGTAGCAATAGCCATTGTTAATGTTGAAATAACCGTATCACCTGCACCCGAAACATCAGCTACTTTACGCGCTTTTGTAGGCATGCGTTTTTCCGCCATTCCCTTTTCGAAAACCGCAATACCGCCTTCGCCAAGAGTAAGCAGAATATTTTTTGCATTTAATTTTTCAAGAAGTTTTCTGCCGACTTCGGAAATATCTTCGTCGTTTTTAATTTTTATGCCAAGAACATCTTCAGCCTCTTTACGATTGGGTTTAAAAACAGTTACATTTTTATATGCAAAGAAATTATTAAACTTGGGATCAACAGTTATAAGAATTTTATTATTATTAGCTAAGGTTATTATCTTTTCGATTAATGAAGGAGTAAGGACTCCTTTGTTATAATCCTGTAAAATTATTCCGTCAAGTTGCTTGATATTTTCCCGAATATAATTAAAAACCTTATTTTGAGTTTCTTTATTCAGATACTGCTTACTTTCTTTATCTATCCTTACTACATGCTGACTGTCGGCGATAACCCTTGTTTTTGCAGTTGTCGGTCTCGATTCATCGACGATTATTCCATCATCTATAATTCCGCTTTCAGTTATTAATGAAGAAAAAATTGTTCCGTAATTATCATATCCAATAACACCGATAGGTCTTGGTATACCTCCCAGTTTCAGTATGTTTAATGCAACATTTGCAGCTCCGCCGAATCTATAAAATTCATTTTCTACTTCCACAACAGGAACCGGAGCTTCGGGAGAAATTCTTTTTACATCACCCCGGAAATAACAATCGAGCATCATATCGCCCACAACTGCTATTTTTAATCCTTTAAATTTTGATTTTAATGTATTAAGCCTTTTAGTAGAAAGATTTACCATTATTTAATAATCCATTAGTTTAAAAGAATAAAAGTAAAGATAATGATAAAATCTTTTGAGTAAAAGTTAGATATTTGCGGGTAATAAAAGAAAAAGGGAGCTAAAAACTAGCTCCCTTAATTGAAATTTTTACTGGGTTATTTCATTAAAATTAATTTTTTAGCCGATTGGAAATTTTGTTTTCCATCCGTCGATTTAACATCAATTGTATAGAAATAAACACCGGAAGCTAAATTTAATGCATTAAAAACAACTTCATGATAGCCGGTTTGTTCTACATTATTAACTAAAGTTGTTACTAATTGACCTAGTAAATTATATACAGACAATTTTACTTTAGATTCGGAAGGAAGAGCATATCTAATAGTAGTTGACGGGTTAAACGGATTAGGATAATTTTGACTTAATGAGAATTCTTTTGGAACATTATTTAATCCGTTGTTCTTAAAGCCGGTAACCCATCCGGTAGAATCTGCAAATTCTATGTCATCAAGATAATAAGCGCCAGAATTTGCATAAACACCTATTCTGATAAGTACATTCTTCGTTCTAAAATCATGATCAGCTAGGGCTAGGGAATATAAACCATGTGTATAATCTCCGCTAAAGTACTGCTGTGGAAATTTATACCAATTTTGCCCTCCGTCACTAGAAGCATCCAAGCGGTAATAGCCGCCGCCGCCATCATTCCTTTTCACCCAGAAAGAAACATATGGTTTAGGTGCATTTGATAAATCTGTTACTCCTCTTAAAGTAATAAAATTCCACTGGCCATTGTTCTGTGGGCAATACCAAACTTGTTGACCGCTACGGGCATTTGCAATACTAATTTTATATATGCCGGCAATCCAATATGTTTTAGAATCGCTATCTACTTCAACACTATCGATAAATGGTATAGCGGTAATTTTCTTATTGTCCATAATTTGAATATCATCCAAATGCCATCCATCCTGCTGAATCCCAGGTCCATTTGAGCCGACAGTAAATCTTAAAAATGCTGCAGACTGTTGCGAAAGAGCGCCTAAGTCAAATTCTTCTGCTTCCCAAATACCGCCGCTATTTCCGGTAAATGATGCTAAAGGAATATTAACATCAGTACCATTACCCCAAGTAGAATTATCAGAAGAATAATCGACGTAGCCATAATCATAGTTTTGTTCAAATGAATATTTATGGTTAAACTTAAGCAGCGGCCTTACAATTGAGGATAAATTCATTTGAACTACTAATCTTCTATCTGAATTTGCAGCATAATTGCCATTAGGAGAATCTTCAAATGCGTGAGTTTTAGAATGTGATGTATCTGCAGAATCCGCCTGAGTAACAGTCCATGGAATATCTGCTGCCCATTTATAATCAGTATCTTCAGTACCTTCAAAAGTTTCTGTAAATGGTGCAACTTCGGGTATAACATTAAATTGAGTTTTATTATCTGCTTTATCTGAACCTTGATTTACAAGTTGCTGTGAATCTTGTTCATAAATCTTTGCATAGTATGTGGTATTATTTGCAAACGTTAAATCAGTTAGAATAGTATCTGTAGTATTTTGATTTGTTATATCAAAAACCCTACTCTCATAGTGTCCATTTATTTCAGTAGGAGCGTAAAATCCTACATTATCGGTGCTATTGTTGTTATCATTATTTAGTTTATTTTGATCTGTAGATACAACAATCCTATAAAAACTAAAATCACTAGCAGTTGATTTACCCCACTTAAACTCCATTCCATTATTTGTAGGATTGAGCATTACAAATGATTGAGGAGTAGGTGCATTATCAATTAGAATATCATCAATATAATATTTACCGGAAGGAGCATAACAGCCTATTCTTACCATAACATTGTTTTCCCTATAATTATATAAAGACGCCTGTATCCTGATATAACTACCACTAAAATATGTTTGATTTCTTATTGAATGCCAACTAATACCACCGTCATCTGAAGCTTCAACCCTTACATATCCTCCACTTTTATCATCTCTTTGTACCCAAAATTGAATATATGGATTTGGAGTACTCGACAAATTAATCGGACCTCCTAGAGTTAAATTTTCCCAATCATCATCTGGACCGCTACATTGTGGTAAATACCATACCTGGCTATCTCCAGAATGATCACCAGCTATTTTTATACTCCAAGCCCCTGGTATCCATTTCTTTTGAGAAGTGGTATCAACACTTACATCATCAAAAAATGGGAATGCTGTAGTTCTGGTATTATTATAGATTTGAATATCATCTAGATGCCATCCATCTTGCTGAACACCAGCACCATTCGAAGTAGTTTTGAATGCTATTAAACCACCTGAAGTGCCTTTAAGTATCCCAGCATCAAAATCCCTTGTTTCCCATAATCCCCCGGTGCTCCCAGTAAAACTTGCAAGTTTGGTCCAGTGACCACCATCGTCAGAAGACATATAAAGACTACCAAAATCATAATTCTGCTCATAAGAATATTTTTGGTTAAATCTTAGAACAGGTTGCTGTATGTTGCCGAAATTCACCTTCATTACTAAATTTCTATCAGCATTAGCTGGATAGTTTCCGCCTGGTGAATCTTCATAAGCATGAGTAGCGCTATGCCCAGCATCCGAAGCATCATCGGTAGTAATTGCCCAGGGAATATCAGCTGCTAATTTATAACTCGATTCAAAAGTTTCCGTAAAAGGTGCCGTCTCTGTTGTCATTGTAAATGTTGTTGTTGCATCGGCCCTATCAGATCCTTGATTTACAAGTTGCAGAGTATCCTGTTCATAAATCTTACCATAATATATTGAATTAGTAAAAGTAAGGTCAGTTAAAACAGTATCTATTGTTGCTTTATTAGTAATATCAAAAACTCTTGTTTCAGTACGTGCATTTATATCTGTTTCAGCATAGAAGCCTAGAGTACCATTATAATTATTAAGATCATTATTTAGCATGTTTTGGTTAGTTGATAAAACGATTCTATAAAAACCAAAATCACTTGCAGTTGACTGTCCCCATTTCACTTCCAATCCGTTATTAGTAGGATTAAGCAACACAAATGACTGAGGAGTTGGTGCATTATCAATTAATATATCATCAACATAAATTGAAGAACCTGTATAGCAGCCTATTCTTATTAATATGTTGCTTTCTCGATAATTGTATAATGAACCCTGTACACGAATATAAGAAGAACCGCTAAAATAAGTCTGGCCCAATATTGTACCCCAAGATGAACCAGCATCGGTGGAAGCTTCTATTCTAATATATCCACCACCTCCATCCGACGTTCTTACCCAGCACTGTAAATAGGGATTAGGCGTACTGGATAAATTCATTCCACTTGATAAAGTCAAGGAACTCCATGCATTTTTCTGCTGCATAACCCAGGCTTGAGTTCCACTTTTTGAGCTCACAGTTTTAATCAGCCACTGTGAGGCGTCGCGCGTCCAGTTTGCATATGACGCTGTTGTATCTTCTGCATTATCAAAGAAAGGAAATGCTGTTGTAACTTTATTTATCTTTTGAGCACTAACCATAGAATAAGATAAAAAGATCAACAGCATACACAGTTTAAAAGTATTTAATCTAAACATATAACCGCCTAAATGTTGTTAATAAATGAATTATTAATTTCCTACAATGAGCTGTTTTAAAATGTTCCGCAAAAAACATTAACGGTATGAACTAAGAATCCAGAAAAATGAAATTGTAAGTAATGTTTAACAATGTTGTTGTTGTCTCAATTACCGTATGCAATTGGTTATTAGTTTTATTCCAACTTTCTGTAATAAATAACTTTTACTACTTTTATCTATTTATTGTACAATAAGTTAAATTCATTGAATATAAGATCAATTTAAACCCATACTATTTAAATCCCCTGTTTAGGGTAATTTCCATTTAGATAATCAAAAAATACTTTCCTCTATCAATAAATATTTCTTAGAATTTATGGTAAATTAAACTGGATAAGAATATGTATTGAAACTATTTAATATTTAGATATGTCTGAACGTGGGATTAGAGAGCAAATTAAATGATTTATTCTGTATTTAGTTTTGATTTAATTTTTTTATAAGTTGATTGATTTTAGGACTTTTAAAATTATCAATTTAAAGTTTATGAATGGAAACTATTTTTTTTATTATGTTATATTTTATCTTTTTATTCTCCTATACCTTTTTAGCGATTCTTGCTTAGAAGGTTTAATTTTCTTCCCGGGCCATTTTGCCAACGGATTCTCTATTTGCACCTTTGTTAAACCGTCATCCGTTCCGATCCACATATTAGTTCCGTCAAAGTACAAACACAAAATCTTTGAAGATTCAATATTAATGTCATTTAGATTTATCGGTGTAACCTTGTCCGTAAGTCTATCAATTAAAACCAGACCTCTTCCGTAATCTTTCTTTTCTTTTTTATCGAAATAATATACTCCGGCCCAAATTTTATTACCTGTTCTTTCAAGACAATAAATTCCATTGGCAGGCAAACCTTCTCTCATAGAAATTCTTTCCCATGAATGATCCCTATTATAAAGATAAATACCTCCGACATTAAAATTCGGATTTTGATAACTTATAAACTCATCGGTACCGAACCAGACCCTCTCCGGATCGAATAACATATCGGATATAGAAACCGAATTACCTTCATTTAAAAAACCGCCGTCCTTATTATTTATGTAAAGCCAAGCATTTTTATTATTGGCGTTCATTTTTTTCCGGTACCTAAAAACTCCCGATTCCGTACCAAACCATACCAGACTATCGCCATCGAGTCTGATTGACTTTATATTGTCGGATTTAGCATCTCTTCCTTGAGTTAAAACAAAATCAGTAAATTTCTGCCTTCTAACATCGAACCTTGTAAGATTTTCAAATCTGCCGATCCACAAAACATTTTGAGACGGATCATAACACAACGCACGAATCCAGTTTCCCATCTCGCCGCCGAGTCTGAACTTCCTTTTTCTCCAATGATGTGTTCTAATCGTATAAATATATAATCCGTCCGCTGCGCCGGCCCATACGTAATTTTTATTTGCCGCAATAGTAAAGAAAAAATCAGATTCCCCGTTTTTATTTTTAGTAGAATAGTTTATCCATTTATTATTACTTTTATTAAATTTATATATACCCTGCCCGTACGTTGAAATCCATAAATAGTTGCCTACATCGACAATACACGTAATCATCGCACCGTTAAGATATTTTTGGGATGGAACCAGCGGGAAAACGAAATAAGAATTTATAATTAAAAAAATAAGTAATAAGAAAAGTCGAATCTTCATAAATATATAATTCACTAATATGGAATTCTTATCTCGTCAATAACTTTCTTCTTCGGAAGGAAATTTATTCTGTTTAACATCTTCGATATAATTTTTTACCGCGTTCGAAATTTCATGTGCAAGTTCCGCATAGTATCTTACAAATCTAGGATGGAAGTCGGTATTCAATCCAAGCATATCCGGCGTAACCAGAATCTGTCCATCGCAAAAAGCTCCTGCTCCAATACCAATTGTAGGTATGTGCAGCTTTTCAGAGATTTTTTTCCCAAGTTGTGCGGGAACCTTTTCCACCACTACGGCAAATGCACCTGCCTGTTCAATTGCAACGGCATCTTCCAAAATTTCCATTGCTTCTTCTTCGTTTCTTCCTCTTTCGCGATAACTTCCGAATTGATGGATACTCTGAGGAGTTAAGCCAATATGTCCGACAACGGGGATACCCGCATCTGTTATTTTTTTAATTGTGTCGGCAACCCTTAAGCCGCCTTCCAGCTTTACCGCACCGGCTGGTGTTTCTTTCATTATCCGGCCGGCATTTCTAAAACCTTCATCCGCACCCAGCTGATAAGACATGAAAGGCATATCAACTACCACCAAAGCTCTGCTGACTCCTTTAGAAACAGCTTTTGTATGATAGATCATTTCATCCATTGTTACGGGCAATGTAGTATCATTTCCCTGAAATACGTTGCCCAATGAATCACCAACTAATATTACATCTATTCCGGCTTCATCCAAAATTTTTGCAGTTATAAAATCGTAGGCTGTTAAAGCAGATATCTTTATACCTTTCTTCTTTAAAAGATATAAGGTCTTTGTTGTAACACGTTTAATTTCTTTTTCTGTACTCATTATTGATAAAAGACTTTTATAATTATTAAGAATAACTTAATTCATTTTCAATAAAAGAAAAATCCTTAATGTTTGCATTTTTAAATTTCATTTTATAATACAACTCAAATCCTTCTTTTAATGATTTTACCAGATGTTCATAATCAATCTTCTTATGAGTTATTGAATACAAGTCGGCAGTTTGATTAAGAAGTTCTAATATTAATCGCCGGTCTTCGCCGGAAATTCTAAGATAATTTATTATCTTTTTATGAAAATCACCGCATAAAATTGATCCGTGCTGCAGGATTATATTTTCAAATTTGTGCTGAGCACTTCCCACAAGTTTTCGGCCTTTATATTTAAGTTCACTCTTAGCCGATGCTGCAAAACAAACATCGCTTTTTTTATCTTTATAAAATTCGCGAAAATTCGGCTGAGAGCTTTCCAATTCAACAGCCGATAAATTTTTGTCATAAATTTTTAAGCCAAGCGCTAAAGCAGAATTTATTTCCTTATAAATATTTTGAGGGGAAGAATTTTGAACAACAGGCATAACAACCGCATAAGTTAATTCTTCTGCATGAAGAATTGCCCTTCCTCCTGTCGGTCTTCTTACAATATCAATTTTATCATATTCTGTTTTAACAGTATCAATTGCTTCTTTATTTTGATTTAATCCCAGGGAAATACAATATGGTTCCCACCTGTACACTCTAAAAAAAGCTTCATTATTTTTGCATATCTCCGAAAGATGAATATCAAAAGACATATTATACCTGCCGGAATTAAATCCGGTATTTATAAACCTCCAATTCATTTACCAATTATTCCACGTTTGCTTTTTCCCAGAAACTGAAGAACATTTTTAACTAAGGGATGTTCTCCTAATTCTTCGGATATTTTGTTTTTGGCCTGTGTCAAATTAAGGGAATTATCGTAAATATACGTATATGCTTTTTTTAAAGTAAAAATATCTTCATTTGAAAAACCCCTTCTCCTTAATCCAATTACATTCAATCCGGAATATTTTAAAGGTTCACTTGCCGCAAGTATATAAGGAGGAACGTCCTGCACCGCTCTGAATCCGCCGCCTATCATAGAATGCTGGCCGACAATGCAAAATTGATGCACCGGTGTTAAGCCGCCGATAATTACATAATCTTCAATCGTTACATGACCGGCAATTTGAACGCCGTTTGCAAGAATACAATTATCTCCGATAACACAATCATGAGCTACATGTGCGTAAGCCATAAGTAAACAATTATTACCAACCTTGGAAAATCCGGTTTCTTTGGTTCCTCTGTGAAGAGTAACAAATTCATGAATAACCGTATCATCCCCTACGTAAAAAAAAGTTTCTTCGTTACCGAATTTTAAATCTTGCGGTGAATGAGCAATTGACGCAGATTGATATATTTTAACTCTGTTTCCGATTCGTGCACCGTTATATATTACGGCATGGGGACCTATTAAACAGTCATCTCCTATTTTAACATTATCCTCAATAATGGCATAGGGTAATATGGTTATATTATTTCCGAGCTCTGCTTTACTGCTGACAATAGCAGTCGAGTGAATATTGTTCATTATTTTATTCTTGTTTCCCGTTAGCTGGTTCTCTATCAACAATAGCGGCCATAAAGTCGGCTTCGGCCACTAAATTATTATTTACGAAGGCCTTCCCGCTCATAACCACTACCTTACTTTTTTTATTTGTTAACTCTATTTCCAAATATAATTCGTCGCCCGGCACAACAGTCTTTCTGAATTTGGCGTTATTTATCTGCATAAACAATACAAGTTTTTCTTCCGGGTTCGGAAAAGAATTAAGCAGTAAAATTCCGCCGGTTTGCGCCATAGACTCAATTATTAAAACACCCGGCATTATCGGGTGGCCGGGAAAATGGCCCTGGAAAAAAGGCTCATTAACGGTAACCGACTTTATTCCAATTACTTTTTTATCCATTTCAAGGTGAATAATTTTATCAACTAAAAGGAACGGATACCTATGCGGCAAAATTCTTTGTATTGCTTCTATATCGAATACAATCCCTTCTTTTTTAACAAACTGATATTTTTTTACCAGTTTTTTCTGCTGATATAATTTTCTAATTTGTTTTGCAAATTCAACATTGGAACGGTGACCGGGACGCGCAGCCAGTATCTGCGCTTTTATCGGCGCTCCTATTAATGCAAGGTCGCCTAATAAATCCAATAGCTTATGCCGGACTGGTTCGTTTTTGAATCTCAATTCTTTATTGTTCAGAATTCCGTTCTTTCCGATCGTGACTTTTTCCTTAATACCCAGCTTTGTTCTTAATTTTTCTAATTCTTCTTCCTCGGAATTTCTATCGACAATTACAACCGCATTATCTATATCGCCGCCTTTAATTAAACCTACATTGGCAAGCTGTTCTACTTCACTTAAAAAGCAGAATGTTCTTGCAGGAGCAAATTCACTTACAAACTCTTTTTCCAGATCAAACAAACCTGTATGCTGACTTCCCAGCGCAGGATTTTGATAATCCACCATCACGGTAGCTCGATAACCGTCGAGAGGAAGGGCAACAATATCAACTTGATTTTCTTCATCATGATACATAACCGTTTCATCAATAATAAGATAATCCTTTGGCGCTTCCTGCTGAACAAAGCCTGCTTCCAGCAGCTTTTCAACGTAAGGCATTGAGCTGCCATCTACAACCGGCGGTTCAATTCCATCAAGTTCTACAATCATATTATCAATTTGTAGTCCTACAATTGCAGCAAGAACATGTTCTACGGTATGAACTTTTACCTCTCCAATACCCAGAGTTGTACCTCTGGAAACGTCGACTACGTTGTCCGCATTAGCAGAAATTTCAGGATTGCCGCCAAGATCGACTCTAACAAATCTAAGTCCGTAATTTTCCGGTGCAGGTTTAAATGTCATTGTGCAAGACGTACCTGTGTGCAGCCCGATACCGGATAATGAAACCGGCTTTGCTATTGTTCTTTGTAACTCTAACATTTATAAATTCCGTATTTTGTTTAACTTATAATTTACTGGAAATAGGCCTCCAAAATAGCAAGTTGAGGTATGAAATACAATAAAACTAAAGGCTGGAGTGAGTAATCTCTTGTTTATAAAAATTAGTAATTCTAACTTTTTAAGTTATTCAATTCTTCCTTTAAAGCTTCAAGCTGATCCTCAAGCTTCTTGATTCTATCTACATACTCAGGAAAATTTCTGATGTGTGCTTCGAGTTTTGACGCCGTCTTAATTTCCTTTGCCGGAGATCCGAAGTAAAGGCCGGGTTTAAGAATTGATTTGGACACACCGGACTGAGCAGCTACAATTACATTATTTTCCAACTTAATATGACCGACCAAACCAACCTGCCCGGCTAAAATGCAATTGTTACCAATCTTTGTACTACCAGATACACCCGATTGAGAAGAAATTACCGTGTCCTCACCAATAATTACATTATGAGCTATTTGTACAAGGTTATCAATTTTAACTCCCCGTTTTATTATGGTAGCTCCCAAGGCTGCTCGATCGACTGAAACATTAGAACCTAATTCGACATCATCCTCAATTATAACAATTCCTATCTGAGGTATTTTTTGATAAACTCCTTTATCATCGGTAAAATAGCCAAAGCCATCGGAACCGACAACTGTTCCCGGATGAATGATCACTCTTTTCCCAATCTTACATTTTTCTCTTATGCTAACATTCTGGAATAAAAGGGAACTTTCACCAACCTCAACGTCCTCAAGAAGAACCGTATTATGATATATTTTAACATTATCCCCGATTTTACAACCGGCAGATATAACAACATTTTTTCCCAGAGCAACATTCTTTCCAATTACAGCAGCGGGATGTACATAAGCTGTTGAATCAATTCCGTTTAAAGAAAATTCGGGGGAAAAATATTTAATAATAAGCTTTGAAAAAGCTTTGTTGGGATCTTTAACCTCAATATAAGTTATATCATCGCGGGATTTATCGAATCCGGGTTTAACTAAAATTGCCGAAGCTTTTGTAACAGGAAAAAATTTTTCATAAGACGACATATATAAAAAAGTCAGATCGCCCGTTTTTGCTTCATCTATTTTTGCGAGATTATTGATTATAACTTTTTTGTTACCATAAATATTTCCGCCTACAAAAGCCGCTGCCTCTACCAGATTAATACTCATAAGAAATAATTTTTTTACTGTTGAATTTTTAATTTATCAAGCACTAATGTCGTAATATCATATTTATCTTTTGCATAAAGAAGAACAACCGCATTGCTTTTATCAAATACAAAATCAAGGTTTTCTTCCTTAGCAACATCTTGAATTGCATTAAAAACTTTATTTTGAACCGGCTTCATTAGTTCTTCCTGCTTTTGAAAAAGTTCTCCGTTAGTACCGAATTTCTGGTCGCGATATTCATTAATCTGCTTATCAAGTTTATTTATTTCGGCTTCCATATCATTTCTCATCTGTTCGGTCATAATAAGTTTTCTTCTGTCGAAGTCTGCTTCTTTTGCTTTTTTATCTGCCTGCATTTTATTAAGTTCCGCCTGCCATTCTTTTATTAATGCATTAAGCTTCTGATTAGCATCTTGGGCATCCGGGAGTTTACTCATAATTGTCTTGGAATCGACAAAACCAATTTTAAGCTGGCTAAACGCAACACTTGAAAAGCCGAAAATGAAAATTGAGAGGGATAAAATAATTTTTTTCATATCAACTCCATATTCTAATTTGAATTGATGTTAAAAATAAGCTTAGATTGTATCAATATTAAATTATATCCCTCTCCTTTTTGAAAATATTTAAAATTAATAATAAAGCATGAAAAGGAAATAAATTAGATTATTCTCACGTTTCTCTATTAATATTACTTATTATTCTAAATAGGAATTAGAATAATTGGTTTAAATATTAATAGCCTCCTGTTTTTAATCTATCTAGTACTTTATATGTAATATCATATTGAGGATCTGCATAAAGAAGTGAAACCTCACCGGCTTTATCAAAAATAAATTTCATATTTTCTTTTTTAGCTACGTCCTGAATAGCTTTATAAATTTTGTTTTTAACTGGTGTAAAAATAGAATCCTGCTTTTGATAAATTTCACCAGTACCTTGGGCGAATTTTACTTTTCTATAATCTATAATAGCCTGTTCCTGCGATACTAATTTTTGCTGCATAGCCAGTTTTTCTTTATCACTCAGTTTGGTTGATTTTTTCTGATAATCCGCCAGACCTTTTTGGTAATCGGCAGTCATACTATCAAGATGAGCAGTCCACGCATTGGTTAATGCATTCAAATCACCCTGAGCTTTAATGGCTTCCGGCATCTGATTTAATATTACCTGAGAATTAACATAACCAATTTTTTGTGTTTGTGCAAAAAGAAAACCTGTCCCCGATAAAATCAAAACTGTAATCAAAAAATACTTTTTCACTGTACATACCTCAATAATTATTTTTTAATAAATTAAAATCCTTTACCAAACTGAAAATGGAATAACCAGGCAGGAGCCTGTCCGTTAACTAACTTCCTATCAAAGCCGTAACCCAGGTCAAAACCTATAAGGCCGATAGGATTAATTAAAACTCTAGCACCAACCCCTACAGACCGTCTTAAATTGAAAGGATCGGTATGCTGCAAATCAAGATACACATTACCGGCTTCTGCAAAAGTTAATAAATAAATAGGAACCGGTTCTAATGTAACGGCAACACGAATTTCTGTAGTGTACTTCAAATAAACATCACCGCCTCTTGTCGGCCCGATTGAGCGGTCATCATAACCTCTTAACGGAATAGTTGCAATAACTAATCCGTTGCCGCCCATAAAAAACCTGTCGAATGGGTTGATTCTCAATACTGTCGCCTGGTTCAATTCATGTATATAACCAAATTCTGCATCGGTATACCAGGCAACCCTGTTTGTATTAAATAATCTTCTGTAAAATTCGCTCTGAAAATTTATTTTATAATAATCTACATTGCCCGGGAGGAATGGTCCGCCGGAAATTTGTGCGTTTAATATGACACTTGAACCTGCAGAAGGAAAGATAGGATTGTCAATATCTTTACGGCTAATAGTGGCGCCTAAAGTAAATTGGTGAGTTATACCTTCAACATAATCACCCATTCCATTAATAACGTCGTTATATTGATATCTAAACATACCCTGTACATAGAAATAATTATCAGGCCACTTTAATCTTCTTCCAACTTTAACGGAAGCACCTGACTGCCTCATATCGTAATAATACTGCTGTCTCGTATCGAAGATATCGAAGCCGACAAGAGTGGGTGTATCCATAAACCATGGTTCCGTAAAGCCGATATCGAATGTACGATAAATGCTGCTGACACCGAACTGCCAATTAAAACTTAATATTTGGCCGCCGCCGAGAGTAAAAGGATGATCAAGTGCAAAGTTAGACAATGTTACTCCGATAGCGCCGCTGAATCCGAAGCTTCCGCTGTAACCAACAGATGCATTCAAATAATCGCTTGATTTTTCTTCAACATTAAAGCCTACATTTACGGTACTGTCGTTTTTAAGCGAAGTAGTTATTCCGTCCGGTCCGTATAGCTTTTCAACATTAAAATATTTCAAGTTCGCTAATTGCTGAACACTTCTTAAGAGCAAACCTCTATTAAAATAATCTCCGGGTATTGTATAAAGCTCTCTCCGTATAACTTTATCTTTTGTTTTGTCATTTCCGGTTATATCAACGCGCCCTACTCTAAACTGATTCTTTTCTTCTAACCTTATATTTATGTCCATCGAATCCTTGTGCACTCTGGTTTCGGTAGGAGTAATATTAAACATCAAATAACCGTTATCCAGATATAAAGATGAAACATCGTTCTGGGCCTTGTTGCCTCTTAAGTTTTGTTCAAACTTTGTATAATCATAAACATCGCCTTTTTTTAAGTCCAGATGTTCATTCAAAACTTTATCGGAAAAAACAGTATTGCCTTCCCATGTAATATTTCTAATATAATACTTAGGTCCTTCGTAAACTTTAATTAGTATTGTTAAATCTTTTTTATCATGCGAATAGATAAGAGAATCAGAGACAATTTGAGCATCTCTATAACCGTTCTCCTGATAAAACTTCACAATTGATTTTTTATCTTCATCAAATTTCTTCGGATCAAATTCCGCACTATTCCAAAATTGCCACCAAACTTTTTCCGATGTATTATCCATCTGGCCCCTAAGCTTGCTGTCTGAAAATGCTTTATTCCCAACGAACTCAATTTTCCTAACGACTACTTTCTGGTTTTCCTTAATTCTAATCATCAATAAAATTCTGTTTTTAATTTTATCAATTAAATTCATATAAGAATTTTCACTGCGGTCATATTCAACCGTATATTCGTCTGAAAAGTCTTTTTCATTTCTCCAGACAACATCAATATTATCTTTCGTAGTATCGGCAGTATAGTATACGAAATGCTCCATCTTTATTTCGGCGTTTAAATACCCGTCCTTGTCATACAATTTCATTATTTCGTTTTTTATCCTGTTTTCATCCTGGGGTTTTAATATTTGTCCGCGTTGAAGATCGATTTTATCCCGGATATCGCTTGTACTTAATTCGTCATTGCCTTGAATAACCGCTTTCTCAAATCTCGGATATTCGGTTACTTTAATTAAAAGGAATACGCCGGTACCGACTTGTTTGTCAATTAAAATATCAACATCCGAAAAAAGATTTAGAGACCACAATTGCTTAATAGCGTTTGCAACTGTCTGGTCAAAAGGTATTTTAATTTCGTCTCCGACCTTTAAACCGCTGTTTGCAATTATAGTTGCTGCGTCTGCAGTTTGATTGCCTTCAACTGAAATACCTAAAATTTTATAACTTTTAACCGAAGTTTGGCCATAAATAAAAGGAGTAATAAAAATTAATGTTATTGGGATTAAATATTTAAACAATTTCTTTGGGGAGGTTTGAGACATTCTTTAAGCCTTTGTCATTCTTTATTAGTTGTTCACTTACTCTACCGAACCGGCGTTCCCTTGTTTGGAAGTTTTTTATAGCTTCATATAAATGTTTGCGTTTGAATTCGGGCCAGTACACATTTGAAATAAAAAATTCTGTGTATGCAATTTGCCATAATAAAAAGTTACTGACTCTGAATTCACCGCTTGTTCTTATCAATAGATCGGGATCCGGAAAATCCTTTGTAGTTAAATATTCCGATACTCTCTTTTCATTTATTTCGTCAATTTTTAATTTGCCTTCTTTTGCAAGCATAGCAATTTTTTTGAAAGCTTCCAGTAGTTCCCATCTTCCGCTGTAACTTAATGCCAAATTCAAAGTCATTCTTTTATTATTCTTCGTTCTTTCTATTGCCTCGTAAAGTTCTTTCTGCACTTCATTTGGAAGAGATCCTACATCGCCGATGGTTGTCAGCCTGATATTATTTTCCATAAGTTCGTCACATCTATCTCTGATACTTCTCAGAAGCAGGCGCATCAATGTCGAAACTTCATCTTTCGGTCTTTTCCAGTTTTCGGTTGAAAAAGTATAAAGAGTTAAATACTTTACTCCTATTTCAGCACATGCTTCTGTAATTTCTCTAACTGTATCAACCCCTCGTTTATGGCCGGCTACTCTTGGAAGACCTCTTTTTCTAGCCCATCTTCCGTTTCCATCCATTATAATTGCAATATGAACAGGAATCTCACCGGAATTTTTCAGCTCCAACTGTAATTTTTCATCGGATATCGATTGAGATTTACTCAAATTCGCCCTCAAAAATGATAAAGCGTGTAAAATTAACCTTATGACAATTTAATGTCAAGATTAGTAATAAATAACTTTTTTATGAAAAATTCAATAATATTAGACGTAATTTAACATGAAAAGTTAGCTGGAAGCATAGTTTTAGAAAAGGTAAAAATAAGCGGCAATTTATTTAAACCGGAAGCAGCTTTTTCAGCTGCTTCCAAATTATCTAAGAAAAAAGAACTTTTCCCTTTTCTCTAGATTTTCTCCCCCGCCTTACAGGTCTGTCGTTTATCTGGAATAAACGAATATTCTTTCTTATTTCAGGTTCCAGCATATCTATAAGAATTTTTGCATTCTTAAAATAATTTACAGGCACTCCTATAAAAAGCAAAACTCTTTTATTTGTGTACTTAGTCTGCCTGGTTGCCAGAAATTTCAATCGATCAATTATTTGCGGATCATTTAGTTCTTCCCGGGTTAACGTAATACCGATCGCATAATTATTATTATGCTTTGCAACTATATCGACATCAAATTCACCTACCTTAGCCGGTTCCGGCAAGTAAGTCCCGAATTTTCTGCTGACTGTTAAATACCCTTGTCTCCAAAATTGTTCTACTAATAAATCTACTGTTGTTCTTTTCATAAGATCTAACATAATTTCCTCCTTCCTAACTTTTACACAGCTTTCGAAATTATCGGAATAATGGGTGAAAACTTTTTATTCTCCAGTACTTTAATATTTGCAATTTTTTGAAACTCAAACTTCTTTATCTCGCTGGAATTATATAATCTGCCGTATATTACTTTTCTGCCGCTTATTTCCCTTGAGATATAATACGGATCCAACATTACTTCATTCAATCCGTATAGAAATTTAATCTTATTACGGTTATGGATTGCGGATGCAAAAATCTCAGATTTCATAACAGCTCCGGTTTTTAGTTTAGCCATCTTAATACTCCAATTACCCTGCCTACAATTGAAAACTCGGATAAATCATTTATTTCAATCGGGCGGTATTTTTCATTTTCAGGAATAAGTCTAATTTTATTTTGCTTATTCTCATATTTTTTAACTGTTGCTTCATCATTTATCATTGCAACAATAATATCGCCGTTAGAGGCAACCTTCGAAGGCAAAACTATTACCAGGTCGCCTTCAAATATTCCGGCATTTATCATACTGTCCCCTTTTATTCTCAACGCAAAACTATTTTCGGATTTTTTCATAAAGCTCGGATCAATAACCACATCGCCTTCAATATTTTCAATTGCCAATACGGGAGAACCTGCAGCGACCCGGCCTACAATCGGAATCTTATTAAAATTTTCATTCCTTTCGAGAATATTAGGAACGCTGTTAAGATTATGAACATTATCATGCTGAAAAGATATACCCCTGCTCGCGTTGCTTTCAATATTCAAATAACCTTTTTTAACAAGAGCATCTAGGTGTCTTTTTACACCGAAAGTTGAAGAAATACCAAACTTTTTTCCAATTTCTCTTAAAGTAGGCGGATATCCGTTTTCTTCACGGAATTGTCTAATGAAGGTTAATATTTCTTCCTGCCTGTCCGTTAATTGATTTTTCATATTAGTGCTCATATGTTTACTATGTAAATATAGTGCGCAAATGTTCACTTGTCAAGTACTTTTTTTAATTTTGTGATAAGTTTAAAGGGAAAGTGTAATTAAGAAATGCAAAAAAATTGAGAAATAACTATAAAGTTAAAGGCTTTAAATAATTATGAAAAAAGGGCTCTAAATAGACATTTAAAAGTTTCCTTTCATTAAAACGTTTAAATTTTCACATTTTTTTCGATAATCAAATAACTATAATTTTTTGAAAGGAAACATGGAAGACTTCGGTAGAAGAACGTTTGAGGATGTTAGAATGGAATTTGTAAACCTCACACGTGCAACTTATAAAGAGGCCGGGGAATTAAAGGGAAGACTTAACGAGGATATCGAGAATGGATTCAAAAAGTTAATTATTGATATTAGTAAGTGTGAATTTATAGACTCGACATTTTTAGGCGTGCTTGTTGTAACTTTAAAAAATATATCCAAGTGCGGCGGTGAAATTCATTTGGTTCAACCTCCGCCTCCTATATTAAAAATGATGGAAATGGTCGGAACATTAAAAATATTTAAGACCTTTGAAACTCTTGACGATGCATTTGTAAGTATTAATAATTCTTAGATTTATTTATAATTAACTTTGCAGGAAAGCTGTTCTTTTTAATAATTTATTTTTATGTTTATCTTTAGTTGAACATAATTGGCATCAATAATTAAGTGGAGGGATTAAATAACTATATTTATCAACTCATGACGATAAACTAAGGTAGATAAGTTAATATAGTATTGAATTTAAAGATGCAGTCTCATGCAGAAATATCTTCAGATAAAAAATTAAAATTGTATAGGAATAAAAAATATATATGCAATTTGAGGAGATGTTATGGCAAAGAGAGTATACTTTTGTTTTCATTACCAGGACGTCATTGATTTTCGGGTTGATGTTGTAAGAAATCACTGGATGACTGAAAAAGACAGGG
>CAZCFZ010000008.1:48600-87277 GCA_964498065.1 uncultured Ignavibacteriaceae bacterium
ATTGATTTTCGGGTTGATGTTGTAAGAAATCACTGGATGACTGAAAAAGACAGGGGGGACGCGGGTTTTTTCGATGCTTCAATTTGGGAAGAAGCAAGAAAGAAGGGTAAAGCTGCAATAAAGCAATTAATTAATTCCGAACTTGAAAATACTTCCAGCACATGTGCTTTAATTGGAAAATACACCTATGCAAGGCCCTGGGTGCGGTATGAAATTTTAAGAAGTATTAAAAGAGGCAATTTTGTCTTTGCCGTCCACATAAACGGTATTAAAGGTAAAGACCAGAAAACAAGAACCAAAGGCAACAATCCGTTTGATTATTTAGGCATCCGGTGTAGTGATGACGGAAAGAGTGTTAAAATGTACGAATTGAAAAACGGCGAATGGATTGAATATTTAGAGATTGGCGGTTCCAGCTCATATTCATATATTTTGGACGAAACATTACAATCAAATAAAGGAAAATTTTATCAACTGTCGAAATTCTGCCCGACATACGATTGGCTGGGCGATGACGGCTGTAATAATTTTGCAAAGTGGGTAAAATAAAAGCGGCGAATATATTTTCTTGTCTTTAGGGGGTAATAGAAATCAGTTCAAATTAGTTTAAGTTTTTAGATTATAAAATTGAGGGAGCCGGTAATCCGTCTTATTTAATTTCTTATTGTATATTGACGGGAATTGCCATATATAATCAAACAATAAATGATTACTTTGCAGTTAAATATTAAACGGCGGTTTGATATGTTAATTTTAAATAATGGTGGGATAAAATGAAAAATAAAAGTTTTCATCAGCTTATTGAAGATATGAACAAAACTATACTAGTTGTAATTAATATTTTATCAATTTTAGTGTTAGGTGTAGTTGATTATACTACAGGTATGGAATACTCTTTTTCAATTATTTATTTAATACCCATATCATTCTCTTCCTGGTTTATCGGGAAAAAAACCGGCTTTATTATGGCAATTTTAAGTGGATTAATTTGGTTTTTTACGGATTTAATCAGCGGACATTATTATTCATCTACTATTAATTTAGTTTGGAATTCCTTAATACGCTTAATTCTCTTTTTAATTATCGCCAATCTTATTTATTACTTTAAAGATCAAATAATTAAAAACCACCATAAAGAATTAATCCTGCAAAAAGAAAAAGTTGTTATTGATACATTCCAAAAGTTAACGAGGATGATGGTTAATAATATTACGCTTCAAAATGCGGAAATAATAAAATGGGTTAATAATAGAAAAGAGGAAAATGAGATTGCACCTGATGTTTTAGTAAAATCCAGCAGGGTTATTGGTGAAAGTTTACAAATATTATCGGAAGTCAGCTTTGTTAGTCCGTATATTTCCAGTACAGAACCGAATGTAAATACATATCTTGAACTGCTCGAAAAAAAGTTATCAAAGGTTCATAAGGATTTATTACAGCCGAAACAATAAAATGGATTGTAGTTTGATACCCGTAAAAGAGAAAATAAATGACGATTGAAAAAAGGAATGAATTAATTAATGCATTTTATCTATTCAGCCGAACGACCAATCTAAATTCAGCCGGATGAATGTTTCCAAAATGATTTGATATTGTGCCGATCGGTTTAAGATGATGTTCGGAGAGATTAAAGGATTAAAAAGGCAAAAAGTCGATTTAATAAAATTAAAAGAAATGGCAGCCAGGAACGAAACGGTTCCAGCGGTTGAAGAATTGGATCAGGTAGCCGGAGGAGGAACAAAACATGCATATTTTGACAATGACAAAAAATTATTAATTAATTATTTAAAAAGGTTTACCGAATGCAATGATGACTATAATTTCTCCTTCCATCCTTATTTAGGAGTAATAAAAAAAGAGCAATGGGAAAGATTGGTTATTTATCATTTGGATCATCACTTTAATCAATTTAGCAGATGAAAAATGGTTTTAATTAATTATTGGTTAAAATACGTTATTGAGATATAAAATTGTTCATCGTAGTTTTTAATAATTAAACATTTCCAACGTGTATTTAATAAAATTTAAAAGAGGAGCACGGCTATTTGTTCGCTTTAATAAAAAGGGAATAAAATGACAGAAGAAATTATCTCTCAATACAAGGCATCTTTAAAAATGCTTCGGGATGTAATAAACAGATGCCCGGAAAAACTATGGAAAGATGAAAAATACAAAAACTCATATTGGCGTATTGTTTATCATACGCTTTTTTATACTTCTCTTTATTTATCAAAAAGTGTCTCTAAATTCGTTCCATGGGTTAAGCATAAAAAGAATTATAATTATTTAGGAGATACTGCATCCGACGGTACGCCGGTTATCATTGAAAATATTTATTCAAAGATTGAAATGATTGAATACTTGGAAATAATTATTAAAGAATGTGAAAGCTTTGTAAATGAAACGCCGGAAGATGAAAGGAGCAATTTTGAATGGCTGCCTGTAAGTAAAATAGAATTACATTTATACAATATAAGACATATCCAGCATCATACAGGCCAGCTTATTGAACGTCTGCATCAGGCTGGCATTACAGGAATTAAATGGGAATCGACGGGATAATTATAAAATAAATAATCAGAATAATTTTGATCTTTCGACATATTTAGCCGGCACTAACCATTAGTTTTAGGGATTTGACATTAAAGGAGGAATAGAATATGATTAATCAAATTCTAATTTATATCGGCGGTGCGGTAACACTGGTATGGGGTATTGCTCATCTTTACCCGACAAAATCTATTGTAAAAGGTTTTGGTGAAATTAGTGCCGATAACAAACATATAATAACAATGGAATGGATAATTGAGAGTGCTGCTTTAATTTTTATTGGATTTATTGTTATTGGTGTTACTATCATTAAGCCATCAGGTATTATCTCGACTTTTATATATCTTTCATCTATTAGTATATTATTAGTACTCGCAATAATATCATTTTTTACCGGGTATAAAGTAAAATTTATAGCTTTTAAACTTTGTCCATATTTGTTTTCATTTTCAGCTGTCTTAATTTTTCTAGGGTATATGCTTTAGTATTTTTGTAAAAGATATATTTTAATAACTAAAGCACTTCATTCCGGAAGCATATGCCTAATAACGGCCTTGCGAATAACTCGCCGCCCATAACAAACTGGCAGCAATGAAATAACCAAGCCGAAGATTAAACCGGAGGTGCGTAACTTAATTTGTAAGCACCGAAGGCAATTTTATTAATTTTGTACGAACATTTGAACAAGTTCACCAAACGGAAAAGACAACGCCAAAAAATTGCAAATTACCCAAACCGTTTCTGCGGTTGGGTTGATGCGTTTTTTATATTGCGTTTTTATTTTTAGTGTTGTATTTATCATAATATTGATATAATTTTGACACAAATAAAAAGGAAAAATAAGATGCCAATTATAAAACCTATTTCCGATTTGAGAAATAAATCAAATGAGATATCAGAACTCGCTAATAATTCTGATGAACCGATATATATTACAAAAAACGGAGAAGGTGATTTAGTTGTAATGTCTATGGCTCATTATTCTAAACTTAAATTAAAGATTGATCTACTTAGTAAGTTGTCCGTTGCACAAAAACAAAAATCTGAAGGCGACAAAGGCAAAACTTTAAAACAAGTGATGTCGAATATCAGAGAAGTAATTAATGCCAACAAATAAATATCAGATTAGACTTCTAAGTATTGCAGAAGAAGATTTTACCGAAATTATATCTTTTATCGCAGCAGATAATCCAACTGCAGCAGATGGAATTGCATCTGATATTGAAAAGAATTTAGAACTTTTATCAATTAATCCAAATCTAGGTAGAATTCCAAGAGAAGAAGAATTAAGAAGTCTTGGTTATAGATATTTAATAGTCAAAAATTATCTTATTTTTTATACAATGGAAGAAAGAACAATTTTTATTCATAGAATTTTACACGGTGCTCGAAACTATAAAACTCTTCTCTAATTTATCATTATAATTAAGCAATATAACTTTATATTTACATTACTTTAAAAAATAAAACCAAAATATTTAGGCAGATAATCGGTGGAAATACAATCATTGAAATTAGCTTATTTTTCTCCTACCGGTACAACTAGATCGATTGTACAAGCTGTGGCACGAGGAATTCAAAAAACTTCAGAACTAATTGATATCACAAAACCTGATATGCGAAAAAAGCAGCTGCAGACATCGAGAAATGATTTACTTGTTGTGGCCGTGCCGGTTTACATCGGAAGAGTACTGGCATTGTTAATTGAATGGCTGAATGGTATAAAAGCAGACAAAACACCCGTCGTGTGTATCGTTGTTTATGGAAATCGTGCATATGACGATGCTCTGCTGGAGCTTAAAAATATTTTAATAAAATGCGGATGTTTACCGATAGCCTGTGCCGCATATA
Organism: uncultured Ignavibacteriaceae bacterium; assembly: GCA_964498065.1. Lineage (GTDB taxonomy): Bacteria > Bacteroidota > Ignavibacteria > Ignavibacteriales > Ignavibacteriaceae > FEN-1297. The sequence goes on from CAZCFZ010000008.1 coordinate 53,002, forward strand.
TTGGAGAACACTCCTATTCAAGTTTCGAAACGCCGATTGCCGAATCCCGGCCGGACACGAGCGATTTAAATCATGCAGAATTATTTGGGCGTAAAATAAATGAAAAACTTCAGTATGTTTTATCAATCGATCAAACCCCTGAAATAAATGTACCCGGAAGTTATCCTTATAGAGGTGAAACGAAACTATGGGCTGTTGATTTTATAGCTATTAATAATGACTGTATACAATGCGGAATTTGTGCAGAAGGTTGTCCTGTCGATGCCATCGATCCGGATAATAGTAATTTGATTGATAAACAAAAATGCATAACTTGTTGCGCATGCATTAAGAACTGCCCGCAAAATGCCAGAACTATGAAAACCGGTTTGGTCAAAGATGCTGCGATGCGATTAAATAAACTTTATAAAGATAGAAAAGAGCCGGTATTCTATTTATAGTTGTAAACGAAGAGAGAAATTAAAACAGCTTATTAATAGTAAATTTAAAACCGAATATAATAATTCATGCCGGCAATTTTTAAATGCTTCAACTCGATTTTCTCTCAAGTCCGAATTATTAGTATCCATACTTTCATTCGGACAGGTTTTATTCTGAAGTAGGTTATGTAAGAGATTCTAAATTAGATATTATGCTTGGGAAAAGTTATGTTAATTAAAAAAGGCGGCCCGTTGCCAGGCCACCTTTTAACAATAAAATAACTTTATAACTACTTCAGTAAATGAGCTGAAATTACTCCAGATCGAAGCGATCAAGATTCATCACTTTGTTCCATGCCGCTACAAAGTCTTTAACGAATTTCTTTTTAGCATCTTCACTTGCATATACTTCGGCAAGCGCGCGAAGCTCGGAGTTAGAACCGAAAATAAGGTCTACACGGGTGCCTGACCATTTAACTTGGCCTGATTTACGGTCAGTGCCTTCAAAAATTTCCTGTTCTTCCGAAGTAGCTTTCCACGCAGTGTTCATATCCAGCAGGTTAACAAAGAAGTCATTGGTGAGCCTCCCCGGATGTTTGGTAAACACACCGTGTTTGGATCCGTCAAAATTAGTGTTAAGGACACGTAAACCTCCGAGGAGAACAGTCATTTCAGGCGGCGTAAGCGTTAACAATTGTGAGCGGTCAACCAGCATTTCTTCTGCGGTAGCCATGTATTTGGTTCTTAGATAATTACGAAATCCGTCTGCATTAGGTTCAAGTACAGCAAATGATTCAACATCGGTCTGCTCTTGCAGAGCATCAGTGCGTCCCGGTGTAAAAGGAACTTTTACATCGTAACCTGCTGCCTGTGCTGCCTTCTCAACTGCTACACATCCGCCCAAAACGATTAAGTCTGCAAGTGAAACTTTCTTTTTACCTGACTGAGCATCGTTGAATTCTTTTTGGATCTTCTTTAGCTTCTTAAGCACTTTATCTAATTGAGCCGGGTTGTTAACCTCCCAATCCTTCTGTGGTGCAAGCTGAATACGTGCACCGTTCGCACCGCCTCGTTTATCGGAGCCGCGGAAAGTTGATGCCGATGCCCATGCCGTAGATACTAATTGGGATACCGACAAACCTGAATCCAATATTTTATTCTTCAATTCTTCAATATCTTTTTTCCCGATTACTTTACCGGTAACAACAGGAACCGGATCCTGCCATATTAAATCTTCTTCAGGTACTTCAGGTCCAAGGTAGCGTGCTTTAGGACCCATATCGCGGTGAGTCAGTTTAAACCATGCACGGGCGAATGCATCTGCAAATTCATCAGGATTCTCATAATAACGTCTTGAAATTTTTTCATAAGCCGGATCGAAACGCAAAGAAAGGTCTGTAGTAAGCATTGTTGGCTTGTGTTTCTTTGATGTGTCCTGAGCATACGGAACTGTTTCAGGCCCATCCTTTGCAACCCATTGTTTGGCTCCAGCCGGACTCGTTGTTAATTCCCATTCATAACCAAAAAGGTTCTCGAAGAAATTGTTGCTCCATTTAGTGGGTGTCTCGGTCCATGTAACTTCCGGTCCTCCGCCGATTGTATCATCACCATGACCTGTACCAAAACTGCTTTTCCATCCGAGTCCCTGTTCCACAATGCCTGCACCTGCAGGTTCCGCACCGACGTATTGGTTTGGATCAGCAGCACCGTGTGCTTTCCCGAATGTATGTCCGCCTGCAATAAGCGCGACAGTCTCCTCATCATTCATTGCCATACGACGAAATGTCTCGCGGATATCACGTGCTGCGGCAACCGGATCAGGATTCCCGTTCGGGCCTTCCGGATTAACATAAATTAATCCCATCTGAACTGCAGCAAGCGGATTCTCAAGTTCTCTATCGCCGCTGTAACGTTTGTCTTCTAGCCAGGTACCTTCCGAGCCCCAATAAATATCTTCCAACGGCTCCCAAACATCTTTACGACCGCCGCCGAAACCGAAAGTCTTAAAGCCCATAGACTCGAGTGCGCAATTGCCGGCAAGGATTATCAGGTCTGCCCACGAAATTTTCTTACCGTATTTTTGTTTAACCGGCCAAATCAATCTGCGTGCTTTATCGAGATTCACGTTGTCAGGCCAACTATTGAGAGGTTCAAAACGCTGTGCGCCTGTGCCGCCGCCGCCGCGGCCGTCCGTAATTCGATATGTTCCTGCACTATGCCAAGCCATCCGAATAAAAAATGGTCCGTAATGACCGAAATCTGCCGGCCACCAATCTTTGGATTTGATCATCAGATCCTTGAGATCCTTTTTCACTGCATTTAGATCAAGTTTTTTAAACTCTTCTGCATAGTTGAACTCCTCTCCCATTGGATTAGATTTGGAAGAGTGCTGCCGGAGAATATTCAGATTCAACTTATTTGGCCACCAGTCGCGGTTTGTTGTACCGCGGCCAGCTCCGTGCCCTACAACCGGACACTTGCTTTCGTTAGTATTATTTCCGTTTCCCATTTTTAATACCTTTATGTTTTTATTGTAAAAAATCCGCTTTAAATTTTTTGTTTATATTAATGTATTATTTATTTTATAATCAATCAAATTGATGTTTTCTATAATCTCATAAATAATATCTATAAAAATGAATTTACAGCAGTTAGAATATTTAATAGCGGTTGATTCTCACCGTCATTTTGTAAAAGCTGCAGAATCGTGCTGTGTCTCACAGCCCACATTAAGTATGATGATCCAAAAACTTGAAGATGAATTGGATATAAAAATATTCGATAGGAGTAAACAGCCCGTAATTCCAACCGAAGCAGGCAAAGAAATTATTCTGCATGCAAAAATAATCTTAAAAGAAGCTAGTGCATTAAAAGAAATTGCCTATTCACTGAAAGGAGAATTAAAAGGTGAGCTTAGAATCGGAATTATTCCTACTGTAGCTCCTTTTCTTCTGCCGGTTTTTTTAAAGCAATTCCTGAAGAAATACCCTGAAATAAAAGTAAAAATCTGGGAGTTTACTACCGAAGACATAATCGAAAAACTTGAAAAAAACATTCTTGACGTCGGAATTCTTGCAACGCCTCTAAATAATTCTGCAATATTGGAACAACCGTTATATAATGAAGAGTTTTTTGTTTATGCTTCAAAAAACGAAACCGTGTTGAACAAAAAGTATCTGCTTGCTGAAGATATAGATCTTAATCATTTGTGGCTTCTTGAAGAAGGACATTGTCTACGTTCGCAAATTGTTAATTTGTGTGAACTGAAAAAGAAAGAAGCTGCTAACAATAATCTTGAATATGAAGCCGGCAGTATTGATTCGTTAATCAAAATGGTTGATCAATATGAAGGAATAACGATTCTTCCGGAATTAGCTGTTAAACATTTAAGTTCAAAGCAAAAAAATAATATTAGAGAATTCAAGTCGCCTGTACCTGTTCGTGAAATCAGCCTTGTTACGTACCGGCATTTTGTAAAAACAAGAATGCTTGAAACATTGAAACAGGAAATTATGGATAATGTTTTTGAATATTTATCACAAAAGAAAAAACAAAAGGTGATTGAGATATAATTAAAAATATTGAATATAGTATACCGATATTTATTTTGAATCTAACTTCAATTTGAATTTATTTCCCGTCACAGTTTAGCTGTAGCTTCATTCATAATTATTAATATAGGAAGAAACATGGATGAGACAACTTTAAATTTCCTTAAAATAATTTTTTTATTTGGATTTACTCTTCACAATATTGAAGAAGCGATTTGGCTGCCCAAGTGGTCAAAATATGCTAAGCGCTTTCATGAATCAGTAACAGCGGATCAGTTTATTTTTGCAGTTATAGTTGTAACAATTATAGGATATGTTTTAACAGCATTAGAATTTTTATTCGGGCTGCAGAACAATTTAATTAATTTAATTTATCTTGGCTTTGTTGGGATGATGGGGATAAATACAATTTTTCCGCATTTGCTCGCAGCAATTAAAATAAGAAAATATTCCCCGGGATTAATTACTGCAATATTTTTAAATCTTCCTTTTTCATCAATAATTATTTGGGGATATATAATAAGTGGAATAAACGCACTTGCTCTTATATTATCTATCTTGGCGGTGAGTGCAATAATATTATTTTCATTAAAATATTTGTTTAAGCTGGGGAGCCGTTTAATAAATTTTGATGAATAAAAATAAATTAATATTAAAAAACAGTTTAAATTCCGCATGGCTGTTTTTAGATATGGTTTTTAGAATTATAATGAAGTGAATTAAGTCCTTTCACTTTAACTTTTTAATTGCAGTTTAATTGTTATTTTAGTAAATAAAAATCTGCGAAATAACTTTTTATCTACTATTCAAGGTGGAGCGTAATGACTCAAAGAAATCTAATCTTAACCATTATAAGTTTCCTATTAATTACAATTATTCCTTTCAATAAATCCTTTGCCGGTGGACAGCACGATATCCATGTTTGGCAAATGCAGCGGATCACTCTCAAAGCCGAAAAATCTTACTCAAATCCATACACGGATGTAACCTGCTGGGTTGAATTAAAAGGCCCTGGCATTTCAAAAAAGGTTTTTGGTTTCTGGAATGGAGGTAATGTTTTTATTGTTCGTATAGTTGCTGAGGCACCGGGAGAGTGGCATTGGAAGAGCGATTCAAACCAGCCTGATGATAAAGGATTGAATAATATCACCGGTGAATTTACTGCTGTTAATTGGACAAAAAAGGAAATTTCGAAGAATCCGAATCGTCATGGCTTTATACGCGCAACACCCAATGGCCATGCATTGCAGTACGCCGACGGAACTCCTTTTTTTCTTGTTGGAGATACTTGGCTTGCCGGATCGACATGGCGGCTGCCTTTCCGCAATGCAGCTACTTCAAAAAATTACGTACCCGGCCCAGGCATTGGTTTCGAGGACGCAGTAATGTATCGAAAAAGAATGGGATTTAATTCTGTCAGTATGATCTCCTGTTTTCCGAACTGGGATTCCGATACGCATCCCAGTACTTATGCGGATTCGAACGGTATATACATAAGAAATGCATGGGAAAAATTTGGTTACGATGTTTCGGATGCTTTGGGAAAAGATACTTCGAGTGTAATAAAATACTGGGGAACATTTACGGCTAAAAATATGCGGGATGAATATGGTAACCTGCCGTTTGAGATGTCAAAAAAGCACAAAGGAGTTTCTAATTTCAATCGTATAAATCCGGATTATTTTAAGAGCCTAGATAAGAAAATGGAATATCTTGAGAAAGAGGGATTTGTTCCATTGCTTGAAACAGTTAGAAGAGATGTTGGACCTTCGTGGAAAGCCTATTTTAATTTTAACGAATCCTTCTCACGATTTGTGCAGTACCTAATCTCAAGATACGGCGCTTTTAATTTTATCTTTAGCGGAATACACCTCGACTGGATTCCGAAGGACTTCAGCCTTACCGCCGACGAATTCAACGAAGCTCTTACTTATCATTATAAAAAATACGGCCCATTACCATTCGGACAGCCTGTTACGGCTTTAATAAACAATTCAACATACCTGCAATTTGGCCACGGTAAAGAATGTCCGTGGCTGACTATGCAAAGTGTGGGAAACCACCCTAGAGACCACAGGATTTCTGCTGCAATAAATACACTTTTTAACCTTGTTCCGCCATACCCTGCAATCAACCTTGAACCATATTATACGGGATGGAATCATGAAATTAATAGTCCTAACGGAGAACATCCTCCGGCAAATTCAGATAGGGATAATTATTTTTCGCGGGCACAGATGTATGGTTCGGTTCTATCAGGCGCATTAGCAGGACATGTTTACGGAACTGCAGCATATGACATCACAACTACAGGTGAACCTGCCGGGGCTCGTCCGCATATCTGGGATGCACTTAAATATAGAGCTGCCGGTTATATGCAGTACCTTGCAAAATTTATTTTATCCGAAGGAGCTAAATACGAACAGCTGAAGCCGGGCACAAAGAGTATCCATCCGCAAAAAGCACCGGGAAGCCCCGAAGCAGGCTTGGACGGCTGGTCATACATGATGCGAACCCAGGATAACTCACTGGCTTTATTGTATTTCGAAAATCAATCGGTGACGCCGGCTTTAAGCGGATTCAAACCTGCGGGAACTTACAGTTTTAAATGGTACGATCCGCGCACAGGTAAATGGAAAGAAAAAATTATATTAAAAGCAGATGACAAAGGTGTAATTACTTTGCCCGACTTTCCCGGCGGAAAAAAGACTGCACTTATCGACTGGGCGGCGAAAATTGATGCTGTGAATGCTAAAAACGATTAAACTAATTAACTGTGAGTTATAATTAATAGTTAGGGCATAATGATAAGTAAAGGAGATTTGATCTAATGAAAGGATTAAAATTTCTGATTGCTTTAGTATTTGTATTTTGGGGATGTAAAGTAGATAACTCTGTTGCTCCGCTATCATATGTTATTGAGGGGCAATATCAATATAGCGGTTTCAACCTTGATTCAACCCTCTGTACTTTCGGTAAAATTAATTTAGTTTTGAATGATTCAACAATTAGCGGCAACCGAAACATACAAGGAATAGATACAGTAAATTCGCAGGATATAGAAATAGGAGTCGGTAATATTTCCGGATTTATGTATAGTGACAGTACTTTCTATATTTATCTGGATTCGAGTATTCCTGCAATACTTTTGACCGGAAAATTTTCAAACGGAGTGATTCAGGGGCTAAGGATATTCGAAAATGGTGCCCGTCCTAATCCTCCAGTTATCGGTTACTATACATTAATTAAAGAGATATAGAAGTTTAAATTGTTATGCGGCTTTGAATCTAAAATTTATTAAACGGGAACTTTACACATCTGATAAAAATTTTAGGTAATTGAAATTCAAAAATAGAACTACTCCCCCACTCTGTAATCACTGAATTCTTTTAATCAATTCAAAAGATCACAATCAAAGAAACGGCTACAACAATCATAGATTAAGCTACACGAATAAATCATTAAGTATTTACCTTTGCCTCGTAGGATTTGCTATTAGTTAATGAAGAAAGGAAATACTTATGAAAATCGTAGTAACTGGTTCGTTAGGACATATAAGCAAACCGCTGACGGAAGAATTAATACAAAAAGGTCATTCGGTTACAGTCGTCAGTCATAACCCTGAAAGACAAAAAGAAATTGAATCGCTTGGAGCCTCAGCTGCAATTGGTTCTATGGATGATGTTAAATTTCTTACCAAAACTTTTTCAGGCGCAGATGCCGTCTATTGCATGATTTCGGCGGGCAATGCCTATTCAGATCCCGCATTTGATTTGATGGCATATACCTTGAGACTCGGCAATAACTATAAGCAGGCTATTCTTGAAACCGGAGTAAAGCGTGTGGTTTTTCTAAGCAGCATCGGGGCGCACTTGGATAAAGGAAACGGTCTCTTAGCGTTTTATTATACGGTTGAAAATAGTTTAAATTCATTGCCGGCAGATACAGCAATTACGTTTATGCGTCCGGTCAGTTTCTATTATAATTTGCTTGGATTCATAAATACAATAAAAACACAAGGTGTCATAGCGACAAACTACGGAGGGTATGTTCCCAAACCTTGGGTTTCACCAATTGACATTGCTTCTGCGGTTGCCGAGGAACTGGTTGAGGGTAAGCCCGCGAGCAGAAAAGTTCGTTATGTGGCAAGCGATGAAATCAGCTGCGACGAATTGGCGCATCTTTTAGGTGCAGCAATCGGTAAACCCGATTTGAAATGGGTTGTAATTCCGGATGAACAACTGCTCAAAGGCATGATAGCCGCAGGCATGAGCCCTAAAATTGCCGAAGGTATGGTTGAGATGAATGCGGCAGGGAACAGCGGTTTATTATATGAGGACTATTACCGGAATAAACCGGTTCTGGGCAAAGTAAAATTAACTGATTTTGCAAAAGAATTTGCAAGCGTTTTTCAAAGCAATTAAAAACTTAATATAAAGTTTAGAAAGAGATTATAAAGATGAATACTGAATTAAATACAAAATCCAAACTTCCCGGCGGCATGGCAGTGCTGGCCGGACATCAGGTAGCCCGCATCGGCTTCGGCGCTATGCAGCTTCCCGGACCGGGTGTTTGGGGACCGCCGCGCGACAGAAATGCGGTTTTAAGCGTGTTGCGTCGCGCAGTCGAACTGGGTGTAAATCATATTGATACGGCACAATTCTACGGCAACGGTATTTCCAACGAATTGATATACACAGCTTTACACCCTTACCCTGAAAATCTTGTACTGGTGAGCAAGGTTGGGGCCGAGCGCGATGAGAATGGAGGCTGGATTCCCGCGCAGCATCCGAAGCAGCTCCGCGCCGGAGTTGAGGCCAACCTTCGCAGTCTGCATGTTGAGCAGGTTGATGTGGTCAATCTCCGTGTAACGGAAACCTACCCCGATGGCACTCCTTTCCCGGCCGAACAGCGCTCCGACTTGGACGATCAATTGGCAGAAATGACTAGACTCCGTGACGAAGGTAAGATCGGCGGTATCGGATTCAGCAATGTAACGCTTGAACAGCTTGAACAGGCACTGCCGGCCGGCATCGCCTGTGTGCAGAATGCCTACAGCGTTCTTGACCGCTCTTCGGAGCCGCTTCTTAATCTCTGTAAAGAACATGAGATTGCATGGGTTCCGTTTTTCCCACTTGGTTCGGCATTCCCGGGTATAGCGAAGGTAAGCGAGGCTCAGGAGGTAATAAATATAGCATCGAAACTTAAAGCAACGCCGGCACAAGTGGGATTAGCCTGGCTTCTCGCTCATGCTCCGAATATTCTGCTGATACCAGGTACTTCAAACCTTGAACACCTGGATGAAAACGTTGCCGCCGGAGATGTGCATCTCGGTCAGGAATCAATGAATATCTTGAACAGACTGGCAGATAAAACCGGATAACTCCGACAGTTTCTTTATCGCCAAATAAATTTAAAACATAAAATATGGAGTATAGAAAATAGAACTATGAAAACCGTATTAATAACAGGTGCAAACAAAGGGATCGGATTTGAAACCGCAAAACAGATGGCGCAGCTGGGTTACTTTGTTTATTTGGGCAGCAGGGATAAAGCAAGAGGTCTTGATGCCGTTAAAGAGTTGAATGAACAAGGGCTCTCAAATGTCGAATTGATCGAAATGGATGTCACGGATATCGATTCTATAAAAAGTGCAAGAGGGGAATTGGAAAATAAAATTGATGCCTTGGATGTTTTAATAAATAATGCCGGAATTAGCGGAGGACCTTCACAAAATATATCGAAAGTAGATATCGAAAATTTAAAAAGAGTATTTGAGACTAATTTTTTCGGTGCAGTACAAACAACGCAGCAATTTATTAATCTTCTAAAGAAATCTACGAATCCTGTCATAGTAAATGTTTCAAGCGGATTGGGCTCCTTAGCTATTCATAATAGTACGCAAAATCCTAATTATAAAATTTATGATGCTTACAGTTGTTCTAAAACAGCTTTAAATGCTTTTACTGTTATGTTGGCGAATGAACTTAAAGACTCTGGCTTTAAAATAAACAGCGTTTCTCCAGGATATACTGCAACAGACCTTAACAAGTTCAAAGGAACTCTAACCATAGAACAGGGTGCAAGACCAATTGTAAAATATGCAGTATTGGATAATGACGGACCAACCGGAAAATTTTTCTACCAGGAAAAAGGTGAGATACCCTGGTAATCACAAGAGAAAAACAACATAATTATTATGTTGTGTTGATTTAATGATAGAGAACGATAATAAATAAACACATTGAATTATGAATAGCAAACAGCCTTTTAGAATCAAAACAATAAGTGAGTTTCATAAACTAAGAGGATTGCCGAAACCGGAACATCCTTTAGTTAGTGTTTTAAATCTTGAAAAATTAGTGCCGCATAATGCCGGCGAAACCGGTAATGTGATTCTGGATTTTTATTCAATTTCCCTTAAAAGATGTTTAAACGCTAAATTCAGATACGGCCAGCAGGAATACGATTTTGATGAAGGAACGATGTTTTTCATAGCTCCCAATCAGGTTTTCGGAATTGAATCCGGCGGAGATAGAAATTATAAACAATCCGGCTGGATGCTGCTCATTCATCCTGATTTTTTGTGGAATACACCTCTGGCAAAAAGAATAAAAAAATACGAGTACTTTGATTACTCGGTAAACGAAGCTCTATTCCTATCCGAGAAGGAAGAAAACACTATCATCGGCATAATGCATAATATTCAAAACGAATATCACTCTAACATAGACAAATTCAGCCAGGATATTATTATTTCGCAAATTGAAGTACTTCTCAATTATTCGGAAAGATTTTATCATCGCCAATTTATAACCAGAAAAATTACAAATCATAAAGTTCTTGACAGTCTGGAAGAAATTCTAACTGAATATTTCAACAGCGACGAATTAACGGGAAAGGGACTGCCAACTGTTCAATACATAGCGGGACAATTAAATGTATCACCTAATTATTTAAGCAGCTTATTAAAAGTTCTAACTGGACAAAGCACACAGCAGCATATACATAACAAGTTAATCGAAAAAGCAAAAGAGAAATTATCTACCACGGATTTGTCCATAAGTGAAATTGCTTATGAATTAGGCTTTGAACATTCCCAGTCTTTCAGTAAATTGTTTAAAAGTAAAACCAATATCTCGCCGATGGAATTCAGGCGTTCATTTAATTAGTCTGAACATTAAAGGTAAATGTAAAATTACATCCAACATTTAAGGGTTAATAAATGAATGAATTATTTAATGTTAATTCTAAAACAAAGGCAATTGTAAACCGCAGATCTTTTTATTTTTTATTGTCCCTCCTTGCAGTATTTTTTACTTCTTCTTTTCCCGGGGATCTGAATACCGGCAATGAACAGTCCGCAAACGAAAACCTGCTTAAAGTTTCAGGAGATCACATAGTAAACCAAAAAGGTGAAACTATTGTTCTGCGCGGTTTCGGATTAGGCGGTATGCTGCATATAGAGAATTTCATTGACGGTTATCCTTACAATGAAGAATCAATGAAGGAAGGTCTGCTGAAAGTACTTGGTAAAAAAAAATACGATCTCTACTTTGATAATTTACTTAAAAGCTATTTTACTGAACCGGATGCGGAATATATACACAGTCTGGGATTAAACCTCGTTCGTATACCGATCAATTACCATCTTTTTGAAGATGATATGAATCCGGGAGTTATAAAGAAAGAAGCATTTAAGTATCTTGATAGAGTTATCGATTTGTGTGCAAAGCACCAGATTTATACAATTATTGATCTGCATGCATTGCCGGGCAGCCAAAACCAGCATTGGCACAGCGATAATCCTACTCAAAAAGCATTCTTCTGGGTATATAAAGAATTCCAGAACAGGGTAGTTCACTTATGGGAAGTAATTGCAGAACATTATAAAGATAATCCATGGATTGCCGGTTATGATTTAATAAATGAACCTGCCGATCCCTCGGGCGAGAAGCTAGTCCCTTATTACAAACGGCTTTATGATGCAATCAAGAAAGTCGACCCGAACCATATTATGTTTATTGAAGGAGATAATTTCGCTAAAGATTTCAGTCATTTTACCGAAGTTTGGGATAACGTTGTTTATACGAATCACGATTATGCGCTCCCCGGATTTACTGGAGATTATCCGGGTGAAATTAACGGGAAATATTATGACAAAGATGTACTCGAAAAGGAATTCCTAAAAAAATCCGAATTTATGCTTTCCCATAAGGTTCCGATTTGGGTCGGAGAATTCGGTCCGGTTTATACAAATGATCCGGTAAAAGACGAATCGCGCTACCGCGTACTAAAAGATCAACTGGCATATTATAAAACATACAAGGTAAGCTGGTGCATCTGGCTGTATAAGGATTTAGGTTTGCAGGCAATTTTACATCAGAAAAAAAGTACACCTTATATGAAACTGGTTTCACCTTTTTTAAGAAAGAAGGAATACCTTGGAGCAGATGCCTGGGGATCGTCGGATAAAAACATACGGCCGATAATGGAGCCGATAGAAAAACTTTTTGAAAAGGAATTCCCGAATTATAATCCATATCCCGATGGTCAGAAAAGGCATATAGCACTTCTGGTTAGGCATATATTGATTGCTGCAGCTCTTGTACCGGAATATTGTAATTTGTTTAAAGGATTATCCGATAAAGAATTAATTTCGCTTGCCCAATCGTTTCGCTTTGAAAATTATTTAAAACGTCAAAGGCTTGAAGATATTTTAAGCGGTAGGGAATAATTAATTATAATTGTGATTTTAAGTTTATTACCAAAACGACCGGATTACGATTCGTAAGATAAAATGAAATTGCTTTCAAATTGGAATTTCAACATGAACAGTCTTTAAGCAAAATTATTAAATTAAGACAAATCTATTTCCTTTGGAATTTAGAGCGTTGTTCAATTAGTTGTTTTCACCCATAAGTTAAAATACAAAAGCGAATTAAAAGTCAGATTATAATTTATATTTAAGAATAGCCGAACATATACCTTAATTTTGATTTAGCATTTTAAAAATGTGTTTAATTGATATTGAATATTTGGGAAATAATACCGCCTTATAAAAAGGCGATTAAAAGCACAAACATATTTGTTAGATAAATTACTTTTTAAATAATAAAAGTTTAACACATTAGCTGCATTTTAATGACAACGCCGAATCATATAGTGCAAGGTTTTCTTCTTACAAGGTGGACAAAGAAAAAATGGCTGATAATTTCAGCAATGGTTCTAAGCGCCGTACCGGATTTGGGCAGGTTGTTCCAATCGGATCCCGGTAACTGGAATTTGTTTTATCATTGGGCTCATAATACATGGTATTGTTATCTTATTCCTTTCTGGAATCTTCACATTGCAGAGGATTATTTAATCCACAAACGAAGCGGAGGATGGCAGCCATGGGCAATTTGGGTAGAAATTATCTCATGGCTAATTATGGCGATAATTTATATTAGAATAATAAAAAGAGAAAAAGCAAAGACTTAAAGGCTTCAAAATTTTAACTCCGATAAAAGGCAAAATTATTCATTTGCTTCTCCCCCGCAAATTTCTATTTTTAGATTCTTAACAATCTTAAATTACCTCTATATATCTATAAACAAATAAATTTCCATACAATTTTTCACATCTTTTAATACAGCTAAATAAATTTCCCGTTTTTTCGATGATTAAGGTAGAAAATAAAAATTTTTCAACAGTGCAAAACCGGTTTAATTATTATGGATTGAAACCGGATTGAGATTTTAAAGTAAATGCTTAAAGTAATCACCTATAAATGAAAGACTTTCGATGGAAGGACAACCAGAAATATTGCAAAAGTTTATTGACGTTCATACGTGGCTTTTGCGAATAGCTTTAAAAAACGACAGCCTTCATAAAAACATAATTAAAAATGCCATAGAAGCTGCCGCCGAACATTTTAATCTGCCTTTTGGCGAAGTGAGCAGCATTATAAGCGCTTCAAAATTCAGATACACCGATGATCAAGTTCCCATAATAGAATTTTATTATAATTTTATCCGCAATATGCAGGTATCAACCGATACTGTATCGAACTTTAAAATATAAAAAGGCATTTTATAACTTTTTATTATAAAATGCCCTTCTATAAAAAGATATTAACGGACTTAATTAATACTCTGAAAAACTAAACCTCAATCTCTTTTCTCTCAACATGAGTCAACCAGTTGTATTTATCCTCTGTTTGCCCGTAATGTATTGATGTTAGTTTTTCAAATAGATTTAAATCCAATTCACCTGCCTTGCCGTTGTTGAAGGTCATTTCAAAACCTTTATAATTCAGCCAGCCGACAGAAGAAATTATTGCAGCAGTACCTGTACCGAATACTCCGACTACATTTCCCTTCTTATATTCGGTAACAACTTCATTAATGCTGATCAACCGTTCGGAAACATTCAATCCCCAGTCTTTTAAAATGTGAATAACCGAATCCCTGGTAACTCCAGGTAATATACTGCCGTTTAATTTTGGAGTAACTACTTCATCTTTAAATCTTATAAAGATGTTCATAGTACCCACTTCTTCAATATATTTCTGCTCCACACCGTCCAACCAGAGCACTTGTGTAAATCCTTTTTTGTGTGCTTCTTCTGCTGCAAGTAAACTAGCAGCGTAATTGGCCGGAGTCTTGCATTCACCCAATCCTTTTCTTACTGCTCTGACATATTCATCCTGAACCAAAATTTTTACGGGTTTAAAACCTTCGGGATAATATGCACCTACAGGGGAAAGGATTATTAATAATTTATAATGGCCGGATGGTCTTACCCCCAAAAATGAATCCGAACCAAATACAAAAGGACGAATGTACAAAGACTCGCCTTTTTTATTCGGGATCCAATCTTTTTCGACATATATTAATTCATTTAATGCATGAAGCAGAAATTGCTGATCAACTTCCGGAATGCAGACTCTTCTTGCGGAATTATTTAATCTTTGAATATGCTTCTCCGGTCTAAAAATAACTGCTTCTCCGGATTCCGTTTTAAAGGCTTTTAAGCCTTCAAAAATTCCTTGTCCGTAATGCAGAAACATTGTTCCAGGATGTAAAGATAGATTTTCTAATTTTTTAATAGTAGGATTATGCCATCCCTTTTCAGGATCAAAATCCATTTCAAAAACATGGTCGGTAAAAATTTTTCCAAAGCCTAAATTTTCCGGGATATCAACCGGTCTTTTTCTTTCCATTAAATTATATTTAATTTTTTCCATAACGACCACCAATTTTTATTATAATTAAATTCTTAGTTACATTTTACAAAAATTAATTGAAAATTTAAAATTAACTGCCCGGTGGAGGGCTACCGGGCATGGGGAAGATTCATTAAGGGGGGGTAAACTTAATGAATCGAATCGATTAAAAAATAATATTTTATATTATTATAATCAATAATTCTTATTAAGCGGTTCCCGGAAAGTGCTAAAACGCCCATATAATTGTTAATTAACATGCTTCTATTTTCTATTAGAAAAGCACTGTCCAGAGGAAATAATCTAAAATAAGAATCATTGCGGAAGACATAACAAACGAACGGATAGTTGCTAATCCCACACCTTCGGCACCGCCTTCGGTCCTAAACCCGATATGACATCCGAGAAGTGCCGTTACAGCCCCGAAGAAAACAGTTTTTACCAATCCTGAAATTAAATCCCCCATCAAAAAAAATCTTTTTACGGAAAGAAAAAAGACAGCAAATGAAACCCCCAGGAAATAATTTGATACTATAAAAGCTCCGAAAACTGCAATAGTATCTGCAAAAATAACAAGCAGCGGAAGCATTATAACCGACGCTAAAAAACGCGGCATAGCTAAATATCTTACCGGGCTTATAGCCATAGTTTCAAGTGCATCAATCTGTTCGGTAACTTTCATTGTTCCTAATTCTGCGGCAATTGAAGCGCCGACACGTCCCGCAATTACAATACCTGTCAATACCGGGCCAAGTTCCGTAATAATTGCTCTGCTTGTTGATGCACCTAGAAATGATAACGGCGCAATGCCTTTTAACTGATAAGCTGCCTGCCAGGCTGCAACTGCTCCCGTGAATATTGCTATTATTAAGACTAGGGGCAGTGAGTTTACGCCAATGTGTTCCATTTGATAAACAATAATACCTTTACTTCTGGGTATCATCGGGAAGCTTTTTATAATACCCCATAATAATTGGGAAATCTGTCCGATCTCCCTAATAAAATTTAAGGTCTTCTTGCCGAGATTTTGTAAAAATTTTTTAATCACTAAAAAACACTTGATTTTATTAATCCAATTTAATAAAAATTACATGGATTTCTATTTTTATTCTTCAGTTATTAAACTAAATAGAGGATTAAAAATATATAGTTCAAATAAATTTTTAACTTTTTCAAAATAAAATTTATCCATACATTTTCTTATCTTGATATTCACAATTATTTTCTTAATCCCGATAAATTCCAAGCGGTAAAATTCTATTTTTAAGACATTCTTTTTTTAATTTTTTTCTGTCTATTAATAACTCATTATTATGCATTGAAAGCCAAAATGATACAATGGTATATGTTTTTAAATAAAATCAAATTTTTATATTCGGATTTAGTTTCACCAAGAAAATATGTTCACAAGGACTAATCTGTTATAAAAAAAGGCATTAAAAGAATTCCCTAAATGAAAATAAAGATAAAATAATCTCTTCAATTTTTTGCATATAATAGTTAAGTTTTTAGCATTATTATTGATATCTAAAATATATTTTCCTCATTTTATTGAAAGGATATGGAACGAACTGCCGAAAATCTAAAAGATATGAACAAGGATAATTATATATCTGAGTTAATTGTTCAAGCCCCGGTAGGAATTTTAACTTTTTCCGTTGATTGGAAAATAAATTACTACAATGAAATATTTATTAAATATGCAATACTTTATCAATTCGAACATGCATCTTTAAAAGGAATAAATGTAATCGAAGCTGATTTATTCCCGGGAATTGATCTTAGAGAAGAATTACTCGAATTGAAAAACGGACTTTCATTTGAAAAAATTGTTAAAAATATTAATACGCTGGATAAAGGATCCATAAACGTCGTTGTAAAAGGCTCACCCCTGTTTGAAAATAATAAATTCAACGGCGGCATTCTAATAGTAGAAGATTTGAAAATTGTTCCTACGGTTCGATCGAAAGAAGAAATACAGACTAATCAGATAGGCAATATACTTTCCAAAATTAATGATCTCGTTTTTATTACGGACAGCTCCGGCAAAATAAAATTTTCGTTCGGTAAAAGCATTGATAAATTAAACTTACCCTTATACAGCCTGAACGACTTGCAGATAAGTCAATTATTTGATGCCGACGTAAATGAAAATATTGAGAAGGGATTTAAATCAGCCGTATCCAATAAAAGATCTGAAAAATTAATTACACATTTAAAGTTAAAAGAAGAAGAATATTCTTTCGAGTGCAGAATAGAACCGCTGGTAAACTGGCGCGAGCAGATACAATTTTTATTTTTCTTCTTCAGCGATATCTCCGATTTTGAAAAAGAAAGAAAAATTTTAGAAGGTGAAATCGGGGAACTAAAGCAATATCAGATGATAACCGATTCGGTTTCCGATGCTATTTTTGCCTTAAACTCAAACGGCGAGATTATATTCTGGAATAAGGCTTCCGAATTATTATTCGGATACACCCGCAGCGAAGTTTTCGGAAAATTTTTCGGAAAAGCCTTTGATGTTTTTGATCAGGAATATTTTGACGGAATTAAAGAACAGTTGGATAATTCCAAAAGCTGGAAGATAGTTCTAACCGTATATAAAAAGGACGGTAAAAAAGAAATTATTGAAGCTAAGTTTTCACAATCCAACAATTCTTCAGGAATAATAGTAGTTGTATGCAACAATATTACCGAAAGAGCAAAGACCGAACAATTGGTAAAAGCATCCGAAGAAAAATTTAAATCTATAGTCTCATTGGCATCGGAGCTGATTTGCAATTTAGATTTTAATGGAAAAATTACATATGCCAATACTTCTTTTATAAATACTTTTAGATATTCTGAAAATGAAATTCTTACAAAAAATATTAGGGATCTTATTTCACGGTCTTATTTAAGAGAGCACGGATTCAATTTAAAACAATTTGAAAGTCCCGGGACAAAAGAATTCGAGATTGAAGGGGTAACAAAAACCGGTGAATTGATTTATCTTGATTCAATCATTTCGCCCGTATTTCATAATAACAGGCTTAGTTATTTTAATTTGATATTCGCAGATCATACCAAGAAGCAGGTAACACAAAAGAATTTGATGATTTTCCTTTCAATGTTCAACGCATTTTTAGACGGAGTTGCGGCAGAATGCGAAGGGAAAATTATTTTAACAAATGAAGCATTCGCAAAAATTTTCGGTTACGAAAACTCAAAAGAATTGCTTGAAAAAGATTTATTCGATCTCGTTTCCGTAAACGACATTCCGAAAGTAACCAGTTATTTCCAATTGATCGGGAAAAACATGGAAATCCCCGAAAGGTTTGAGTTTCTCGCTTTGAGAAAAGATAAATCAAACTTTTATGCCGAGATATCCTTGTCCGCTTTTGAAAGCGATAAAAAAT
Organism: uncultured Ignavibacteriaceae bacterium; assembly: GCA_964498065.1. Taxonomy (GTDB): domain Bacteria; phylum Bacteroidota; class Ignavibacteria; order Ignavibacteriales; family Ignavibacteriaceae; genus FEN-1297. Next base: position 71,579 of record CAZCFZ010000008.1, read on the forward strand.
TATATGTAGTGATGGTCGCACGGGATGTTACGGAAAGGAAACGTGCACAACAAGCGATAAGAGAATCTGAAGAAAAGTACCGCAACTTAACAGACAATATTGATGACTTTCTATATACTTTTGAAAAAATCGGCAGCACTTTAAGGCCCATATTTTACACTTCATCTGTTGAAAAGGTTACCGGTTATAACCAAGCCGATTTTCTTGAAGATTCCAGGCTGATTTTTAAACTTATCTATCCCGACGATTTTTTGTCGCTGAAAAAAAAGTTAAGTAATCTATTAAGAAGTAAGATTCAATTATCGGGCGAGTTTGAGTTTAGAATAATTAATAAGCACGGCAACGTTGTATGGATCAGAAATAAAGTAAATATAATCCGCGACCATGAAGGAAGAATTCAAAAAATTTACGGACTTGTAAGCGACATCTCCTTAAGAAGAAACGCCGAAGACGAATTAAAGCGTTCTACGGAAAATTTGGTAAAACTTAATGAGACTAAGGATAGATTCATTTCGATTATTTCTCACGATTTAAGGACACCTTTCAGTTCTATTCTCGGTTTTACCGATTTACTTTTAAGCGACAGCGAATTAACCGAACTGGAAAAAAGACAATATGTTGAGTTCATAAAAGAATCTTCTAAATCAATGTTATCGCTAGTCAATTCCTTACTTGACTGGACTAGATTACAGACCGGAAGAATCCGTTTTGAACCTGAAAAGGTTGAAGCATATACCATAATAGATAGTTCGCTTAATGCATTATCAGGCGTTGCATTTCAGAAAAATATTGAGATCAGTTCAGATGTAAGCAGAGATACGATTATTTTTGTCGATAAAGATTTAATGCTTCAGGTTTTCAATAATCTTATTTCCAATGCAATTAAATTTACTCCGCAGCACGGGTCAATTACTATTTCTGTAAAACCTTCGGCACGAATGAGATTTATTGAGTTTTCCATAAAAGATACCGGGGTAGGTATTAAACCTGAAGATATAAAGAAATTATTTAAAGTAGATTCCAAATTTACATCCGAAGGCACGGAAGGTGAAAAAGGAACAGGCTTAGGACTCTCACTGGTTAAAGAAATTATTGATAAACACGGCGGAGATGTTTGGGTAGAAAGCGAATACGGCAAAGGTTCGGAATTTAAATTCACTCTTCCTATTGCTTCTGCAAATATCCTTTTAGTTGATGATAGCAAAACAGACAGGCTGCTTTATTCAAAGATTCTGAAAAATATATCTCCCGACTATACTGTTGAAAATGCATCGGACGGGAAGGAAGCAATGGAAAAAATATTAACGTCTCCTCCGGCACTTGTAATAACCGATCATATGATGCCGGTAATGAATGGATATAATCTTGTGCTCGAAATTAAGAAAGCTGAAATAAAGGGAAAGCCGCCTGTAATGATTTTAAGCGGCGATCTGGACAGGGAAATTGTTGAAGAATATCATGAACTCGGTGTTGAATTTGTATTTCAAAAGCCGGTCAATTTAAATAGTTTTAAGCAGGCAGTGGAAAAATCTCTTAAAAAAGGAATTACAGGAAACTAAAAAACGGTCGAATTTTATTTTAATTAAATTGAATAAGGCAATGTGATTATAAAAGTTGCTCCGGGTTTATTTTCGGAAGCAAGTTTAGAAGGGCTTTCAACGCTGATTTTGCCGTTATGTTTTTCAATAATCTGCTTTACAACTGATAAGCCTAAACCGGTTCCTTCATAACTCTTTTCTTTAATATTCGAAGCCCTGTAAAAATCTTTAAATATTTTCTCCAAATCCTGAGCCGGTATTCCAATTCCGTTATCACTTATTTGAATGGTTTCTTCATCGGCAGTATTCGTAAAAGTTATTTCAATTAAGCCTTTATTTCCAACATATTTTAATGCATTCCCTATTAAATTGGAAAAAGCTATTTCCAATAAAAATTTATCACCTTTTACAATTCCCTTGAATGTTCGGCCGTCGATAAAATTAAGCATAATATGTTTAGCTTTAATTACTGTGACCAGCTTTTTAATTGTTGAAACCACTATTTTATGTACTTCAACTTCCTCCAAAGCAATTTCATCAAGCAGCCTTAACTTTGAAATTTTTAAAACATCATTTATCATGTCTATAGCCTCGCCTGATCTGATTTTAGCTCTGTTCAATCTTTCTTCTACTTGTATATCCAGAGGGCCGAGGAATTTTTTTAAAATAACATCAAGATATGAATGCACGGCATTAAGAGGTGTTTTAATCTCATGAACTATTCCTATTATATATTTTTGTTTTTCCACTTCCGCAGTATTTAACTTATCAATTGTTTCAACAAGCTCTTGTTCAATTTGATATAGCTGTCTGGCAATTTTATTAGCTAGAAAAACACTTATAAAAATTACAAATGTAAATACAACATCATAAGCTATAAGAAATTTAATGCTGTTATATAACGGAAAAGAAAGCAATCCGTTAATAGCCTGGTGAGGGATAAATCCAATATATTCTCCAAAAACCAGGACATTAAAAAACACAATCACAATTCCGGCAATGGAATATATTACCACTTCAGGAAGAATTAAACTGCCTATAATCATATGGAATACAAAAAGCATAAAAAGGGGTGTTTCAATAGTTCCGGTAAAATAAACAATTAATCCGAGCGCAGTCAGGTCGAGGATCATCTGCAGTAATGAAAAATGAAGCGGGTTAAATTTTCCGGGTACGTACTTAATATATTTTCTTACGTACTGCAGAATTATATTGTAAAATAATATTGAGATATCAATAACAGCCAGTGCCGTATTCTGAGTGCGGGTAAAATCCAGGCCAAGAATAAATTCGGATGAAATTAGAAATAAAAACAGCATAAATACTGCGCTGTAACGAAGTTTGATAAGCCACAGATTACGCTTTCGTATAGCATCCCAATATTCCTGATACCGGTTTGCCCAGGATGGGACAAGAGATATCATTCTATCCCCGAATTTTTAATTTGTTACTAGCTTGCCTTATTCTTCTTGATCTTAAACCTTATCTTGATCTGAATCTTATTATTAAGATACAAATTAAGAAATATATTTTCCTCTTTTAGTATAATGAGTATGAAGTAATTTATGTGAAAGTTCGCCGCATGGACCTTCCGTTAGAAAATTTTCATAAATATAATTTATATGCGGGTTCTTATGGGACTTTCTTACCGGCAGAGTTACTTCTTCTTCATAAATTGCTTTTGCTCTCTTTTTTCTAATTTCCTCATTTGTCGGAATAGGCTGACCCCCGCCGCCTAAACAGCCGCCCGGGCAGGCCATTATTTCTACAAAATGAACATCACTTAATTCTCCGCGCTTTAACATTTCCATTACTTTTTTAGCATTGGCAGTTCCATGTGCCACAACAAACTTTAATTCAATTCCGTTAAGGAATTTGTATTGATCCACACAATGTTCCAATTTTATGGAAGCTTGTTTAACTCCTTCAAATCCCCTGCAAGATTCGATAACTAAATTTTCAAATGGAACTTCCCTGCCGGTCACCAATTCATACACAGTTCTTAATGCTGCCTCCATTACACCTCCCGTAGCGCCGAAAATTAATCCGGCACCTGAAGCTTCCCCAAAAGGTTCATCAAAATTAGACTTTGGCATTTCAGGCAGATATATTCCGGCTTCTCTAATCATTTTAGCCATTTCCCTGGTAGTTAAACCATAATCTATATCTTTATAACCGGAAGCATTCATTTCGGGTCTGTTGCATTCAAACTTTTTTGCTGCACAAGGCATTAATGCAACCGTAACAATGTCAGCCGGATTTATATTGGCTTCTTTTGCATAAAAAGTTTTCATCAGTGCGCCGAACATTTGCTGGGGCGACTTTGCAGTTGATAAATAATCGAGATATTCAGGATAAAAGTGTTCAATAAACTTGATCCAGCCGGGAGAACATGAAGTAAACTGCGGCAGTTTAACAGAAGAATCTTTATCAACAACGGCTTTTCTTAATCTGTTCAATAGCTCCGTGCCTTCTTCAATTATTGTAAGGTCGGCGGTAAAGTTTGTGTCAAAAACCCTGTCAAATCCAATTCTTCTTAAAGCAGTATTCAATTCCCCTGTAAATGAATGTCCGGCTTCAATACCAAATTCTTCGCCGATTGCCGCTCGAGGAGACGGCGCTGTTTGAACTATCACGTGTTTTTTCGGATCATCTATTGCTTTCCATATTTCATCCGAAGGATCATTGGCACGAAGTGCCGCTGTAGGACAACGATTAATACATTGACCGCAATTTATACATATAACATCAGCCAAAGGTTTATCAAGAAAAGTTCCTATGTGTGTTTCATGCCCCCTGTTTATTGCTTCCAGTACGCCAACTTCCTGCAAATCGATACACGTTCTTACACATCTTTTGCACAGTATACATTTACTCATATCCCGTATAACCGCTGCCGATGATTTATCTACTTCGTACCTCGGCCTTTCCGCATGCCCGAACGTATAATTGTCGACTCCGTACTCTTTTGCTAAGGATTGTAGTTCGCAATTCCCGTTTCTAAAGCATGAATAACATTCTCCGTAATGTTCGCTTAAAAGAAGATCTATTATATGTCTCCTTGCTTTTCTGACCATTTCGGTTGAAGTTCGAATTTTAATAGGAGAAGTAATGGGAAACGAACATGCTGTTTGAAGAGTTCGCATTCCTTCCACATCAACCACACAAATTCGGCAAACACCTGCAATACATAAATCAGGATGATGGCACAGAGTAGGAATATGAATTTGATTCTGCCGGCATGCCTCTAGGATTGTTGTCCCCAAAGGGACAGAAACTTTTTTTTCATTTATTTGAATAGATATCATTCCGCCTATATCAGAAATATCCTGCGGCTTTTCAACAATTAACGGCTTCTGACTAACCGGTATTCTATTATCATGTTTTCCCATATTAATTACCTTTCCCGTTTATGTGAAAGATCTCCTCTTTAAAATTTTCTATAATAGAAATGAATGAATTCGGGCTGGACTGCCCCAATCCGCACTTTGATGCAACCTGCATTGTTTTCCCCAGTTCTTTTAAATTATTTATATATGAAAAAGTATAATCCCCCTTTTCTATTTTTGATATACCTTCCATTAGTTTATGGTTTCCGACCCTGCAAGGAGTACACTGACCGCAGGATTCTTCAATAAAAAATTCCATAAAGTTTTTTAGTACTTTAATCATTCTCCTGTTTTCGTTAAAAACCATGATCGATCCGCCGGTGGCAGCATCTTCATAAGCAAGCACGCGGTGGAATTGAGACTTAGGAATACAAATTCCAGATGCGCCTCCTACCTGTACAGCTTTTGTATTTTTTGCCTCCACTATTTTAAGAAGCTCGTTTATTTTAGTTCCCCATGGCAATTCATAAACGCCCGGTTTTTCACAATCACCGGAAACAGAAAATAATTTAGAACCCGTTGACTTATCTGTTCCGAATTTTTTAAACCATGTTCCTCCTTTAACTATTATATGAGCTACCGAAGCTAAAGTTTCAACATTATTAACAACTGTCGGATATCCCAAATAACCTGTGTTTACAGGGTAAGGAGGACGATTTCTAGGCTCACCTCTATTCCCTTCGAGTGATTCTATCAAAGCTGTTTCTTCACCGCATACGTAAGCACCAGAACCTAGGCGAATAGTAATATCAAAATTAAAACCGGCCTTGTTTAAAATATTTCTGCCGAGGAGATTATCTTGCCTCATTTTGTCCAGATATTCTTCAAGATATTCCAGCATATATTCATATTCACCTCGAAGATATACGATACCCGTCTTTGCTCCTATTGCATATCCGGCCACAACCATTCCGTCAAAAACCAATTCGGGATATTCAATTAATAGTACTCTATCTTTAAATGTCCCGGGTTCGCCTTCGTCTGCATTACATACAATAAATTTTTTTTCCGCAATTGAAGCAGCCGTCAGCATCCATTTTGTAGATGTCGGAAAGCCTGCACCGCCTCTTCCCTTTAGTCCTGAATCTTTCATTTCAAAAAGTATATTTTCCCTGCCTAATTCAAGGGCTTTTTTTACAGCTTCGCCCCTTGTATATTTTGAAAATATTACCGGTCCCGTTCTTTTTTTATTCTTTTCAAATACTTTTTCCATATTTCCCTCTACTTAATTTCATTTAATATATTGACGGCTTTTTCGGGATCGAGATGCGTATAAACCTTTTCATTAACCAGCATAGCAGGCCCTTGATCGCACATGCCGAGACAATTTGTATATTCCAGGGTAATTCTTTTGTCTTTGGTTGTCTCACCAAACGAAATCCCAAGTTCCCTTTTAACGGCCGCTTCCACCAAATCTTTACCGGCGAGATCACATGAAATGGTACGGCAGAGACGAACTATATTTCTTCCCATCGGCTCGGAGTATAAAAAAGAATAAAATGTTATTACGCTGTAAACTTCTACCGGATGAATATTTAATAGTTTTGCCACTTCCTGCTGTGCAAAGTCGGATATATATTTGTACTTTCTTTGAATAGACTGAAGAATCTGCAGCAATGCCGAACGGTCGGTACCGTATTTTTTAACAAGTCCCTCTATTTCTTCAGACAATGAATTTTTTTCCAAAACCAGCATAATTACCTCCCTGCTTTCTCTTTTAATAACTTCTCAACCTTTTCAATTAACTGCTCGGAAGAAATCGGTTTTTCAACAAATTCATCTACCGGCACCATTTCATTTATGCCGTAATCAACTCCGAATGATTTCGACACGGAGGTAAACATTAAAATAGGCGTATTTATTTTTTCTCTTCTAAATTTTTGCGCAAGAAAAAAACCGTCATCCGGTTCATTCATCATTACATCTAAAATTATAAGGCTGGGTTTGTTTTCCTTTACTATTTTAAAACCATCATCCGGGTTGGTCGCAGTTATAACTTCGTATCCTTTTGATTTAAGTACTAAACTGCTGGCATCTAAAACATCAGGATCATCATCAATGATTGCAATTATAGACATGTTGGTTCCCTTTTATTAATTATAAATCTATTAAATTTTTCTTTTTATAATTGACTTCAGTTATAATCAAATTGCGAGAATTAGCTTTACAACTTTTTTAAATATCTTGTAAATACATTTTTCGTGTTATCCCCGGAATAATACTCATATTAAGTGCCATAAATTTTTAAAAAGAAAATGATTTTAAATATCAATTTTAATATCGTTAGTGGTGAATTTTTTGTTTTTCCTAAGAATGGTAAACTTTTTTTCAAAAGAGATATTCAATTCGCAATAGCCAATAATTATTATTGAGCAACGGTTTATAAGTGATTTTGGGGGAAAGTTTAAGAAATAGATACTGAGTTATTAAAAAATATTATTCGTGTAATGGATTTAAAAAGTTTTTTCCCATTCAATTGCAGCATTTTCAAAAGGAAGCAATACTCGCGGAATTATGCCGTTTCCGCTTACTATAATAGTATCATAATTTACAACCGGTATATCTAAAGAAATTGCCTGCTTAATTTTTGACTGCATAATTTTTTGGGTTATAGTACAGCCGCTGCAATAAACAATCAACTTATAATCGGATAGATCTGCGGGGAAATCCATTCCATTGTGGACGTCAAAAATTAAATTTTTCTCCGACTTAAGCTTAAGCCAATTTTTAATTTCCTCTTTTCCTAAACTGTAGTTTTTATTATGATGATTACATGCTTCGGTTATTAATATCTTATCTTTGTCCTTAAGTGTTTTAATAACCTTTAATCCCTTTATAAATGCCTGCAAGTCTCCCTTGTTTCGTGCATTTAATATAGAAAAAGTGGTTAGTTTCATATCTTCAGGAACTTCTGAAAAAATATCTTTTACTGCCTGGCTATCGGCCAGCACCAAGTCGGGAAGATTTTTCAAAGCATATAGTGTTGATCTCAATTCCTTAACCTTAGTTACCACAACCGTTGCATCATCATCAAGCGCTTCTTTAATTGTTTGAATTTGCGGAATTATCTGTCTTCTCTTCTGCTTGTCCAGATCATTTGGAACTACAAGCACAACAACGTCACCTTGACTAACTATATCGCTTATTAAAGGTTGATTATCCGATTGCGGCAGCATTCGCATCACTTTAGTTTTTAGGCTGTCTATTCCCACATTTTCAGAGCATGAAATTTCATAGTGTGTGGTATGTAAAAGTTTTATCTCAGAAAGGAGATCCGGGTTAACTCCAAATTCAATTTTATTAACAGCGATTATATAAGGGACAGAAATTTTGTCCAGATAACTAAGAAGTTCCCATTCCTTATTGGAAATATTTTCTCTTGCATCCAGTACAAGTATAACCAAATCCGTATAGGATATAGTTTTAATCGTATCACTTACTCTTTTTTTACCTAGTTCACCTTCAATATCAATTCCGATTGTATCTATTAAAACCAGCGGACCGAAAGGTAAAAGTTCCATCACTTGTTTATTTTTATTTAAACTCGGATCTGCATCAACATCAGTAGTGTTTATGTTCTTTGCGGCTAAGGCTTTTACGAGTGAAGATTTACCAACTCTCTGCCTCCCCATTATTGCTATTTGTTTTCTTTCATATTTCGAGCTGGATGGCATTACTAATCCCCAATTCTGATCGATATTTAATTCTTCATTAATTTTACTATAATTTATTAATAAACGACAAAAAGTGTTCCATATAAAAAATAAGTATTATAGCTTCAAATAATAGAAAATTCGTGGTTGTAAGGCTTTTAAATGTGGATATTCTTTAATACTGTTCTCTATTTTTAGAATTAATTTTTATATAAACTGAGAAGTGATCAATTTTTACACTTAATACCATTCTCAATATATTATTTCTTAAATGATAAAAATCGGGGGAATTATATCATGACAAAGAAATTCAAAATCAAATTCCCAGTAATTTTAACCTGAGTACTCCGGAATAATTTTACAATAATTAATCCAAGCTTGATCTGATACAAAATTCATTACATCTTTAAAAAATCCAGCAGATTATACATTAAAAGCACCGGCCAGATAATAGCTTTAAGTATACCCAGCACGCCCATCCAGAATGTGGCAGCTTGCTGAATAAAATAGATTGCCGCTCCAATGAAAGCCATCCCATATATTCCGCCCGACATTCCGCAGTCTTTTACAGTAGTTTTTTTCTCGTGTTTATAAATAGTAGTATTTTCATCGTCACCCATTTTAACCTCCTCTTTATTTTTATTCTGTCGATTTTATAACGTTGCAATAAATTATATTACATATATTAACAAATTTGAAATCATACCTTAACTTCAAAAAATAAATTAATACACCCGTAAAAACTTTTTAAAATAAGCGTCGAATCGAGCACCGTTTAAAATTTCAGAATCTTATAAAAATAAATTCTATAAAATTTCTAGGAATGTCAATAAAAATAAGTCTAAGTAAAAACAAAGTCAGGATCATTATAAATTCAAAAAGAATGAATGTAACTTATTTATTTTCTTATTAAGACCATTCCTGTTGAAGGTAAAATATCAACAGAATTTGAAATATTGCCTAGAGGTTTCAAACCCGCTTTATCTTTATCGGCTAAAATTTCCCATTCACCTTCAGGCAGATTAAAGCTTTCGGTTTTTTCTCTGTTTGCATTAAATAGAACTATAAAATGTTCTTCGTTGTAATTAAGATGATATCCTAAAGCAAACGGATTATCATTTGTTTTATAAAAAACCACATCGCTATATTTTGCCCTTCTAAAAGCCGGATACTTTTCCCTTAATGCAATCAGACCTTTATAATAATCAACTAGATCGGAATTGATTTCGGCATGTTTATAGTTTATATAATTTGTGGAATTATCCTTATTATAGCTGTTATTATCAATTCTTCCTTTATTCGTATCGGGAATATCTTCATTATAAGGTATAACTTTAGTTCTGGCAAACTCCGCACCTTCCTGAATCATGGTTATGCCTTGTGATGTAAAAAGGAACAGCGCAGCCAGTTTATTCAATTTCAATTCCAGCGGATTAAGCTTTACAAAAGAATCAACAACCTTTATTACATCATCCGGTTTTACTGCACCCGTCCCGATTCTAATAAAATCTCCAAGTGTATATCCGTCATGGGATGCCAGGTAGTTTACCGAATGTTCTTTTTTCTGAAATAGACCCAATGTATCCCGTACTAAAGTTCCGTTAACATAACTTCTAATTCTGGTAGGATCATTATTTCCGTACCACTTGCCGAAAATCCAACCAAGCCCGTTAATAGGATTTTCTCCTTTAATACCGTTTCTAATTTGATCATTCCAGCTCCCCCAGCCGCGCAATGAAAAACCTGCCGGATCATATCCGCCTCCCCAGGGTTCACACACAAGTATAACATTGGGGTTTAACTTTTTTGCTTCCATTGTAATTTCTTCAATAGTCTCCCAATCTATTAATTTGCCGAGATCGAATCTAAAGCCGTCAACATGATATTCTTTCATCCAATAAAGAATACTTTCAATAATCATTCTGCGGGCCATCGGCCTCTCGGTTTTAAAATCATTACCGCAGCCGCTTTGAGCAATAAAATTTCCTCTCTTATCCAAACGAAAATAGTAATCCTTATCGATTTGTTTGAGATTACCAAGTTCATATTCGGATATATGATTATAAACTACATCCATAATGACTGCAATTCCATCTTTATGGAATGCCTTTACCATATCCTTAAAATCAGAAATAGCTTTTGTAGTTGCTCCGCTCCATGTATCCCAATTTAATTTCCCTTCACTGTAATAAGTTTCAGGCGCAAAAAAAGCGGCGGTCATATATCCCCAATGATTGCGTTCATAAGGATTCCACGTATTATAACTTCCGTTTAAGGAATCCTCATAAGGTATTTCGATATTGGCAAATTCCTGCGACGGCATTAATTCAACAGTATTAACACCTAATTTTTTAATATAATCTATTCCGCCCGTTTTGCCGTGTTCTATTAATCCTTCATACGTTCCGGGTTTATCGGAACCGGATGAAGGATCGGCCGTCATATCCCTGATATGCATTTCATAAATTATTAAATCTCTCCAGTCACGCTGTATCCAATGGTCTCCCTGCCAATCATAATTGCCGTCTTTCACAACAATTGCACGGCGTGGCGTGTAATAGGTATTGAATGAAGCAACAGCTTTAGCATAAGGATCAAGGCAAATTACATCTTTAGTTGAAGGATATTTGGGATTAAAAACTTTGTATCCGTAATACAAACCATAATTTTCACCGTCTATTGAAGTTTCCCAAATGCCTTCGTCATCTTCATGCATTTTATATTCATTTCCGGTTTTATCCGAAACTTTTTGAAATGTCATAAGTGTAACACTTTTCGCATCCGGCGCAAATAATCTAAAATAGGTTTTACCATTTTCTACAAATGAACCGAGTTTTTTATCGGAATAATACTTATTTAAATTTTTTTTGCCGGCAGTATGTTTTATTTCCTCATGCAGGGCATTACTTTTATCACTTACAAACAAAGGCATACCTTCCAGATTAATTTTTGTTATTACCAAAATTAAAATCGTAAAAATTATTTTAATGTGTTTTATATTCTTTAGCATTGCTAATTTTCAAATATAAAAAATCTTATTATGCAATTTATCCTTAATAATTAAATTTTAAAAATAATTACAAATGAGATATGTTGTTTATCAGGATGCAAATCTTAATTGAAATTCAAACATGCACCATGCAGTTATTGCTGAAAAAATTCTCGATTTACACAAACCTGATTTAAATACTATTTCAGAAATTATTCAGTATTTAATTTCTAAACTTTTTTCATTCTTCACTTTAACAAATAATGTTTTTACACCATCGTCATAAAAATATCCATTATCTGTATTATGTAAATCATCTTCATTTTTAAATTTATTAAGCTTAATCCCGTTAACAAAAACTTCTGCAACATTATCCGTATTTAATATTTTAAGCAAATAATTTTTCCGGCCTGTATTATAACCATCATGAATATTCTTAATGTTAATTTCCCTCGAACTATTTCCAAGTTTTGATTCAAAATCCGTTAATGAATATTTACCCTCTTTATAATTATAGCTGAGGCCGTCATCCTCATAAAATGAATATTTACTATCCCGGGAAGGAAAGACGACAACTTTTAGTTCAGTCATTTTTTTCTCACCGACAAACTGTTCTACATCCTGCATCGGTATAAATGCTCCTTGCTTTATAAAAAACGGAATTTGATAAACCGGTGCATCTACAATAATCCATTGATGTCCATTATAAATTTTTCCGGTCCACCAATCGTACCACTTACCATCAGGCAGATAAAGCTTTTTGAAATTGCTGTGCTCGTTGAACACAGGTGCAACCAGTAAATTTTCACCAATCATAAATTGATACTGCGCCGCACCGGTATAGCATTCATCATCATCCTGATAATTCAGAAACATCGGCCGCATAATAGGCAGGCCGGTTTGGGTTGAGTTATAAAATTCATTGTATAAAAACGGCAGCATTTCATATCGTAACGAAATTATATTTCTAACCCAGCCTTCAACTTCCTGCCCGAATGCCCAAGGCTCTTTGTCTTTCTGGTTAATTGCCGAGTGACCGCGGAAGAAAGGTGTAAATGCGCCAAGTTCCATCCACCTTGTATAAAGCTCTGGAGAAGGAACTCCGATAAAGCCGCCTGCATCCGAACCAACAAAAGGCAGCCCGCTTAATCCCATTCCGAGAGGCATGGTACATGCAAGCCTAAGAGATTCTTCGTTGGAAACATTATCGCCTGTCCAAACCGCCGAATATCTTTGTATGCCGGCAAAACCCGCACGGGTTAACATAAAATGTCTTTTGTTGGGAGAATATTTAAGAAAGGCACCATAAGTTGCCTTTGCTTCTTCAAGAGCATAAACATTGTGAATTTTTCTGTGAGAAGCACCGAATCCGTTATCATAGAATTGAACCATATCCGGGAAAGCCTGTCCCCAAACGGAAGGCTCGTTCATATCGTTCCAAAATCCCTCAACACCCTGCTTAAGCATTACTGAAAGTTTTTCTCCCCACCAGTCTCGGCCTTCTTTTTTCGTGAAGTCCGTAAAATAAGACCAGGACGGCCATACCTGTCCTTCATAAACAACTCCATCGGGATATTTAACGAACAAATCCTTCTTCAATCCTTCTTTTGCCGCAAAGTAACTAGTATCCGCTTTAATTCCAGGATCTATTATGGGAACAATTTTAAATCCTTCATCCTTAAGTTCGCTTAACATTTTAGGAGGATTGGGGAATCTATCTTTATTCCAAGTGAAAACCCGGTAACCATTCATGTAGTCAATATCCAGGTAAATAACATCGCATGGAATTTTTTTGTCTCGGAATGTTTGTGCAATTCTCTTCACTTCAGATTCCGGGTAATAGCTCCACTTACTTTGCTGGTATCCGAGCGCCCACTTGGGTGGAAGAGGCATCCTGCCGGTAAGTTCAGTGTAGGATGAAATAACTGTTTTTATTCCGGGTCCGTAAATGAAATAGTAATTCATCTCGCCGCCGTCTGCACCGAACCAGTAAAATCGGTTGTTGCTGGCTCCCATGTTAAAGTAGGATTTATATGTATTATCGAAGAATATTCCGTATGCTTTGTGTTCTCTTTCTCCAATGAAAAACGGTATGGAAACATACAGCGGATCCCAGGTATTGTTATACGCCGGATGATCTGTATTCCACATTGTGTACTGGTTCCCGCGTTTATCCAGGTTTCCGGTTTTTTCGCCTAAGCCGAAGAATCTTTCATCGTTAAAAAGCTTTTTATAGCACTTAACGCTTTCTCCTACAAAGCTTACACCAAAGCTTTTTTCATCTTCATTAATCAAGTTCATATCTTTATCGAATATTGATATGCGGCAGGGTGATTTATAAATCTCAACATTCAAATCGGATGTGGTGAGCAGAAAATATTTACCCTTATTTTTAAAAGTAAATTTTGCTTCAGTCTGTTTATTTTCTGCATCGCCTGATTTGCCTTCAATTACCGCATATGACGGAGCATGAGAAAAAATTTTTTTATCGGTATACCGGAAACGGATTATATTATTTTCTACTACATATATATTGAACAGAGCATTGTCTAAAATAAATTCGATACCATTATTAAGGATTTTATGCGATTTAATGTTTCCGGCAAATTGAATGTCTGATTTTGCCATAGCTATTGAATAAAGAATGATAAAAAACAAAATGATTTTTCTCATTTTACCGTCCTACCTTCTTAAGCTTTTTTATAATTTATTTATGCATTTAATATTCTTAGACCTGATTTTTAACTTGTCACGATTAGAATTCAAGTTCCAAAACCAAAATTAAAATTAAGTAATGAAATGTTTATATACTAAAGTTGATTTATTCACCCGCTATAATTTTACCATCTACTACCGGAGTAACACATATAAGCGGGTTTTGCGGAACATTAAAATTTGAAAATATCTCCTCGAATAGTTCAAACTGCCTGCCTCTTTTTTCAAGCTTAGAGAATTTTCTATAAGGCATAAAGTTTCCTTTTGCATTTGACGGTGCATCGAAATGGTAAGCATGCGGAAAGTCTTCTACTGCTTTACTTTTTAAAAATCTAATCTTGTTATCGTCTCCGCCTTCCATTTCATATCCAATTGCTCTGAACTCAACAACAAGATCATTATTAATTATTAAATAAATGTTCAAAATAGTTTCATTCATTAAGTACTTTCTTATTATTTAAAGCAAAATAAACCAGGCAAACTGCAAATACAAATGCAAATTTACACATAATACTCTCAATACTGTTTAACAAATTATATTGATGAAACGCGGACAACAGGAAGGCCAGTACCACAGGTAATGCAATAAATAATTCGCCGTACAAAATTACATTAATCCGATTTACTTTTATAGTACCTTTTAATTTATTTCTGTAAAGGAATAAAATTAATATTGAAATAACTATCGGGATGTAATAGAATAGGCCGAACAAAAATCCAAGAGGATAATTATAAGATGCATAAAAAACAGCGCATTTAACAACCGTAAATTTTTCAATAAAGAATGAATAATATATAATAAAGAATAAAGCAGGAATAAATATTAGTCTTAATATTTTTTGATTATAATTACAGTACCTAAAATTAAATAATAAATTTAAAGGCGGTAAAAAAGAAATATCAACAAAAGCTAGATATACCAACAAAGGATATTTCAAATCTAAATTACATATTATAAATTCAATGGTCTGATAAACTGCCAGAAGGGCAACTAATAACGCTATCATTTTATTGATTGGATTTTTCTCTGCAAAGACAAATAAGTTGATAAGCAATACAAATTCGATGCAGGCAAAAAGAAGAGAAAAAATTCCGTTCCAGTTCATTTTACTCACCCTTTTTAAAGAGCAACCCGTTCCCAAGATGAAAACGGGTTCATTATTTAAGAAAAATTAGTTTTGCTTTTAGTAATTTGTGGCAAGATGTCAAACCTCTAAATTATGCTTTAGGACCTATCATATTTTCAGGCCGAACTACTTCATCAAATTTTTCTGCAGTTAATAGATTCAATTCAACAGCAGCTTCTTTTAAAGTCTTGTTTTCTTTATGTGCCTTCTTTGCCACTTTTGCTGCATTGTCGTAACCGATATGAGGATTCAAAGCCGTAACAAGCATCAAAGAATCGTTAAGATGCT
>CAZCFZ010000009.1:0-74585 GCA_964498065.1 uncultured Ignavibacteriaceae bacterium
CGGCTGATTCTTAATTTATTGTGTCTTTCCTTTGGTATCATTTGATACTATTTAAAACAAATCATTTTTTTAATAAAGATCAGGAGATATCTCACCCGCTAAAGCGGATTCGATATGACAATACCAAGTTGTCATTCTGGCGGAAGTCAGAATCTTGTTTAATTGGTTTGTTGGCGGTTTAAGGTTAAAGGTAGTTAGAATTGTTGTGCATTTAACAAAAAATATTCCTACTTTTAGTAGGAAATAAATAGCCACGATATTATAGGCGGGGATATGGAAACTGCATTTAGACACGCTTGGAGACAAAACGAGAATAATAGTACAATAATATTTATTAAGAATAAAATTTTCTTCATTTTTATAATGATCATCTTTACAAGCTTTACTCAAAAAATATATTCCCAAGGCAAACTCAATGTATCAGCGGGCATTGGACTACTTGAGTGTTTAAATATTGGTATGCATTATCAATTTAATGCATTTCAAGTTGGAATGAGTGCAGGAACCTGGCCAAATCAAAATGTTATTTCTATTTTAGGTGATTTAAGACTTCAATTTGGTCAGGATTCAAAGTCATCAAATCATCCAAGCTGGTATTTATTATATGGTTTGGATTATGTAAGACATGAAGATGATTTTAATATAGATAAAAATCTTTATGGGGATTTTCGAGTTGGAAGGTATTTTTATATTTTAAAAGAGATAGGAATTGATATAAACATCGGAATTCAAGCTGAGGTTATGCATAAAGAAATAAGAAAAAAGTTACAAGGAGCACCTATAGGCGGTGGAGAAATATCATTTTTACCCGGTTTAGATTTAAGTATATTTTTTAATATTTAATAAAGTAATAATACAATCATAAATTGTATTTAAACTGAAATAATAATTTTATAACAAAATAAAAATATAATATCATGAAAAAAATATTAATATCTTTCATATTGCTTTTACCGTTATTAAATTTATTTCCTCAGACAAAAAATTTGGAAACCGGTTTGTATGCTGTAATTCCATTAGATTCTTGCACCGGTATGAATAACAAAATAGCTGTTGAATTTTTAACCGATACACTTTGCCTTAATCCAAAACCGCTTATTACCGTAAAAGATTTTGACTCATGCAAGATAGATTCATCAATGTACAGCAGGGAAAAAATACTTTTCTTAAACATAAAGCTGAAGGATTATGCTACTGAAAAATTTAAGGAAATAACGACTAAGAATGTTGGGAAAAAGATTGCGGTTATTATTGACAATAAAGTGGTATTGGCTCCAATAGTTCGAGATCCTATAACTAACGGACGATTGACTGTCGGAGGAGATAAAGAAGCAATTATTAAAGAAATGTATGAGAAATTAAAACGGGAAATAGGGCCTCAATAAATTAGTGAAATATAAACTAAAAAATAAATTGCGAAATAAATTTATGGTTGTATTTTAACTAGAATTCTTGAAAAGAAGTTTTTAAGTAATTAATAAATGAAACAAGAAAAATGATCTAAAAGAAAATTTATTTTCGTTAATCGTTAAACGCTTATCAAGTACACTGGCACATCTTGTGGAAAAGATTAAGATCTAATCTATTGAATAAAGCTATTATTGTTAAATAAATAATTTAAAAATTATGAAGAGAAATTATTCATTTTAAAATCCGTTGAAATCGGTTAAATCCGTGTTGTTAGTGTTCTATTTTTTCAATTTTAGATTTTAAAACTTCAAGCCGTACCAGATGACATGAGGATAAATTTGAATCATGGTAGAAGGGAAGCGGTAATAGTTTAAATTTCTTTTTAAAAGATTCCAAAACCAGCCGTTTCTGGGCAGTGCTTCAAAGTTCCAGTCTAATCCAATGTAAAACCGATGATTACCCCCGCCAAGATTATCAAGCTTTTCTACACTATGTCCGATTGCTAAATTTATAAATCCGGGATAAAATTTACTTATTCCTTCAGGTAAAAGATTATGTACGTTTATACTTAGCCAGTCGTAAGTACTTTCATAATCATCGAAGATAACTCTATGGAAACCATGCTTAAATCTATCGGAAGGATAAAAGCTTATTTTAAAATTGAAATTTTTTAAAACCGGTATCTTATGCTGGAGGATTGGATATGCTGAACCAAGGAAATCTGCGGAAAAATCTCCCCAGCTGAATCCCCATTGTTTTGAAAATCCGTCACGAATTTCAACAAAAGTTTCGTATGCTAATGCAAATGAACTTTAGTACCATAAACTTTTTTCTTCGTCAAAACCTGCCCATTCTAAAGCTTGTGAATAAATATTTGTAACTAAGTAAGGAAAGAAAAAGTGCCCGTATTTATCTTCCCCGAGCGCATAAACCCAGTCCTGTTTCCACACAAAGTGAAAATTACTTTTATCGCCCTTCCACCAAAGATTGTTTTGGACGGTGTATCCGTAAATAAAAGCGCCGCCCGTTATTCCGGCTATTAAAGAAAGTCTTTCATAGTTTATTTTACTTTTAGATAGGGAATCTTTTACTGTCTGTGCAAACCGAACCTTTGCAACGATCAAAGTTATAAATATTACAGCTATAAATTTTTTCATTATTACAAATAATAAAAGAAGACTTATGTATTAAAATAAAAATGCATAGATAAAAAGGAAAGAGAAGTTATATTTGTCATTAGATATTTAAAAGTTGTTAAAAATTCAGGTGTTTGTATGGAACCTAAATGGCTGGAGTGGGCAAAAAGTCTAGCGGCAATTGCCCAAAACGGATTAACATATTCTGAAAATGAATTTGATATAGAAAGATTTAAACAAGTACGAGAAATTGCCGCACAAATGATGGCCGAAAATTCCGATGGTGATTTAAAATTTATCAAGGGATTATTCAAAAATGCCGATGGTTATCAGACTCCAAAAGTAGATGTTAGAGCTGCAGTCTTTAAGGATAATAAAATACTGCTTGTGAAAGAAAAGATTGACGGAGGATGGACTTTGCCGGGCGGATGGGCCGATCCTAATGAATCTCCCTCCCAAGCTGCGGAAAGAGAAGTAATTGAAGAATCGGGATTTAATGTAAAAGCTGAAAAAGTACTTGCTGTTTATGATAGAACAAAACAAGGGCATTATCCTCCGTTTCCATTTCATATTTATAAAATAATTTTTTTATGTAAATTATTAGGAGGCAGTAAAAGCACGAGCTTAGAAACAGAGAACGCAGAATTTTTTAATGAGAATAATATTCCTGCTCTTTCCGCTTCTAGAACAACTTCCAGACAGATTCACCGTTTCTTTGAATTTTACCGGAATCCTTCAATGCAGACTGATTTTGATTGATGGTATCGATTTATATTTTATAAAATAATTTGTACGAAATTCAGTATTGCTGATTTGAAATTAATTGAAGCGTATTTTGGTGTAAGTGAAATTTTCTGATTTATCTTGTTTTGAAAATGAAGAAGTAAATTAAATTTAAAATATTTACAAATAAAAGTTAAATGAAATAATTGGACTTTTGTTGAATTAATGGAATAAATTTTAATTAATTTTTATTCTTTATCATTTCCATAAATTTTTCAGGCTTATACAAATTTGTAAATCCAAGCTGAGAATAAAATTTATGAGCGTCTGAAGTAGCAAGCATCCATCTTTTAATATCTTGTAATTCGGAATAATTTAATATGGTTCGAATTAATTTTTTACCTATACCCCGACTTCGAAAAGCTTCAATGATAAAAACATCTGCCAGATAAGCAAAAATAGAAAAATCAGTTACTACTCGTGCAAATCCGATCTGTTCGTTTTTATAATAAACTCCGAAACACAGTGAATTCTTAATTGATTTGTCTATGATTTCTGTTGACCTGTTCTTTGACCAGTATGCCGTACTTAAAAAATTGTATATTAACTCCAAATTAAGTTTGGATTTATCCGTAGAAATAATTAATTCGTCAAATTTTTCCCACGATTTCATAAATTAAATCTAGTATGATTTTAAAATTTTGATAAGCAAACTTATTGATAAGTTTATTGATAATCTACTTGGTAATAGGAATAGAATTTACATTCCCTTTTTTCATATTGTTCTGCAAAAGCATCACTTATTAGTACCTTAATTTGTGAATTATAGTATTCATCCAAGTACTAAGAAGCATATACACTTGAATATAAAAATTATCCAACCCAGTTTTCCGCAAAAGTACTTTTTAGGTTCTGAATACCTTTCTGTGTAACTAAGGTATTTGATTTAACAAGAATGGTCGGTACTTCCGATGAGCGTAAAATTTTGTTTGCTATACTTCCGGTGGTCATGTTTGTTAAACCGGTCCAACCATGGGAAGCAATCACAATAAGATCAATATTATGGTGACGCGAATAACTTAAAATTTGCTCATGAGGTTTCCCGGGATCAAGTGCTTCAACTATTTGAACTCCTTGAAGAGATATTCGATTTACAAACCTTCTAAGTTCCTCTTCCGCATCAAGAAATCTCGACTTTTCGAATTTTAATTCGGAAAAATTATCGTTAAAAGTTTTTGAACGGCTAATAGGTTCAATAATATGAAGTACATGAATTATAGATTTACTTTGTTTCGCAAGATAAAGAGCAAATTCGAGTGCATTAATGGAATTTTCAGAAAAGTCAGTAGGTACAAGAATGTTTTTAAAGTTTAACATCGTTGCCTCCTTTTTAATCATCCCCACTTAATTATAATTATCTTCTTCCTAACCCTATACTAATAATCCGGTCAGTTCCTTCGTTACTTCTGTTAAATCAAACGGCTTATAAAAAATAGAACTCGCATATTTTCTTAAATTGCTGTCGAATACTTTGGAATTATTTTCATAAACGTAAGTAAGAATAATAGGAATACTTGAGTTTTGTTCTCTTATTTCTTTACAGGTAGTCTCAATAGCTTTTGAAGGTTCGGCATCAATTATGACCATATCGAATGTAATATATTTTGCCATAACTCGCAAGACATCCAGATTGGTAGTAGTGGTTACACTATAATCGTTTTGCAAATACATTAACAGACTCAAACATATATTGGAATCTGAGCTATAAACAACAATACTTTTCATCACAAAATATCTTAATTGTGTAGAAAAAAATAATTAGAGACTATTAGGTTTAATATATTAGGCGAATTGCGTGCCAGAAAAAGACATTAAAATCTAAAATAAAAATATTTCATTTTTAGCTTATTTTTAATTAAAAAAGCCGAATAATAAGGGGATTAAAAATCAATTTTATTAAATTGTTCCCGCATGTGAAAATGATATGCATGGTATTTTAAGAATTGAGAAAAGACAATTCCTGAATAATTACAAAATTTAAGTAATCTAAATTAAGCTTTTATATCCAATTCTTTTAGCTTTCTATAGAGAGTTGAGAGGCCTACCTTTAAAATATCTGCCGTTTTTTCTTTATCAAAGTTATTATTTTCAAGTGCTTTATAAATATAATCTCTTTCAAATTTCCTTACGGATTCTTCCAAAGAGCCCATCTTTGAAAAGTCGGTTGTACTAGTTTTTGAATTGAAAACCTGCGGTAAATCCTTAATTGTTATAAAATCATTTTTACTAAATATCACCGCTCTTTCCATAATATTCTCTAATTCTCTAATTTCTCCCTTCCATTCATAAGCCATTAACGCTCTCATTGCATCAGGATCAATTCCTTTAATATTTTTGTTCAATTCCGTTCTATACTTGCTTAAGAAATGGTCTGCTAAAAGCGGTATGTCTTCCTCTCGGTCTTTAAGTGAAGGTAAATTTATTTCGACAATGTTTAAACGATAATAAAGATCCTCTCGAAATCTCCCGGTTGCTACCTCTTCTTTCAGCTCTCGATTTGTCGAAGCAATGAATCTTACATTTACTGAAATAGCAGAAGTCGAACCGACAGGAGTATATTCTTTTTCCTGAAGAACACGAAGTAGTTTAACCTGAAGCTGTAGCGGCAGTTCGCTAATCTCGTCTAAAAATAAAGTTCCTCCGTCAGCAGCTTTTACCAGTCCTTCCTTATCCGAAATTGCACCTGTAAATGCACCTCTTTTATGTCCGAATAGTTCACTTTCAATTAAGTTTTCCGTAATAGTGCCGCAATTTACTGCAATAAGCGGTTTACCTCTTCTTTTACTATTATAATGAAGTGCTCTTGCGACGAGCTCTTTACCCGTTCCGCTCTTACCAGTAATTAATACGGTAGTATCTGTCTCAGCAACTGTTTGAATCATTTCGTAAATTTTTTTGATTGCAGGGCTTTTACCTATGATATTTTCAAAATCAAAATTACGCTGAACCTCTTTTCTTAATAACCGGTTCTCAAGCAGCAAATTTTTTACATCAAAAAGTCTTTTTATTTTAATTAGGAGTTCGTCAAATTCTACAGGTTTTAATAGATAATCGCTTGCTCCGCTTCTTAATGCACAAATTGCCGTATCTAAAGATCCGAATGCCGTAATTATTATTACCGATGTTTGAATATTTAATTTTTTAATCTCTTCAAGCAATTCAATGCCTTTCATTTCAGGCATTTCTAAATCGGTTATTACCAGGTCGAAAGTTTCTTCAAGAAGTTTATTATATGCTACCTGCCCATTCTCAGCATCCTGTACATAATAACCTTCTTTTTTCAGTACAAAAGTTAGCGATTCTCTTATTATATCTTCATCGTCGACAACTAATATTCTTTCTGCCATAATCTTTACCCTTTGCTACGGTTGAATTGGTAATGTTATTGTAAATGTAGTACCTTTTTTTAATTTGCTTTCTACCTTAATATCACCTTGGAAACTCTTAACGATCCCATAACTTACCCAAAGCCCAAGTCCGGTTCCTTTTCCTTCTTTTTTTGTTGTATAGAAAGGTTCAAAAACTTTTGATAAATATTCATCTGTAATTCCCTTTCCCGTGTCTTTAAACGAAATTATTACCTCATCATCGTTTATGTCTGAAGAAACTGAAATCTTATTCTTTTTAGTATTTTCAGTGTTTTCGGAAATTGCGTCAACTGCATTAAGCAAAATGTTAACAAATATTTGTTGAATTTGATCGGAAATCAACGGAAGTAAAGGTATTTTATTATTTAGATCCAAATCGAATACTATATCTTTTGCTTTCGCGCCTACTTTTATTATTTCTACGGCTTCAACAATATTTTGATTGATATCTGTTAATTGTAATTCATAATTTGATGGTCTGGAAAAATCAACAAGATCTCTTATTATTTTAGATATCCTGGTAACCTGCTTTTTAATTAATTCTAATTTTTCTTTAGCAAATTCATCCGTTGTAGACCTTTGAACAACCTGAACTAGTGCGGAAATAGAGGCGAGAGGATTTCCAACTTCGTGAGCTACACCTGCAGCCAGGGTACCGATGCTTTCCATCTTTTGAGTATGAATTAATTGTTTTTCCAGTAATTTCTTTTCTGAAAGATCTCTATGTATACCGAAATATCCTGTTACTTTTCCTTCATGATCCAGTATCGGCGAGATTAATAGCTGGGTATAAAAAGGTTCGCCGTTTTTAGTCTTATTTTCAACTTCGCCTACCCAAACTTTGCCGCTTGATATTGTGTTCCACATTTTGGACCAGAATTTTTTAGAATGTTTTCCGCTGCTGAAAATATTCGGATTTTTACCTATTAATTCCTCTCTGCTGTAGCCGCTGGCATTTACGAAAGCCGGATTTACATATACCATTTTCCCTTGCAGATCTGCAATTTGCACCGGATTTACAGTATTTTGTGCTACATAATAAAACTGCATCAGTTCAATTTCTCTTTGTCTAACTGCTGTTATATCCTTAGCTAAGACAAAGCAGCTTTTTTGTTTTGATTGTTTTGTTTGAAATGGGTACGGCATAAAAAATAAATCCACATCATAAATTCGGCCGCCGGATTTAAATTTAGAATATGTACTTTTTTCTTTCCTGCTTTTAATACATTCGCCAAATAAAGATTTAGTCTTTGGAATAAAAGACGGCTCAACCAGATCAAAAAAGTTTTGACCGGCTAAAGTACTATCAACAATTTTTAATGTATCATACACGGCATTATTCAAAGTTAAAATCTCTCCACTTTCTGAAATGATAAAGCACATATCCAGAAACGATTCGAACAATTCAAAATTAAACTTGAATTCTTTATTCATTTGTTTTCTTTGCTAAGTTTTCGAGTAAATAATGATTAGACTACTTTCTGCAAAGATAAAGAAACCATCATTGTAAATAAAACAGACGTTTTTCCAAACACCGTAAAAAATTTAAAAAACCATATACAAAATAGTGCCAATATCCTTTTCGACTTAAATTATTTTACCTTAATAATATGAATATTAAAGGGGATTATAAATAATATTTATAATAATATTAAAACTTTACTGAAATATGTTTCCCGATCGTGAGAAAATCTTTTTTAACACTTCCAAGCACTGAGAAAGGAAATTTAATAATAGATTAAAGATTATTTCGATTTTAGTAAAAAAAATGATATTTGTTGTTAATAATGTATAAGAACAAGTTGGAATGAAGATTGTATATAAAATAAATGATTTGATGTATTTGTGAACTTCGGCACACGTTTTTGTGAACCGGAAATGATGATGGATAAAAACAGAGAACTGTTCTTTTATTAATGGATAATAAATATTTAAGCCTTAATAATTTTGTGATTATTTTTTTTAAGAGACTTTATTAAGGCATTTTAATTTAGAATATAAGGAAGGGGAATTGGAAAAAAGGCCTTGGTTACTTATCTCGGACTCAAACAACCAAGTTTTTTAATCCAATTATGTTGAGTAATGATTAAAAATGTTGCCTCTCTTCTTTAAGCCCACCTTGGGGCATAGTGAATGTTGATCCGCAAGTAGACCACTATGCTCCAAATGTTTCTTAATGTGAGTTATAACGATTTTATAAATTTATTAATTAGCTTATGTAATTGAGAAAATTCTATTAAGAAAGCATCATGTCCATATATAGAATTTATTTGAGAATATTGGGAATTAGGAATCATTGATGCTATATCCATTTGTTCATTTGCCGGATATAGTACATCAGTAGAAATTCCAATGTTTAGACTTTTTGCTTTAATATTCCCGAGAACTTCTTTAGTCGAACCTCTTTCAAATCCCACATCATGCAAATCCATTGCATTCGAAATATACAGATAAGTGTTGGCATCAAACCGAATTACTAATTTTTTCCCTTGGTAGTCGAGGTAATTTTCTATTTGAAATCGGTCTCTTTTATCAAATATGTTATTAACTCCGGTAAGGATCTCCCTGCCGAATTTTGCATTAAATGATGCACCGCTTCTATAACTGATCATAGCAATCTTACGTGCAAGACTTAGACCTCTTTGCGGCTGCGATTTGTAACTCCCATTATTCCACTCATAATCATTAATAATTGCATCTCTTGCTGTTTCATTTAAAGCTATGCACCACGGCGAATGCTTTGCTGAAGTAGCAATTGGAATAATGGAATTAATAAATTCCGGATACATAATTGCCCATTCCAAAACTTGCATTCCTCCCAAAGAACCGCCTGCAGCGGTAATCAAATTGTTCACTCCCAATTTTTTTAATAATAGATATTGAACTTTTACCATATCTCGAACAGTAACGGCAGGAAATTCGATTCCGTATTTTTCCCCGGTAGTCGGATTTATCGAAGCCGGTCCTGTAGTTCCATAACAACTGCTTAAAAAGTTCGGGCAAACTATAAAGTATTTTTCCGTATCAAAAACTTTTCCCGGACCGATTAATTCATCCCACCATCCTTTCTTACCTAAAAACATTTGATTGTACTTAAATAAGAATTCCTCTTGTTGGGAGTTTTCTAATTCGGATTCGGTAATTTTACCTGCAGCATGGGCATTACCGGTTAAAGCATGACAAATTAATATTGCATTATCTCCGTCACCGTTTAAAGTACCGTATGTTTGATATGCGACCTGTACTGAATCAAGTTTTTGTCTCGATTCGAGTCTTAAAGAATCGTTATTGTTTAACAATTCGATGAAATTGGTTTTTGATTCTATTTGTATTGATTCGTTCAGTGCTGTTTCCATTTTATATCTTTTCGAAAGTCTAATTTAATAATTAAAAAAATAATATAATTATTCTAACGGGCGTATTACAATTAGTTTCTCACTGCCCGTTAGAAACATTAAGATGACTAAGCGTTAATTGTTTGCTTTACGGCCGCATTTATAGCTTCGTCAAAATCTTCGATAATATCATCAATATGTTCTAATCCTACGGATACTCTTATTTGTTCCGGCAATACTCCTGCTTCTTTTTGTTCTTTTTCATTTAACTGCTGATGTGTAGTGGATGCCGGATGAATAACAAGGGTTTTTGCATCTCCGACATTCGCTAATAAACTGGAAAGTTGAACGTTATTAACAAAATTTTTACCTGCATCAATTCCGCCTTTAATACCAAATGATAACATGGAACCAAACAATCCATTCCTTAAATATTTTTTAGCTATTTGATGATAAGGATGGTTTTCCAAACCGGGATACCAAACCCACTCAATTGCAGGATGCTGTTCCAACCATTTTGCAAGCGCCAATCCGTTTTGGCAATGTCTATCGATTCTAAGTGAAAGGGTTTCCAATCCTTGAAGGAGCAAAAAAGAATTAAAAGGACTAATTGCAGGTCCAAGGTCTCTTAATCCTTCTACTCTAGCACGGATAATAAATGCGATGTTCCCGAACTGAGAACCTTTTCCGAAAATATCATTAAAAACTAAACCATGATATCCCGGAGATGGTTCTGTAAAAATTGGAAAGTTTCCGTTTCCCCAGTCAAATTTTCCGGAATCTACCACAACACCGCCAATAGAAGTTCCATGACCGCCGATCCATTTTGTTGCTGATGCAGTAATAATATCGGCACCGTGATCAAAAGGTCTTACAAGATACCCGGCAGCACCGAAAGTGTTGTCGACAATTAATGGAATACCATGACGATGAGCTATTTCTGCTATCTCTTCAATATTCGGAACATTTAATCTAGGATTACCGATAGATTCAATATACAAAGCTTTTGTTTTGGGATCGATAAGCTTTTCGAATTCCTGGGGATCATCACCATCAACAAATTTAACGTTTATTCCGAGCCGTGGCAGAGTAACTTTAAATTGATTATATGTTCCGCCGTATAATAAGCTTGTCGAAACTATATTTTCTCCGGCTTGAGCAATTGTAGTTACTGCAATTAATTGTGCTGCCTGGCCTGATGCTGTGGCCAATGCTGCCGCACCCCCTTCAAGAGCCGCAATTCTTTTTTCAAAGACATCTGATGTGGGGTTCATAATTCTTGTATAAATATTTCCGAATTTTTGCAGTGCAAATAAATCTGCTGCATGCTGTGCATCGTTAAAATTATACGATGTTGTTTGATAAATAGGTACAGCTCTTGCCCCTGTTGTTGGATCGGGTGCCTGTCCCGCATGCAATTGCAAAGTTTCAAATTTGTAATCGCGTTTTCTGTCCTCGTTACTCATTGTTCTATCCTTTCATTTATGATTTGATATTTATGTGAAAAACTTTTTATACTTAATTTTTTATCAATTAAATCTTTATTAAAAAAAAACCTCTTCGGAAAGATTTTTCGAAGAGGCTTGGTAAACTTCTTCTCTCATCTTTCCCTTGCCGATTTTGCAATCAGCGGGCAGGAGGTAGCACCATGACTCCCGGTTATGCCGGAACGGTTGCTAAGGTTTCACAGGGCCTGATCCCTCAACCTTTCTCGATAAGAGCTTTAATATTTAATTAATTATTAAGTCATATTCATAATAAAAAAACCCTTCTCAATTAATTTATCGGGAAGGGTTAAGTCTAAAATTTATAATTGCTTTAGGATTAGGCTGTGACCTCCCGCGATGACATACACATCATCATACAACAGCAACACATGCCCATCATGTTTTTATTATCTTTAATATTTTTAATTTCGTAGTTCATTTTTATTGGTGTCAAAGATAATGTATTTAATTCCTTATGTCAATAGAAAATTTATTTTGTTTATTCTTTTTAGTGTTAATGTGATGAAATAAATAAACCGGAAATTTTTACAACATTATTCTCCGCTATAAATTTTAGATGCTTTATCGGCCGAAGTAGTAATTCCCTTAATCATAGCGGAACTAAATCCATTATGTTCCATTTGATTCAAGCCTGAAATTGTAATTCCTCTTGGAGTTGTAACTTTGTCTACTTCGCTTTCAGGATGGTTATTGGTTTTAACTAAAAGCGAGGCAGCTCCTTTTGCCGTTTGAGCAGCCATAAAAATTGCATCTTCCGAATGAAAACCGATTTCAATTCCTCCCTGGGAAGCGGCTCTTATTGCACGAAGGAAAAATGCTATGCCGCAAGCGCATAATGCTGTGGCAGGAACCATAAGCTCTTCTTCAATTATCAAAGTTTTACCAACCGAATCAAAAATTTCTTTTGCAATAGTGAGTGCACCGTTGGTTTTTGTATCTGCAGCTAAGCATGTCATTGATTCATGAATTGCTATTGCGGTATTCGGCATCGCTCTTATAACTTCAACATTTTTTCCGATTAATTCTTTAATCATTTTAATGCTTGCACCAGAAACAACCGATATAATTAAATGTCTTTTTTCGTCAACAACATCTTTAATATCCGTCAATAACTCACTTAATTGTTTCGGCTGAACGGCAATTATTAAAATTTCAGAATCGGCAGAAGCTTTTTTATTGTTTTCGGTGATTTTAAAACCTTTTTCTGCATAGGAATTTAACGAATCTATTTTTCTCTTAGTTATATATATTTTCTCAGAGGGATATAAATTGGAAGTTTCTAACCCCTTTGCTATGGCTAACCCGATATTTCCGCCGCCTAAAATTGCTACATTCTTTTTTGATTCCATTTTACTTCCTTTCTAAAAAGTAATTTTGTTTAAATTAATTAATTCATTAAAAATTCTTTAAAATCTTTATAGCTGCTTGAAATTTTTATCGAGCGTTTTTCTTTAGTTAAACACATTTTTAACCTATCAGGGAGTTCTATTTCTGTGCCTAATGATTTTTCAACTATGTCCGCAAATTTTCCTGGATGAGCGGTTTCTAAAATAATTCCGTTGAATGAATTTAATTTGTATTCTCCGATATAATTTTTTAATGCCGAGTAACCCACTGCACCGTGCGGATCAATTAAGTAATTATAATTTGAATAAACTTCTTTCATTGCTGTAACCGTTTCTTCATCGGTAAAATTTTTACTGTAAATATCATTTTTTATCTGTAAAAGATTGTGATTATATAAATCCAAAATGCGTTTAAAATTACTCGGATCACCGACATCCATAGCATTTGATATTGTTTTGATAGAAGGTTTCGGATGATACTCGGAAGTTTCAAGATATTTCGGGAAAACATCATTAGAATTTGTTGCTGCAATAAATTTAGTAACCGGAAGGCCCATCCTTTTTGCAATTAGTCCTGCAGTAAGGTTGCCGAAATTTCCACTGGGAACAGAAACAATAGTTTGAAGATTTTTGTTCTCCAGTTGAGCGTATGCATTAAAATAATAAAATGACTGCGGAAGTAGCCTGGCTAAATTTATTGAATTAGCAGATGATAATTTTTTTATTGATGTTATATCCTTATCAAGAAATGCCTTTTTTACAAGGCTTTGGCAATCATCAAAAGTTCCGAGAATTTCTAGTGCAGTAATATTTTTATCAAGAGTTGTAAGCTGCTGTTCTTGAATTTTACTGACTTTATTACTCGGATAAAGCAGGATTACATTAACTCCTTCAACATTATAAAAACCATTTGCAACAGCGCTGCCTGTATCACCGGAGGTGGCAACCAGGATTGTGATTTCTTTATTTGAATTTTTATTTAAATAAACCAAAGTATTTGCCATAAACCTGGCTCCAAAATCTTTGAATGCCAGTGTGGGTCCGTGAAAAAGTTCTAAAATATTAATCTGTTTATTTAAAGAAGCTAAAGGAGCATCAAATGTAATTGTGGAATTAATAATATTTTCAAGTTCGGTTTTAGGAATATCCGGATTAAATAGATTATGTGCTGCAAGAAAAGAAATATCCTTAAAAGAATATTCTGAAATACTTTCAAAAAAATTTTCCGGCATCTTTTTTATTTCCAAAGGCATAAATAAGCCTCCGTCATCCGGTAAGCCTTTTAAAACAGCCTCCCTGAAGGAAACAATATTGTTCTTATTATTTGTACTGTAGTATTTCATCCGATTACTTTAGGACCTTCTTTATTTATTTTAGAAATATACAGATCGCCGTTTAATTTAAGTGATTTTAAAATCCTACTCATTTTACTGCCCGCTTTTTCCGCAATATTTTTTGATTTACTAAATGCAAAAATTGAAGGACCTGAACCTGAAATACTGCATCCTAAAACCCCGGATTCAAGGGCAGCATTTTTAATTTCATTAAATCCCGGTATCAAGATAGATCTAATCGGTTCTATAATAACATCCTGCAAAGACCTTCCGACTAAATCATAATTGCCGCTTGTTAAGCCTGCTACCAATCCGGCAACATTACCCCACTGTTTAACTGCATCTGAAAGCAGAACTTGCTTTCGTAAAATCTTTCTTGTATCTGCAGTATTAATCTCAAGATGCGGGTGAAGAATTGTACAAAATAAATTTTTTGGAGTCCTAATATTTACTACATCTAAAGGATTAACGCTTCTAACTATAACAAAGCCTCCCATTAAACAGGCGGAAATATTATCTGCGTGAGGTGTACCGCCGCAGGTTAATTTTTCACCTTCAAGAGCAAAAGGTAAAAGCTCGCTTTTAGTTAACGGTTTTCCTAAAATTTCATTAAGTGCAAAAACACTTGCAACCGCACTGGCAGCACTTGAACCGAGACCGCTTCCCAGAGCCATCTTTTTGTGTATTTCTATTTCTATACCTTTTTTAAAATTTAGATGTTTGGCTAAAGCAATAAGAGAAAGCCCGGCAGTATTTTTCATTGTATTCAGGGGCAATTTTCCGTTTTCGCCTGTAATTTTTGAAATTCTTATTCCCGGTTTATTTTTAATCTTCAAAATAAGTTCATCGCCCGGCCAATCGATTGCAAAACCCATTACATCGAATCCGCAGCTTACATTCGTAACCGATGCCGGCGCAAATACTTTTATTTGGTTCTTCATTTTAAATCCGGTTAAATAATATGGGAGAACAAGTTTTCTGAATTACTATTAATCCCTTAAACATTAAATATACCCCTTTGCTTTCATTATTTCCGCGCACAACAATGCGCCGCCGGCCGCTCCTCTATTAGTATTATGAGAAAGTACTACAAATTTATAATCGAATAGCGGATCTTTTCTTAATCTTCCTGTGGAAACCGCCATCCCTTTGTCTAAATTTCTATGTATTCTCGGCTGCGGATATTTGTCTTCTTCAAAATAATAAATCGGTTTTAAAGGAGCAGTAGGAAGATTTAATTTTTGCGGTTCACTTGAAAAATTGTCCCATGCCTTTTTAATTTCTTCAATGGAAACTTTCTTCTTTAACTTAACCTGCACGCATTCCATATGTCCGTCAAGCACCGCAACCCTATTGCACTGCGCACTAATTTTAATTTCATTATTTATGATTTTATTTTCTTTAAAGGTTCCGAAAATTTTAAGCGGTTCCGATTCCAGTTTAGGTTCCTCACCTGAAATATAAGGGATAACATTATCGATAATATCAAGACTAGAAACTCCCGGATAACCGGCCCCGGAAAGAGCCTGCATTGTAACAACATTAACTGCCTCCAAACCGAAGTTATCCAATAAAGGTTTTAACGCCAGAACCATTCCGATTGTGGAACAATTCGGATTTGTAACAATACAGCCGCCATTATAATCTTGTGTTTTTATTATTTCCAAATGATCAGGATTAATTTCGGGTACTAAAAGGGGGACATCTTTATCCATTCTATGGTTTTTTGAGTTTGATACAACATAGTATCCTTTTTTAGCAAAAGCCTCTTCAATTCCTCCTGCTACACTTGAATCCAAACCAGAAAATACTAATTTACTTTTTAAGTTTGGTTCGCATTCTTGAACCGTAATATTAGCTACTTCCTCCGGCAGGGGGGTAGATAGAATCCAATTAACAGCATTTTTATATAATTTACCTGCGGATTTTTCGGAAGCAGACAATTCGACTATTTGAAACCAAGGATGATTTGAAAGAAGTTCAATAAATTTTTGGCCGACACTTCCCGTAGCGCCGAGAATTCCGACTGGAATTTTTTCATTTGATGACATTTTTATTTCCTCAACAAGTTATTCTATTTTGATTAATTTATAAATCTTAATGTTGTAAATATATCTCTTATTAGTATGAAATAAGAAACGTGAAATGTCAAATGTAAAAACAAACATTAACATGTTTTACCTTTAAGCTTTCACTTTTGACCTTTGACCTTTCACTTGTTTCAACTTAAATAATTTGCAGTCCTAATTATATCCGAAAAAACACCGGCGGCAGTAACATCTGCACCTGCACCGGGACCTTTGATCACTATCGGACGTTCTTGATAATGTTTCGTAGTTAAAGCTAAAATATTATCGCTTCCCGATAATGAATAAAACGGATGATCCATACTTACTTCCTGCAAAGTGATCTCAGCTTTGTCATTTTCCAAACGCGCAATGTATCTAATTGCTTTCCCTTTCTTTTCAGCGGATTTTCGTTTCATCTCAAAGTAATCATCAGATAATTCAAGTTTCCTAAAAAAATCCTCTACCGATTTTGATTGTCTGGCTTCTTTAGGAACCAAATTTTCTATTTTTATATCGCTAAGTTCTAATGATAATCCCGTTTCCCTTGCAAGTATTAACAATTTTCTAGCAACATCCAAACCTTTTAAATCTTCTCTCGGATCAGGTTCCGTGTAACCTTTTGCTTTTGCTTCTCTAACAATCTGACTGAATAAATTTCCTTTGGTAAAAGAATTAAAAATAAAACTTAACGTTCCGGAAAGAACGCCTTCGATCTTTAAAACTTTATCGCCGCTTGAAACCAGGTCTCTTAAAGTACTTATAATCGGCAATCCTGCTCCGACATTAGTTTCGTAAAGAAATCTTACATTATGCTTTACTGCCGAAGTCTTTAATTCTTGATAATATTTAAAACTGCTTGCGTTAGCTTTTTTGTTCGGTGTTACTATTGAAATACTAGAATCCAGAATTTCTTTATATCTTGTAATAACTTTATCGCTTGCAGTACAATCAACAAAAATGCTGTTAGGTAAATTTAATTTCTTCATTTCATCAATAAAGACATTAAGATTTGTTTTGGTCCCGTTGTCGAATAAAGGTGTTTCCCAGTTTGTACTATCTATAGAGTTTGAATCGATCAGCATTTTCCGGCTGTTTGCCAATCCTATTACTTTTACATTCAATAAATATTCTCTTGCTAAATATTCAGCTTGATTGGTAATTTGATTTAAAAGAGTACCGCCTATTAATCCTGTACCTACAATGAACAGGTTAACTGTTTTTGCAATTGAAAGGAAGAATGCATCGTGAAGTGCATTTAAAGCTTTAGCCTCGTCGTCCTTGGAAATTACGGCAGAAATATTTAACTCCGATGAACCCTGTGCAATAGCTGCAATATTTACTCCGTTTTTACCAAGTGCTTGAAACACTTTACCTGAAATTCCGGGAGTCTTTCGCATGTTTTCACCGACGACAGCAATAATAGAAAGATTGTGTTCGATTAAAGGTTCATAAATTAGTTTTTCTTTTATCTCGTAATACAATTCTTCTTGAATAGCTTTTTTAGCTAGGGCCGATACTTTAGGCATGACTGCAATACATAAAGAATGTTCGGAAGAGGCCTGTGTAATTAAAATTATATTAATTTTTTTAGCTGCTAAGGCAGTAAAAATTCTTTGGGCAATTCCCGCAACTCCGATCATACCGCCTCCTTGAATTCTCAGCAAGGCGATTTCATCGATAGAGGAAATTCCTTTTATGGAAAAGTTATGCGAATTACTTTTTCCATTAATTATTGTTCCTTCGAAAGACGGATTAAAAGTATTTTTAATCCTTATGGGGATCTTTTTTTCCAGAGCCGGCTGCATTGTCGGCGGATGAATTACTTTTGCACCGAAGTGTGATAATTCCATAGCTTCTTCGTATGTCATGCTCGTTAACGAAAAAGCTTTTTTAACCTTTTTAGGATCTGCAGTTAATACACCGTCTACATCAGTCCAAATTTCAATTTCTTTTACTTTAAGTGCGGCACCGAATATCGATGCGGAATAATCCGAACCGCCCCGACCGAGCGTAGAAGTTTCATTGTTAAAAGTTGAACCTATAAAGCCTGTGATAATTTGAGCTTTATGGTGGGTTTCAAAATACTTTTTAATATTTCTATAAGTTAGTACTATATCTACCTTAGCATTACCGAATGATTCATCTGTTTTAATCAGCAGCCTGCTGTCAAGAAATTCGCAATCTATGTTGTTGTCTTTTAATGAATTTGAAATTATAAATGTCGACAATCTTTCACCAAAGCTCAAAATAAAATCCTGTGTTCTCGGAGATAATTCCTTCACTAAATAAACTCCGTGAAGAACATCTTCAAGCTCATTTAAATTAAGCTTTAATTGAGCAAGAACACTGCTCTGGCTTTTAATTGCCAATACCTGTTTAGCAATTGTAATATGCCGTTCCTCCAATTTTTTAAATAAGTCTAAATATTCCAGATTTGCTTCAGCCGCAATTAGACTCATTTTTAACAATTCATCGGTTACCTTGTGAAATGCAGAGAATATAACTGCAATTTTTTTATTTTCTTTTATAGAATGTTTAATAATTTTGGTTACATTTTTTATTTTTTCAGCATTGCCGACCGACGACCCGCCAAACTTTAATATTTTCATTTTTTTCTGTGCCTTTAAATCGGATTTGGATAATTATATAAAAAAAAACCGGCTCCTTTTTTTGAAGCCGGTTTTTCAATTTCATTTAATAAAAATTTAAACAACCAGGCTTCAGCCTCCAGGCATACCGGTAGTAGTGGTTGTTTTGGACATACAAGAGATTTGATAATATGTAATTTTATTTATTTTCATGTTTTAAAATTATTTGCAAAAGTAATACTTAATTGTTCTTTTGTCAAATCATTATTTATAAAAAATAATTAAATAACTCTTTTATTCGACTAAATTGATAAGCCATAAAATTATAAATGTTTTGTTTTTCTTCCATATTGATAGAAAAATTTGATAAATCAATTTTATTAAATATAATCGAAGAATCTTCCAAGTAATTTAGTTTTTCTATATGAAGTGTATTGATGATATTTGAATCCAATAATTATATTTTTAATAAATTAAAAAATATGAATATTTATTCGATAATTAATTTAGATATTCATTCAATTTTATATTTTTGTTAACGAGGTCAATTTATTTTATTATTATAAATTATTTGCTTGACAAATAAATTTACATGCTTTATTTTGTAATCTAATAAATTATTAACTATGAATAACACGAAAAAAAATATTGCAATAAAATTAGCCGCAGTTAAAATAGGCAGCGGTCGTCGTGTTGTAGTAGACAATTCAATTAATATCCTTTCTTTGGATATCATTCTAGGGATTTCAATTATTATTAGCCTACTAGGTATTATTATTCTAGGCTTATAGATAATGGTCAATCCCAAATCAAACAATAAACAAAATATAATAAAAACAAAGATTCGGGGTTGACCGGAACCCGGGAATTTTTATCTGAAGATTAATTTTTAATCTGTCAGAGGCTATAGTGAGATCTGAAACTAAATATTCCGACTATCGAAAATCTTCCAAAAGAAGCAGTGTAGTCTATACCGCTCTCACCAAAAGTGTTGTAGTAACAAAACAACATCTCACCCAAAGCTTCAATTGTATCGTTAAATTAATTAGCGTTGAGCTGATTTTAATTCTATATATTAGCAGGATTATTATTCTCAGCATCTAAGTTTGAGATAATCATAAATTGGCGATGATTATTTTGAACTTAGATGCCTGACTTATTCTGAGTCCGCTTTTCGCTAATTATTTTTTAAATGAAATATTTTTTACAAAAAGCAGTTAATTTAAAATTTTGATTGAAATTATTAAAATAATTAATAGAAGATAGAAAGGGTCAATTATGAGAACCTCCAAACAGATGTTGTCTGGGGCAGAAATATTTTTTGAATGTTTGAAACGTGAAAAAGTTGAATATATATTCGGTTATCCTGGCGGAGCGGTTTTAAAGCTCTATGAAAAACTATATGATGTGGATTATTTAAAACATATTCTCGTCAGGCACGAACAAGGCGCCACCCATATGGCAGAAGGATATGCAAAAGCCACAGGCAAAGTTGGAGTTGTTTTAGTAACCTCAGGACCCGGTGCTACAAATACAGTTACCGGAATCGCTGATGCTTATATGGATTCTGTTCCGATCGTTGTATTTACCGGACAAGTTGCTACTCATTTAATCGGGAACGATGCTTTCCAGGAAGCTGATATTGTAGGAATAACAAGACCCATCACTAAACACAATTTTTTAGTTAGAGATGTTAATGAATTAGCAACCATAATTAGAAAAGCTTTCTTTATTGCCTCAACTGGCAGGCCAGGTCCTGTACTCGTTGATCTTCCTAAAGATGTAATTAATGCTGTTTGTGAATTTGAATACCCTGAGAAAGTTGAGCTCCGGGGGTACAAACCAACTTTCCTTGGTCATCAAAATCAAATTAAAAAAGCTGCCGAGATAATCAAGAACGCCAAAAGGCCTCTCCTTTATGTCGGAGGCGGAGTTATTATGTCAAACGGATATCGCGAGTTAAGATTGTTTGCAAAAGAAAATAATCTGCCTGTTACAATGACTCTTCAAGGACTTGGTGCTTTCCCTGGAACTGATTCTCAATCTTTAGGAATGCTTGGAATGCATGGAACATATTGGGCAAATCAAGCGGTTAATAATTGTGATGTGTTGGTTTCTCTGGGAGCCCGCTTCGATGATAGAGTTACAGGAAAAGTTGATGCATTTGCAACAAATGCTTATAAAATTCATGTCGACATTGATCCGACATGTATTGATAAAAATGTAATAGTTGATCTTCCAATAGTTGGAGATGTTAAACATGTTTTGGCAGAATTAGCTGCAGAAATGAATTCTCCTCTTCCACTTGATGATTGGTGGGAACAAATAAATTCATGGAGAGAAGAATGTCCTCTGCATTATGAAAAGAATGACGGGAAATTAAGAACTGAATTCATTCTTGAAAAATTATCTGATAAAACTAAAGGCGAAGCAGTAATTGTCTCCGACGTTGGCCAGCATCAGATGTGGGTCTCTCAATATTATAAGTTTAATAATCCACGTTCGCATTTAACCAGCGGCGGTTTGGGTACAATGGGATTCTCGCTTCCTGCATCAATCGGAGCCGCATTCGGTATAAAAGACAGACCCGTGATTTCTATCAGCGGTGACGGCGGATTCCAAATGAATTTACAGGAATTAATTACTGCAGCTTATAATAAACTTCCGATAAAGTTTATAATTATTAATAACAGTTTTCTGGGAATGGTTAGACAATGGCAGGAACTGTTCCATGCAGAAAAATATAGTTTTACCGATCTGTCTGCCAGCAATCCCAATTTTGTAAAAGTTGGAGAAGCATTCGGATTAAAATCGTTTTCTACAAATTCTCCTAATGATGTAGATAGTATTCTTGATGAAGCTTTTTCGATAAATGATGGTCCCGTTTTAATGGAATTTAAAGTAGTAAAAGAAGATATGGTATTTCCGATAATACCCTCCGGTGCCACAATAAATGAAATGATGACTAAACGGCTTGATCCGAAGGAGATGGTTTAATACATGAAACACACTATTTCAGTTTTAGTAGAAAATCAATTCGGAGCTTTTAACAGAGTCGCTACAATGTTCAGCGGAAAAGGATTTAATATCCACAGTATTTCAATTGGCGAAACTGAAACTCCAGAAGTATCCCGTATGACAATAGTTACTGAAGGCGAAGATAAAATAATGGAGCAGGTTGTAAAACAATTAAATAGATTAATTGATACGATTAAAGTAATTGACCTTACCGGGCAAAATAGAGTTGAACGTGAGCTTGCGCTTATAACCGTATTTTATCAAAAAGGAACCCGCGCAGAAATTATAAGCATTTCCGATATATTCAGAGGAAATGTTGTCGATATTAATAATAAAACAGTAACACTGGAAATTACCGGGCCGCCGGATAAAATTGACGCCGTAGTAAATGTTCTTGAACCATTCGGTATAAAAGAAATGGCCAGATCCGGTACAGTCGCTTTAAAGAGAGGCGAACAGTTAAAACATGAAAAAATATTAAGTGAACAAAAATAGAAGGGATAAAAATGAAAGTTTATTATGATGGTGATGCATCATTAGAAAAATTACATGATAAAAAAATAGCTGTCCTGGGTTTCGGAAGCCAGGGGCATGCCCACGCTTTAAATTTACAGGAAAGCGGATGCAATGTTTGTGTAGGACTTCGCCCGGAAAGTGACAAATGGAAAAAAGCCGAAGCTGCAGGATTAAAAGTTAAATCTATTCCCGATGCTTCCGAATGGGCTGATGTAATTATGGTTCTGCTGCCGGATCAAAATCAGAAAGCGGTTTATGATAAAGATATTGCACCACATTTAAAATCCGGTAATACATTAGCTTTCGCTCATGGTTTTAATATACATTTTAAGCAGATTGTCCCGCCTGCCGATATAAATGTTATGATGATTGCACCAAAAAGTCCCGGACATTTGGTTAGAAGAACTTACCTGGAAGGAACAGGCGTTCCCAGCTTAATTGCGGTTCACCAGGATCCCGGCGGGCAGACTAAAGATTTAGCTCTTGCCTGGGCAAAAGGAATCGGCAGTACAAAAGCAGGTGTAATTGAAACTAATTTTAAAGATGAAACCGAAACAGATTTATTTGGCGAGCAGGCTGTCCTTTGCGGAGGTTCTGCTGAATTAATTAAAGCGGGATTTGAAACTTTGGTTGAAGGAGGATATCCGCCGGAACTAGCTTATTTTGAATGTATGCATGAGATGAAGCTGATAGTTGATTTATATTATGAAGGCGGACTTTCAAGAATGAATTATTCCGTCTCGGATACAGCAGAGTACGGAGGAATGACAAGAGGCAGCCGGTTAATTACTTCCGAAACCAGAAAAGAGATGAAAAAAATTTTGGGTGAAATTCAAAGCGGTCAATTTGCGAAAGAATGGTTGAGTGAATATGCAGCCGGACAGCCGCTTATGCAGAAATTAAGAAAAGAAAACAGCGAGCATCAAATAGAAAAAGTTGGTGCAAAACTTAGGAGTATGATGAGCTGGTTGTTCAAAAAGAATGCAAAAGAAGAGGTCGGAGTATGAACCTGAAAATAACATTGCTTCCCGGTGATGGAATTGGGCCAGAGGTTGTAGACGCTGCAGTAGAGGTTATGAAAGTTGCAGCAGAAAAATTTAATGTAAGTTTCAAATTTAATCAACAGTTGGTCGGCGGATGTTCCTATGATAAACATGAAACTCCTTTGACTAATGACGTCCTGAGCGCTTGTTATGATTCGGATGCCGTTTTACTTGGCGCTGTCGGCGGCCCTAAGTGGGAAGACCTTCCGCAGAATTTAAAACCTGAAGCCGCATTATTGAAGCTGAGAAAAGCACTGGGGCTGTATACAAATATAAGACCTGCAAAAGTATATTCACCTTTATTATCTGCTTCGACACTAAAACCTGAGGTTTTGGAAGGAACTGATTTTGTAATTCTTCGGGAACTAACCGGAGATGTTTATTTCGGAGAGCCTCGCGGTTATGATGAAAACAAAGGCTGGAATACTATGATATATACAAAAGAAGAGATCGTTCGAATTGCAAAATATGCTTTTGAAATTGCAATGAAGAGAGATAAAAGAGTTACCTCAGTGGATAAAGCAAATGTACTCGATTGTTCACAGTTCTGGCGCAAAACCGTTCATGAAGTTCACAAGGATTATCCTGAAGTAATTTTGAACGACATGTATGTAGACAATGCCGCAATGCAGATTGTTCGTAATCCTAAGCAATTTGATGTGATCCTAACTCAGAATTTGTTCGGTGATATCTTAAGCGATATTGCTGCAATGATTACCGGAAGTCTTGGAATGCTGCCTTCTGCAAGTTTAGGTACAAAGTACGCGTTGTATGAACCTGTTCACGGCAGTGCTCCTGATATAGCAGGGCAGGGCAAGGCGAACCCTCTGGCTACTATTGCATCTGTTGCAATGATGTTCGCTTATTCATTTCAAATGAATAAGGCGGCGGAATTAATTGAAGCGGCAATAGAAAAAACTCTCGGAATGGGATATAGAACAGCAGATATTTATTCGCCCAATACAGTGCTGGTTTCTACAAGCCAGATTCGCGATGCGGTTATAGATAATTTTAACAAAATATACGATGAACAATCTTTAGGTGTTTTTACATTATAGCTTAATTTTATTTGAGTAAAAGAATGATTAGTGAATGGAAATCGGCAGAACATGCATTGGAATATTTAAGCAGGGCGGATAAAATTCCTCATCGTAGTGAAGGTGAATCCACTCTGCTCGAAGAGCTGCCTGAAGAATCCAAAAGAATTCTGGATATCGGATCTGGCAATGGAAGGTTGTTGGATTTATGCATGTTAAAATGTAAAAATGCATCGGGAGTTGCTTTGGATTTTTCACCTTCCATGTTAGATGAATTGAAAATGAAATATAATGACGATGGGAATGTAACAGTTGTAGAACATGACCTAAATAATCCGCTCCCATTTGACGCCGGCAGCTTCGACGTTGTTGTCTCAAGTTTTGCTATACATCATATTGATGATAAAAGGAAGAAAAATTTATATAATGAAATTTGGGATATCCTGGAAATCGGCGGAACATTTTGCAATCTAGAACATGTTTCATCACCAACGGAAAATCTTCATAAAAAATTTTTTGAAAAGCTGGATGCAAAGGAAGATAAAACCAATGATCTTCTTGATTTGGAAACTCAATTGAGATGGATTAATGAAATCGGATTTGATGATGTTGACTGCTATTGGAAATGGCGGGAGTTAGCCCTAATAGTCGGTAAAAAGAATTAAAAGTATAAAACTATAAAAGGATAAAAAAGTAAAAAAAATTAAATCAAAATCGGATGATAAATATATAGAAAGGTAAACAAAGTGAATAACAGAGTATTAATATTCGATACAACTTTAAGAGACGGCGAACAATCACCAGGTGCATCTTTGAATGTATATGAAAAATTGGAAATTGCGCGCCAGCTTGAAAAGCTTAATGTTGATATCATAGAAGCCGGATTCCCTGTCTCTTCGCCGACACAATTTGAAGCTGTTCAAAGAATAGCAGGGGAAGTTAATGCAATAATTGCCGGACTTTCCCGTGCAAAGGAAATCGATGTTAAATCTGCTTATGATGCACTAAAAGAGGCTAAGAGATTTCGAATTCATACTTTTTCCAGTACTTCTGATATTCACATCATGGGTAAATTCGGTGATGATCGATACGGTAAAACTTTGGAAGAGAAAAGAAAAACAGTTATTAAAATGTCTTACGATGCAGTTGCTTATGCTAAAACTTTTACAGACGATGTGGAGTTTTCTGCAGAAGATGCAGGTCGCACGGATATCGGCTATTTATCAGACGTAATTGAAGCTGCAATTGAGGCGGGTGCCACAACGGTTAATATTCCGGATACAACCGGTTATACTTTCCCGCTTGAGTTTGGAAATAAAATTGCAGAATTAAAAAGACGCGTTAAAAATATAAATAAAGCTGTAATAAGCGTTCATTGCCATGATGATCTTGGTTTAGCTGTTGCAAACTCATTAAGCGGAATAGAAAACGGAGCTCGTCAGGTAGAATGTACAATTAACGGAATCGGCGAGCGTGCCGGTAATGCTTCGCTTGAGGAAATTGTTATGGCTTTAAAAGTTCGTAAAGATATTACTAAATATTTTACGAAAATTAAAACAGAAGAAATTTATAATGCTAGTAAAATGGTTTCTTCTTTTACGGGAATAATTGTTCAGCCTAACAAGGCTATCGTGGGTGAAAATGCTTTTGCTCATGAATCAGGTATTCATCAAGACGGTGTACTTAAGAACAAGCAAACCTATGAAATTATGACTCCCGATAGCGTTGGTGTAACCAAAACAAAAATAGTTCTGGGAAGACATTCCGGCCGTCACGGCTTAAAATCCCGTTTGTATGAACTGGGTTATAAAGTGACCGAAAAAGAACTTCATTCCTTATATGATAAATTCGTAGAGCTAGCAGATAAAAAGAAAGAAGTTTTTGATGATGATCTAAGAATATTAATGGGTGATAAAGCATTAACTCATAAAGAAGAACGTTTCGAGCTTGATTATATTCATGTTACAATGGGAACCACTTCAATTCCG
This sequence comes from uncultured Ignavibacteriaceae bacterium, assembly GCA_964498065.1. Lineage (GTDB taxonomy): Bacteria > Bacteroidota > Ignavibacteria > Ignavibacteriales > Ignavibacteriaceae > FEN-1297. The sequence continues at coordinate 26,480 of CAZCFZ010000009.1, forward strand.
ACTGCCACAGTTCGGATAAAAACCGGTGATATCTTTAAACAGGAATCTGCTACAGGTGACGGTGCGGTTGATGCTTCTTTTAATGCTATTGAAAGAGCTCTTGATATCAAATCAATATTGGAATCATATCATGTCCGTTCAGTAACATCAGGCAGACAGGCAATGGGTGAAGTTATTGTTCGTATAAGAGAATATGAACATTCATTCACAGGCCGCGGTGTTTCTACAGACGTAATAGAAGCAAGTGCTAAAGCTTATATCCAAGCTCTAAATCAGCGTCAGTTATTTATAGAAACTAAGAAAGATGAAGAAGATTACTCTCATTCACTTTCGGATTTATCACAAGCAGTTTAAAGGAAAATAAAAATGCCAATGACCATTACGGAAAAAATATTAGGAAAAGCTTCGGGAAGAAAAACAGTATCTCCCGGAGAAAATATCTGGTTGAATGTAGATGTCTTAATGACACACGATGTCTGCGGCCCGCCGACTATTGCAATATGGAAACGAGAATTTGGTAACGATGCAAAGATTTGGGATAAAGATAAACTTGTAATTTTTCCCGATCATTATATCTTTACTAAAAATCCTCAGGCAAATAGGAATGTTGAAATTCTAAGACGATTTGCAAGTGATTTTAAAATCGATAATTATTATGATGTCGGAACCGAAAGATATAAAGGTGTGTGTCATATTGCTCTGGCTGAAGAAGGTTATAATATACCGGGAACTGTTTTGTTCGGAACAGATTCTCATACATGTACTTCCGGAGCATTTGGAATGTTTTCAACAGGAGTTGGAAATACGGATGCCGCTTTTATTTTGGGAACAGGTAAAATCTGGGAAAAGGTTCCCGAATCTCTAAAATTTACTTTTAACGGAGAACTGCCTCCTTATTTAACGGCAAAAGATTTAATCTTACAAGTTTTAGGCGACATTACAACGGACGGCGGAACTTATAGAACTTTGGAATTTGATGGTGAAGGCGTCTTCTCTTTATCAATTGATGAAAGAATGACATTAACAAATATGGCAATAGAGGCGGGTGCTATGAACGGAATAATTGCTGCCGACTCTGTAACCGAAGCATATATTAAAGAACGCACCGATAAACCGTATGAAATATTTCAAAGTGATCCTGACGCCAGGTATAGAGCAAAGTATCAATATGATGTTTCAAAAATGGAACCTCATGTAGCTAAACCTCACAGCCCGGATAATCTCGATACTGTTAGAAATGTTCAAAGCACCAAACTTACCAAATGTTATATAGGCTCCTGTACCGGAGGAAAGCTAAGTGATTTTGTTTCGGCAGCAAAAATAATATTCGGAAATAAAGTAAAGGTACCGACGTTTATTGTTCCGGCAAGCACTACGGTAGCAAGACAATTGGAAGAAGAAACAATAAGCGGTGTTTCTTTAAAACAAATTTTTGAAAATGCCGGATGCGAAGTTGCACAGTCGTCTTGTGCTGCGTGTTTGGGTGGTCCTAGTGATACCGTAGGTAGAGCAGTTGACGGTGAAACAATTATCTCCACAACAAATAGAAATTTCCCGGGTAGAATGGGAAGTAAAAAATCATCGGTATATCTGGCTTCGCCATTAACTGTTGCATCTTCGGCAATTAACGGAGTAATCACTGATCCGAGAGATTTTTTATAAGTAGACCCCTATAGTCTCCAAAAGGGGACTAAGGAAAAAGGTTATAGAAAACTAAAATTTTAATTAAATAAAAATTGTGGCTGACCTAAAAGTTTTTAGTGTTTCTCTGTGAACTAAGTGTCTTAGTGGTTAAGATAAAAATTTTAAGTAAAATTCATTGATTATTTACCACTTAGACACAAAGAGCACTAAGATTCACTAAGCCCTTTATTTTTAGGCAGTCATTTAGGAGTAGGCGCTTTTATGGAAAAAATAATTAAAGGTAAAGCATTTGTGCTGGGAGATAATATCGATACCGATCAGATAATTCCGGCCGAACATTTGGTATACAGTTTATCGGATCCTGAAGAATCAAAAAAATACGGTCATTTTGCATTATCTGGCGTTCCTTTAGCACAAGCAGGTTTACCGGAAGGCGGAAAGCCGTTTATAAATGGAGATAATTATTTATCGGAATATAACATAATTATCGGCGGTTCAAACTTCGGATGCGGCTCGTCAAGAGAGCACGCACCTTTTGCTTTGCAGGTTGCAGGAGTTAAAGCTGTAGTAGCTGAATCTTATGCAAGGATTTTTTATAGGAATAGTGTAGACGGAGGATTTCTGCTGCCATATGAATCACCGGAAAAAATAAATGATCAAATAAAAACCGGTGATGAAATTGAATTAGACGTTGAAGAAAATAAAATTAAAAATCTGAGTACGGGGAAAACTTTTAAGCTTCGTTCACTTGGAGATATACTTCCAATAATTGAAGCCGGAGATATTTTTAAGTACGCACGAAAAGCAGGAATGATTGCATAATTTAAGTTTAATATTTTATAATAAAATTGATCGGCGATAAAATGAGTAACCTAATAGAACTCTTTGATACAACTCTTCGGGATGGTACGCAAGGCGAAGGAATTAATTTATCTGTACAAGATAAATTATTAATCGTACAAAGATTGGATGAGTTCGGTATTGATATTATTGAAGGTGGATGGCCCGGCAGTAATCCTAGGGACGAAGAGTTTTTTAAAAAAGTAAGAGGACTTAATCTACATCACGCCCAGGTATGTGCTTTTGGATCTACGGCTCGTTCGTTAAATGATGTTGAAAACGATCCGAATTTGGTTGCAATGTTAAATGCCGAAACTTCCGTTGTTTCTATTTTCGGTAAAACATGGCGGCTGCATTCGCAAAAAGGTCTTGGACTTTCGGATGAGGAAAATGAACAATTAATTTTTAAATCGGTTGAACTCTTAAAGAAAAACGGAAGAAGAGTTATTTATGATGCCGAACATTTTTTTGACGGTTATAAAGAAGATAAGGCGTTCTCGATTAAAATGCTGAAGGCTGCTGAGACGGCCGGTGCCGATGTTTTAGTTTTATGCGATACAAACGGAGGAACTCTTCCTAATAATGTTTTTGATATTGTTATTGAATTAAAAAAATATATTAATGCCCCGATTGGTATTCACACTCATAATGATTCCGAATTGGCTGTAGCAAATTCATTAGCCGCTATTCAGGCAGGAGCAGAACATGTTCAAGGGACAATAAATGGAGTTGGTGAAAGATGCGGCAATGCTAATCTTTGCAGCATAATTCCCAATTTAATTTTGAAGCTAAACAAAGAAACAAAACAAAAAATTAATCTTGAACATCTGACTTCATTATCCAACTTTGTCTTTGAGCTTATGAATTTAACGCCAAATACAAGAGCAGCCTTTGTTGGGAAGTCAGCGTTTGCACATAAAGGCGGAATTCATGTAAGTGCGGTTCTTAAAGACAGCAAAATGTATGAACATATCGATCCTAAAAAAGTCGGCAACAAGCAGAGAGTTTTGGTCTCCGATTTATCGGGTCAAAGCAATATTCGTTACAAGGCAAAAGAACTCGGAATAGATTTATCCGATAATAAAGAATTAAGTAAGAAGCTTGTAAATTATATTAAGAATTTGGAATTCGACGGCTTTCAGTTTGACGGTGCCGAAGCTTCTTTTGAACTCCTTTTACGTTCCGAGCTGAACGAATTTTCACCCTTCTTTGATGTACTTGATTCCAAAGTAAATGTTGTGTATGATAATAAAGGACATTCGAAAGCTGAGGCTGTTTTAAAAATCCAAGTTGATGGAGAAATTGAGCACACTGCAGCCGACGGCGACGGACCTGTAAACGCTCTCGATAATGCACTTAGAAAAGCTCTTCTGAGATTTTATCCTGAAATTTCTTTAATAAAACTAGTCGACTATAAAGTTCGTGTGTTAAATGAGAAAGCGGGTACAACTGCAAAAGTACGAGTAATAATTCAATCCGGAGACGGTTCTGAAACTTGGAGTACGGTCGGTGTTTCGGAAAATATTATTGAAGCAAGTTTTCAAGCATTGAGCGATAGTATTAATTATAAATTATTTAAATTTCAGAAAGAAAAACAAGCTTTAACTGCATAATTACATAACTTTTGGATTTTGTGAAAATAGGTTTGATTCAATATAATCCTGTATGGGAAAACAAAACAAAAAACCGTGAAAGGTTAATTAGTATTCTTGATAAAGAATTAATGGGTGAAAAATTATTAATCTTTCCGGAAATGACGTTAACCGGATTCAGCATGAAGTCTAAAAAATTTGCTGAATCACTTAATGGAGAAAGTTTTAATTTTTTTGCTGAAATATCGGTAAAATATAACACTCATATTTTAGCCGGATTAATTGAGATGAAAGATAACCGATTTTATAATTCTTTACTGCATTTAAATCCGGAAGGAAAATTGATTAATGTGTATAGAAAAATTCATCCCTTTTCATATTCAACAGAGGACAAACACTATACACGGGGAACCAAAACAATTACGACAAAAGTAGATGATTGGAATGTTGGCCTTTCCATCTGCTACGATTTAAGGTTTCCCGAATTATATAGACAATATGGTAAAGCAAAATCGGAATTGATGGTTGTTATTGCAAACTGGCCGGATACCAGGATAGAACATTGGAGAACTCTTTTAAAGGCGAGAGCAATTGAAAATCAATGCTATGTTGCAGGTGTAAATAGAGTGGGTAAAGATTTAAAGTTATATTATAACGGTCATAGTAGTGTATTTGATCCGATGGGAAATGAGCTTACAACACAAGCTGATATTGAAACATTTTTAACTGCAGAAATTTCCCTTAAAAATGTCGAGGAAACAAGGACAAATCTTCCTTTCCTTAACGACATTTATCTCATATAAGCTTTTAAATAAAAAACAAAAATTGTAAAAATATACAGGAGTATTGGCAATTTTTTAGTCATTGAAAAATTATTTAAGTATTTATGCAAAAATAGCTTGAATAATTCATAAGAAATTATATATTAGTTAAAATTTTTTATTTAAGTTTTATGTTTACTTTATTTTATTAGGATTTGGGCAGAAAAAGAAATTTTAAAATATAAGTTCAAAATAATCCCTTTTTATGAAAGGAGTAGAGTGTGGTTTTTAATCCCGACATATTGAATAAAAACTTAAATATGCCTGTGAAAACTAAAGGAATGTATAATCCTTTATTTGAGCATGATGCATGCGGAATGGGATTTGTAGCAGATGTTAAAGGACGCAAATCAAGGAGTATAATTGACAAAGGTTTGGATATATTAAAGAACCTGGAACACCGCGGTGCTGTAGGTGCTGATCCTTTGACCGGTGATGGTGCAGGAATTCTTATTCAAATGCCTGATGAATTTATTGGAAAGATTGCTTTTGAAAATAAGATTAAACTTCCGGTAGAAGGAAGATACGGAGTGGGAATGTTATTCCTTCCTCAAAATCCGATTTTAAGAAAAGCTGCTGAAAACATAGTTGAAAAAATTGTAATTGATGAAAACCAAAAATTCTTAGGATGGAGAGATGTTCCTGTTGACCCGACTGTTCCCGGGAAAGGTGCGCAAAATACCCAGCCGTTTATCAGACAATGTTTTGTCGGTGCAGGCAAAAAAATTGACTCGCAGGAGGAGTTTGAAAGAAAGCTTTATTTAATAAGAAGAATAATTGATCATAGAATTAGATTAGAATTAAAGTGTGATAGAAGTAAATATTATGTCCCGTCATTCTCAAGCAAGGTTTTAATTTATAAAGGGATGCTTCTTGCCGATCAGATAGTAAAATTTTATAAGGACTTGAGTGATCCCGATATGAAATCTGCAATGGCAATGATTCATATGAGGTTCTCAACAAATACATTTCCAACCTGGGATCTTGCACATCCGTTTAGAATGATTGCACATAACGGAGAAATTAATACTTTACGTGGCAACAAAAATTGGATGGCTGCACGACAGGAAGTAATGGAATCGCCTTATTATGGAAAAGATTTAAAGCGGATGCTTCCGATTATTATGGATGGGCAGAGCGATTCGGCAACATTCGATTCCGTTTTAGAACTTTTAGTAATGGGCGGAAGAAGTCTTCCTCATGCAATGATGATGTTGATTCCGGAAGCCTGGTCGAAAAATGATTTGATGGATCCGGACAGAAGAGCTTTTTATGAATATCACGCTACAATGATGGAACCGTGGGACGGTCCTGCAGCCGTCGTTTTCACAGATGGTTCAATTATCGGAGCTACTTTGGATCGAAACGGTTTACGGCCATCAAGGTATGTTATTACTAAAGATGATCTTGTTGTGCTTACTTCCGAAGCCGGGACATACAGTGTAGATGCTACAAATGTTGCCAGGAAAGGAAAACTTCAACCGGGCAAAATGTTCATCCTGGATCTAAAGCAGGGAAGAATTATTGACGATGAAGAAGTAAAAAAGGAAATTGTTACACAGAAGCCGTATCAGAAATGGATTAACGAAAATATGATTAAAATGACGCATCTTCCTACGCCCGATCATATTTATAATGCCGACTTCAGCACTCTTCATATGCGTCAAAGAATTTTTGGATATACAAAAGAAGATTTATTTCATGTAATGCTGCCCATGGCTGCTAACGGATATGAAGCAATAGGATCAATGGGGTCCGATGCCGCACTCGCCGTTTTATCCGATAAACCTCAAATGTTGTTCAGATATTTTAAGCAACTTTTTGCTCAGGTTACCAATCCGCCTATTGACGCTATACGTGAAGAATTAGTTATGGAGCTTACAACTTATATAGGTCCTGAACAGAATTTATTGGCGGAAACACCGTTGCATGCTCATCGCTTAGAACTGGAACATCCGTTGCTTTCCAACTCGCAGCTTGAGAAAATTAGGCATATTGCAAAAGGGCATTTTAAATCTATTACTATTCCATTGTTATTCAACCCGCAAGTTCGTCATAACATGCGCGAAAGATTAGACCAAATTTGTACCGAAGCGGTAGAAGCTGTTAAATCAGGCATTTCTTTAATAATTTTATCTGATAAAGGATTGGATAGAAATTGTGCGGCTATACCAAGCCTGCTGGCAACATCAGGAGTTCATCATGCACTTTTAAGAGCAGGTTTAAGAACAAGAACAGGAATAATTGTTGAGAGTGGTGAACCGCGTGAAGTTCATCATTTTGCCTTGCTTTGCGGGTACGGTGCCAATGCAATAAATCCTTATATGGCTTACGAAACTATTGCATATCTAACTGAGAAAGGATTTTTACCCGATGTTAAAGATTACAAAGCTGCAAAAAGTAATTTTGTAAAGGCTGTAAGTAAAGGATTGTTTAAAATTTTTAGTAAAATGGGAATCAGCACTCTTCAGTCTTATTGCGGAGCTCAGATATTTGAGGCAGTCGGTTTGGATTCCGAAATTGTTGAAAATTATTTTACAGGTACGCCGACTAAGATAGAAGGATTAAGCCTTGAAATGCTTGAAGAAGAAACGATAAAAAGACATTCGCATGCACTTGATCCTCAAATTGATCAAAGCACACTTGATGTGGGCGGCTTATATCAATATAGAATAGACGGTGAAAAACATCTTTGGAATCCGCTAACTATTTCCAAATTGCAATTAAGTACTCAAAGAGAAGATTACAAAACTTTTAAAGAATATACTTCTTTAATTAATATTCAAAATAAGAAAAGAGTTACACTCAGAAGTTTATATGAACTCGATACTAGCGGAAATAAAATACCTATTGAGGAAGTTGAACCTGCTTCGGAAATTGTAAAAAGGTTTTCTACCGGCGCAATGAGTTTCGGTTCTATTTCCTGGGAAGCCCATACTTCTCTTGCAATTGCAATGAATAGAATCGGGGGAAAATCCAATACAGGCGAAGGTGGGGAAGATTCAAAAAGATTTTTAGCTATGTCGAACGGCGACAGTATGCGCTCTGCAATTAAACAAGTTGCATCTGCCCGGTTTGGAGTAACAGCAAATTATTTAGTTAATGCGGACGAGCTTCAAATAAAAATGGCTCAAGGTGCTAAGCCCGGAGAAGGGGGACAGCTTCCGGGATTTAAAGTTGATAAAATTATCGGGAGAATCCGTCATAGTATTCCCGGGGTAACTTTAATAAGTCCGCCTCCTCATCATGATATTTATTCGATTGAAGATTTAAAGCAGCTCATCTTCGATTTAAAGAATATCAATCCTAAAGCGAGAATCAGCGTAAAATTGGTATCAGAGGTTGGCGTTGGAACTATTGCTGCCGGTGTTGCGAAAGCTCATGCAGACCATATATTAATAAGCGGGCACGATGGAGGTACAGGCGCCAGCCCTATTTCATCAATTCAATATGCCGGCACACCCTGGGAATTAGGATTAAGTGAAACCCACCAGACTTTGGTGCTTAACGGTTTAAGGGACAGAGTGTACTTGGCAACAGACGGGCAGCTTAAAACCGGACGCGATGTTGTAATTGCCGCTTTATTGGGAGCTGAAGAATTCGGATTTGCTACAGCACCTTTGGTTACACAAGGCTGCATATTGATGAGGAAATGCCACCTAAATACTTGCCCGGTTGGTGTTGCAACTCAAGATCCCGAATTGCGAAAGAAATTTGCAGGAAAACCTGAGTATTTGGTAAACTTCATGTTTTTCATTGCCGAAGAAGTCAGAGAGATGATGGCTGCAATGGGCTTTAAAACTTTCAGTGAAATGATTGGCCAGACTGAAAAAATAATACCGATACGTTTGAATGACCATTGGAAGGCAAGAGGTATTGATTTAACAAAACCGCTGTTCAAACAAACACCGTTATACGAAACTAATCAATATAGGACAAGAGATCAAAACCACGGACTTGAGAATCAATTGGACCATGAGTTTATCGAGCTTGCAAAACCGGCATTGGAAGATGGAACACCGGTAAAAATAAAAATGAAAATAAGAAACGTCAACCGCACTGTCGGTACAATGTTATCAAGCGAAATAGCAAGACGGTTCGGTGAAGAAGGTTTACCGGAAGGAACTATTAGGATTAAATTGAGAGGAACGGCCGGGCAAAGCTTTGGAGCATTTTTAGCAAAAGGAATAGAATTGAATTTGACAGGAGAATCAAATGATTATACCGGTAAAGGATTATCCGGCGGAAGATTAATTGTAAAAGTTCCACCTGAGGTAGATTTTGACCCGGCTGAAAATATTATTATTGGAAATACTTGTTTATACGGCGCTACAAGCGGAGAAGCTTATATAAACGGCGTAGCGGGAGAAAGATTTGGCGTTCGTAATTCAGGTGCATATGCTGTAATTGAAGGTGTGGGTGATCATGGATGTGAATACATGACCGGCGGCAGAGTGGTGATACTAGGTGTTACAGGCAGAAATTTTGCAGCAGGCATGTCCGGCGGAATCGCTTACATTTGGGATCCTAAAAAAGATGCTAATAAATATATAAATCATGATATGGTTGATGTGGAATATTTAATTTATGATGAAGATATTGCAGAAGTTCATCAAATGGTTAAGAACCATTATGAATATACCGGATCTAAAAGAGCAGAATTTATATTAAATAATTGGAGCCAGGAGAAAGATAACTTTTGGAAAATAATTCCGGGCGAATATAAGAAAGCATTGGCAATTTTGGCCAAAGAAAAAGAAACCGTTAAAATAAAAGATGAAAATGAATTGTCGGAGGTACAGCATGGGTAAACCATCCGGGTTTAAGGAATATAAAAGAGAATCTTTGGAACATTTACCTATTGAAGAGCGGGTTAAAAATTTTAATGAGTTCGAAAAAAGATTTCATAGAGCGGAAGCCAAAATTCAGGGTGCGCGCTGTATGGACTGCGGAATTCCGTTTTGTCACGGCGATACCGGCTGTCCTGTTCAAAATTATATACCTGAATGGAATGATCTTGTTTATAAAAATCATTGGCAAGAGGCTCTGGAAAATCTTTTATCAACCAACAATTTCCCGGAATTTACCGGAAGACTTTGTCCGGCACCATGCGAAACTGCCTGTACACTTGGAATAAATGAACAGCCTGTTTCTATTAAAGCGATAGAGAGAACGATTATTGATAAAGGCTGGGAAGAAGGCTGGGTTAAACCAAGGATGCCTCATTTCCTATCCGGTAAAAAAGTTGCGGTTGTCGGATCGGGTCCTGCAGGTTTGGCCGCTGCACAGCAGCTTTGCAGAGCAGGACACTCGGTGACTGTTTTTGAAAAGAATGATCGTCTTGGAGGATTATTGCGTTATGGTATTCCGGATTTTAAATTAGATAAAAAGATAATTGATCGTAGAATTGAACAAATGGGAATTGAAGGAGTCGAATTTAAAACCAGTGTTAACATCGGCTTTGATATTCCGGTAAAACAACTTATTGATCAATTTGATGCTGTTGTTTTAGCAGGCGGCTCGGAAAAACCTAGAGATATTTCTATCCCCGGGCGAGGATTAAAAGGAATTCATTTCGCAATGGAATTCTTGCCGCAGCAAAATAAAGTGAATGCAGGTGATAAAGTTCCGGATCAAATTACGGCAAAAGATAAGGATGTTGTAATTATCGGGGGAGGGGATACAGGCTCAGATTGTGTAGGAACTTCAAATCGCCAGAGAGCTAAATCCGTAACTCAAATTGAACTGCTGCCGGTTCCTCCTAATGAAAGACCGTTCAATACGCCGTGGCCATACTGGCCCATGATATTAAGAACTTCTTCAAGTCATGAAGAAGGCGTAGATAGAATGTGGAGCATAAATACAAAATCTTTTTTCGGTAATAATAAAGGTGAAGTTGCCGGATTGAATTGTAATAAAATACAATTTAAAGACGGTAAGATAATTGATATACCCGGAACCGAATTTAAATTGAAAGCCGATTTGGTTTTAATAGCCGCAGGTTTTGTTCATCCTTTGCATAAAGGAATGATAAACGAATTGAAAGATGTTGGTTTGGAACTCGATCAGCGGGGAAATGTGAAAGCTGATTTTGGTGATGATGATAATGCTCACGCAACAAATGTTAACAAAGTATTTGTTTGCGGTGATATGAGACGCGGACAATCACTTATTGTTTGGGCAATATCCGAGGGCAGAAAATGTGCTGCTGCTGTCCACAAAAATTTAATGCAGGAAAATATTATAGAAGAAACTATAGGATAGTAAATTTTCATTCTAAAACAATAATTATTTGTTTCGGTAGTTTCCAGGCTATGTAGTTATAAAATTATTAGAGCTAATAAATTATTGCACTTGTTAAATTATTTTAATAATTATTCATAAAAGGAAGAGTTTCACATATTATAATTCTTTTAAATAGAATTGAATTTTCTAATTTTTTAATAGTGTGATATGAAAAATACCCTATTATTTTCCCCCTACATCACACTAAAATTAATCATAAAAGGCTATATTATATTTGCATATCACTATGAATTATGATCTTTTTAGATCCGATTTATTTTGTTTGTAGTTTGTAAAAATTTGTAAATAGAAATGCTTGATAAGGATTAGTTTGAATAAGGAAACGCAATTTAGAAGATTTTTTAAATTGACCAGTCTTCTGACTGATTATTACCCTCGATCGGGGGCTCAATTTCTGAATATTTTTTTACATGTTTTATTGGGTAATAAGATTCTCTTAAATTCTCTTGCTGCTCAATCAAAACAAAGTTTAAAAAAAGTAAAGGGATTTTATAAATTCCTTGTAATCGGTGATTTGAATATCGGCGATGCCGTAATTTCCATAAGTGCAATTTCCGCTTTAAAAGAAATCTTTCCGAATGCGCAATTAGAATTAGTAGTTAAAAAAGTTGCCAAAAACCTTATTCTAGGTAATCCCGATATATCCAAATTATATCCGATTTATGTAGGAGCTCCAAATCCGACTGAGAGAGATCTGATTGAGTTAAAAAAGATTATTAATTCCAATAAGTATGATTTAATTATTAATTTCAGCCCAATGATCAACAGTAAGGTTTTAGGGAAAAGAAATGTTCTTAACTACACAATGATGGCTGCCCAGCTTGTAAGAGACGAACAATTTAATAATGTAATCAATCATATAAATTATCAAAGCTATTATTTCATAGGGAAAATTTTCAATAATTATTTACCGTCTTATTTCGGCAGCGGGTTTAAAGGATCAAAAATATATCTTCCTGATGAAGCAATAGAGTCTGCGAGAGCATTTTTATTGAAAAATGATGTAACAGATGATTACCCGGTTATTATGTTTAATCCGGATGCTTCGGCAAAATATACAAGAATCCCGTTCGAAATCCAGGTTAGTCTGCTTAATAAATTTATAGATTCTAATTTTATTGTTTTGTTGGGAGCCGGTCATGTAGAGAAGTTAATTGAATATAAGCTTATAAATTCATTACCTGCAGGTAGAAGGGAAAAGGTAATTATAGTACCAGCCACCATGGAGCTTGATTCCTATTGTGCATTGATAGACTTTTCAGATATTTATTTTTCGGGCGATACCGGTCCTCTTCACTTAGCCGCAGCAAGAAAATATTCCCGGAGTACAGGTAAAAGTTTAAGAAATAAAACTGCCGTATTTTCTATATTCGGTGCAACACCGCCTCGTATTTATGGTTATGATTCCAACATGGAAGGATATTTTGCTGCAAATCAGGATGCACCTTCTAAAATTTTTATTGCTTCCAGTCCCTGCAGAAATATTACATGCATTGATAAATTGGGGAAAACCTGTAAAGAAGTTCGATGCTTTCAATCCCTTAATGCCGATAGGATTGTTGCCGAAACAATACTATATTTAAATAGTCTAAGAAAAAATAAAATTGAAAAGAAAGAAATCTTGAATCAGAAAAAAATTGTGGCCTAGTTCCGGCAAAGGGAAAAATGAACTTATTCTTATTTTTACTTATTACTTACATAATGGGGTTCTTTACAGCAATTCCTATCGGTGCTACTCAAATAGAAATAGCAAAACGTTCTTTAAATAATCACCTGCGTGCTGCATATATGGTTGCTGCAGGCTCTGTCAGTTCGGACGTTATGTACGGTTTCATCGCGCTGTTTGGGGTTGCACCTTTTTTAAAAGAAAAAATAGTTGTAGCTGTTTTTGGTCTGGTTGCAACTGTTATACTCTGGCTTCTAGCGTATTTTACTTTTCGAGACGGTGCTAAAACAAATATGTTAGAATTAAGTCATTCTACGCTAAAGAGTAAAAGAATTGCCTATGTTACGGGTTTCACTCTGGCAGTTACCAATCCCATGATGATCGTCTGGTGGCTTATTGGGGTAAGGATAATAAAGGACTTCGGGCTTGTTACCGATTTTAGTGCTAAAATATCCGTGATGTTTTTAATTGCCGGCGGACTTGGATTAGCATCGTATTTATTTCTTTTATCTAATATGCTGCACTGGGCAAAAAAGTTTATTTCCAACGAAATAATGAAAAAAGTAAATTACGGATTAGGCGTTGTTCTTGTGCTGTTATCCTTTTACTTTTTGATTAGCTCCTTACATGCTTTAATATAATTTTGCATTTAGTCGGTAAATAATAATCCTAAAAAGCGCAGCAACCATTTCGTTAGCTGACTTACATAAGACTTTAACCAGAGTAACTAACTTTAAAATCTCTAAAAATGCCGAATGCGGGATAGCTGTCGGCTTAAAATGCTGTGTGAAGTAATTACTATATTTAATTTAAAAAAGTAACAGAAGGTGTTCTTCATGTTTTCTTGTTGCTAAAAATACCATGTTTATAATCTAGTACTTCAAGTTTCTTTGGTATCACTTTAATGAGCAAATAGTTTTCTTTTCTATCTTTGTAAAACATAGACCATTTATCCTCCCATAGACTATCTTTTTTACTTTGATCATTAACAAAACCATCAGTTCCAATGAGCGATACATAACCTTCTTCTTTATTACCGGTATAATAAAGAGTTACCTTTGGATTACTTCGAATTTCATTTACTTTTCGACTTTTAGGATTCGTACCAAGCTAAACAACTCGATTTATATCCGGTTGAATTGGATCCATTGTTCATGAATGGGGATAACCTGCACTATCAATCCTAATCAATGAACAAAATCCCACTTTTTTATATATCATCGTGCTACAGATAAAAGTGTATCATGTTCGAAACTTGACAATTTTATATTTTGAGAATAAATATTTCCATTTGGCAGGTAAACAAAACAATAAATAAGAACATCAGAAAGAAAAAATATTTAATAAATGAATTTATTATTACCTTCTATTTCTTAGTTATTTTTTAGGAATCGGAATATTGACTCATTTCAATTAATAATATTGATATTTTGTTTATTGTATATCGATCATGCATTTAAGCTGAAGTACAGTTTACCATATAATTAATTTAACTCCGTTGAACAAGAAACTTTATGCAAAACAACTACTTTAAAAATCTTTCGGTCGTGAGACAACAATTAAAAAAATATAATTTTAATTAATTTGGTTTTTGTCGGCTGTTGCCGGCTCTAACCTGTTTACCCATAAATAAACTGAAATAAATAATATTGCCCCTATAACAGGCATAATAGTTTCTGCCATCAGCATTCCCGTTGCACTCCATTTGTTATGTGCCCATTCATCGACAAATATCATTAAATAAATAGGAATGTTTGAAAGGGCTGCAAATACGTTGTACTTTGTTGCCGCTCCAATCTTTCCGATGGCTTCCAAAACAAACGCACTAAAACCGGCAAAAGCTAAACCAATTGTTATTGCATAAACTGAAGTCCATATAATAAACATCAACTGTGTCCGGGGACTAAGCGCCATTGAGAGTGCACAGGCCCCCTCTAGTAAGCCGAATAAAATATACGCTTTTTTTCTATCCATCAGATCACATATCCATCCTCCAAGTAAACATCCGATTGCTGAAGAAACACCGCCTACTACTCCTATTGCAAGTGCCACTGCGTCAGGAGAAGCATTCCAATCTTTGGAAATAGATGACCATAAATTCGATGCTGCACCGGATCCGATAGGCAGAAAACATAGAATTAATACTAAAAATCCGGCCCGTGATTTAATAAGAATCCAGATATCCTTAACAAGGCTGCCTACAGTTTTAAGGTAATTTTCTTCTCTCTTAAATGGTGTGGGTTCCTTTAGTAAAAGTAAGCCTATCCCGCATAATAAACATATAAAAGCAATTATCGCTCCTGAAATCCATTCTACTGATATTCTTTCAGCCAGCCAAATTCCCGCACCTCCGCCCAAACCGAATCCGCCTAAATTTCCCGCTTGTAACCATCCTCCTGCACGTCCTTTCAATTCATTAGGAACATCCTGTGCAATTAAACTTTCCGTTGTCATAGCGATAACCGTATTTGCCAGGCTGGTTAGAAATACTATAACCATTAAAAGTGTTAGAAAATTTGAAGTATGAGGTACAAGACACGTAGCTAAAATGCCGACTGCAGTACCTATATTCGCAATACTATACCACTTTTTAACCGTAATAGTAGTATCTACAAGAGGGGCCCAAAGAAATTTTAGAATGTTCGGTATGAAAGGAAGGGAGACTATTGAGGCAACACCGGCTAACGAAACTCCTGCATTTGTTAATAAAAATCCCAAAGTAACGCTTACATAACCCTGGAAAACTCCAAACGGCAGATATAAGAACATAAAAATACTTGGATGAACATGTTTGGCTAGTTCCGTATCGGACATTTTTCAAAAGCTCATGTTATGTTTTATTATTTAAAAGTGAATTTACCACAATCCGAATGGTAAAAGCAAGTGACAGTTTTGTTAGCATGCGCCCGAATACTTTGCTGCATATAGTCAGGGAAAAGAATAAAGTTGAACACACTGCAATTCCGCTTGGGATGGAATTTTATTAATCACAGAAATAATTTAGTCCCTTTAATTTCTTAAATAAATTCTCGTTTACAAATTTTTTGGTAGAGCTGTGATCGTTATCCATTATTAAACTAAAATAACAAAAAAGCCTTAACTGTTCTTATTTTTGGAAAGATATGATCTGCCTTAAGTTTAATCTAAATCAATTTTCATTACATTCAACTTTAAGTATATTTGCTCTGTATAATTCGTGACTTCAGAACAACAGTTTATCGATAAGATTAGTTTAATTATTGGATTACGGAAATGTTTAATACTCAAAAAAGAATTAATTTTTACGACTGCGATCCGGCGGGAATTCTCTTCTTCGGAAGAGTGTATGAACTCTGCCATTCTGCTTATGAAGAACTAATCGACAGCTTTAACTTAAATGAAGATTACTGGACCAATGATAATTATATCGTTCCGATTCTTAAAAGCGAAGCTCAATACCACAAACCAATAAAATACGGCGAAACTGTTTCGGTTGAGATAAACGTAACTACTTTAAAATCATCTTCCTTCGAATTGGAATACACATGTAGAAATAAAAACGGGGAAGAATGCTTTATTGTGAAAACAGTGCATGTATTTGTAAATAAAGCAACCTGGAAAAAAAGCACTATGAATGCTTTGATTCATGACGGATTATTGAATCATTTGAAAGCTATTTAAATATTCTTCCTTTCAAGAATAATCTCTTTCAGCTTTTCCTTTTGCACTTTTCCCATTTCGGTTTTGGGAAGATTGTCCAATATGAAAATTCTTTTCGGGATTTTGAAACCGGCTAATTTATCTTTTAAAAATAATTTTAATTCTTCAAGTTCAATAGTTTTACTACCACTTGTCTTAATTACTGCTGCTGCAATATAGCCCCACTCTTTATCTGCCAATCCTAAAACACTTGCTTCCAGTATTAAAGGATGTTTTAAAAGTTCGGATTCAACTTCAAAAGGATTTATATTTTCTCCCCCGGACACAATCAGATCATTTCTTCGTGCTTCGATAAATAAATAACATTCTTCATCAATAAAGCCGTAATCTCCTGTAAAATAAATATCGTCCTTAAATTTCCGTGCGGTTTCTTCTCCGTTATTTATATATCCTTTTGCTACGGATTTCCCTTTAACCGCAACTTCACCGGTAGTTTTTAGTTTTAACAGCTTACGGTTTTCATCTACTATCATAATATTGTTGGGAAATAATACTTTACCTGCAGACTCCATTTTATTTTTAAATTCATCCGGAGTTAATGCAGTAACAAAGGATGCCGTCTCGGTTGATCCGTAAGATTTAAAAACATTCCATCCCTTATTTAATGCATCTTTAACTAAATCAGCATCAAGAAATCCGCCGCCGAGAAGAATATGCCGCAGCTCCGGGTTGGGCTTTATATTATTTTCTATTAATCGTTTTAGCTGGGTTGACACAAACGAAGCGTGAGTAGGATGTTTTTTTTGAATCGCATTCTTAATGCTGCCGATTCTTAAATTTTCCGGTAAAATAATTGTTACGCCGTTTAGTAAAGCGCGCATAATGATAGAAAATCCCCCGACGTGATAAAAAGGTAAACTTGCCAGCCACCCGTCATTCTTTACATGATTAAATAACTGATTCCCGGTTAATGCGCTTTGTATTAAATTATTAAATGAAAGTAAAACACCCTTCGGTTTACCAGTCGAGCCCGATGTAAAAATAATTACGGCAGTATTATCTAAATTAACTTCATTTTCATCGAGATGAGCTTTTGTATCTATCTTTTTTTTATCCGGATAATAAAAAACTTTAATTGAATCACTAAGGTTTAAATCTTTAAATGATATTTCCGTCAATAAAAAATCACAGCCGGAAAATTTTGTTAATTCCAATATTTCGTCTTTAATTAATTTAGTATTTAATAAAACAGGAATTGCCTCCAATTGCCATAATGAGAAAATAGAAATAACAAATTCTAAATTATTTTCACTAAGGATTGCAATTTTACTATCTTTTTTAACACCGGATTTTTTGTAATATTCTTTATAAGCGTTAATGTATCCGAAAAATTCGGAGTAGGTTAAAGCATTTTCCCCGTAAATTATTGCAGCAGAAGATGGGTTAATTTTACTTTTTGAAAGATAACCGATTAAATTCATAATTTGGTTTTAAATGTCCGTTCATTTAAAAAAATTAAAAGTGGAATATATGCAGTAAAGCCTATTTACTTAGTAAAATCTTTCCATATATAACCGGATAAGGATTTGAAAATAAATCCTGTTCTAAGTAAAAATCTGTGTCTAAACCGTGAGCCGCATCTTCTTTTATCAATGATGCTGCAAACACTGCGGAAGCTCTTCCGATAATCGATTCAAATGAACTTGTAATTACTGATTTTAATCCTGCTTGTTCGGCCAATCGTATTACTTTTAATGTGGGAATAATTCCGCCGAGCATCATCGGCTTTAAAATCAAAACCGTAGCAGCCTTATTTGAAATATACTTTTCCGCATCAGTTACACTTCTTATGGATTCATCAGCAGCTAACGGCGTTTTTACTTTTTTAGAAAGTTCAACAAAATCGTTTAACGTATTTACAGGCTGTTCAATATATTCAAGATTAAATTCTTCGATAGCTTGTATATTTTTTATTGCCTGCTCCAAATTCCATTTCCTGTTTACATCGGCTCTAATATTCATTTCATCTCCGCATGACTTTCTAACAGCTTCGATGCATTTATAATCTATATCAAAATTATCTCTGCCGATTTTAATCTTTATTGTTTTATATCCGTCTTCTATTTTTTGAAGTGCGGATTTCGCCGTTTCTTCGGGGGATAAAAAACCTAGGACAGCATTAACGTTAATTTTCTTTTTAGATTGAACATTTAGCAATTTGTTTATGGAAATTTCTTTCTCATTGCAAACTAAACTCAATAAAGCCTGTTCAAATCCGTGTTTAAGGCAGGGAAGGGAAGCAAAAGCTTTTAAATTAGTTTCAATGCTTTCTTCAATATTATTAAGGTCGAGGTTTAATTTAACGTCAAAATTATTTAATAGTTTCTCGTCTTCCTCGTAAGTTTCGGAACCGAATTCCGGAAACGGAGCCGAATCCCCGATACCTATTTTACCGGAGCTGCTTTCAAGCTTTATTATAAAACCGTTTCTATTATTATACTTGCCCTTCGAAGTAATAAAAGGTTTATTAAAACCTAATGTGTAAGGTGCATAAAATAATTCTATTTTGTTCATAATGTAAGTCCCGCTGCAAATAAAAGCCCGAATAAAACAGACATTTTTGCTGCAAGCTCGAGAGTCTTATTTAATTGAAGTCCGTCGAGTGTATACAGCATAACAATAAGTTTGTATGCTAACGGCAAAGTTAAATAAGGAAGAAATATCCAGGCGTGAAAGTTATAAAAAATAAATAATATTGCAGGTATAATAAACGAAGCGGCAATAAGAAAAATAAATTGATAACGCGTAAAATTTTTCCCCAGAATAACTGCAAGCGTTTTTTTACCTGCTGCACGGTCTTCCTCAATATCCCTGTAATTATTTACAACCAAAATATTCGTAATTAAGGCGCCAACCGGGATAGAAGAGAGTAAAGCAATAGTTGAAAATTCTTTGGCTTGAACATAGTAAGTACCGGCCGTTCCGATAATTCCGAAAAACATAAATACAAAAACATCGCCCAATCCGTTATAAGCTAACGGGAATGGTCCGGCCGTGTAAGCGATTCCTGCGGCAATTGATAAGAGTCCGATAATTAACACAACAATACCTGCATCATAAACAAGATATAAGCCTAATAAAAATGCAGCAAAGAAAATTAAAAAGCTGCCGATCTTCATTTCTTTAACGGTAATTAAACCTGAGGCCAAAACGCGAAGCGGTCCTTTTCGTTGTTTGGTGTCCGCCCCTTTAAGAAAATCATATAAATCATTTACGTAATTGGTCCCGATCTGTATTAATAATGAGCAAGATAATGCTATTAAAGCATTTAAGAAAATAAACTTGCCTTTATTTAACGCTAACCCGATACCTACAATTACCGGTGCAACTGCTGCCGGAAGTGTCTTAGGTCTGCCCGCTAAAATCCAGCTCTGTAACTTTGTAAGAGATTTTTGCTCTGCTGTTTCAGTATCCATTAATTATATTTGATAACTTATTCCGAAAATTATTATTTACGGCAGTTTGGGAAATTTTTTGAAATCCGGTTTTCGTTTTTCCAGGTAAGCATTTTTACCTTCCTGCGCTTCTTCACTCATATAATAAAGAAGAGTAGCATTGCCTGCCAATTCTTGAATGCCTGCCTGTCCGTCCAGTTCTGCATTGAATCCTGATTTTAACAATCTTATTGCCATTGGGCTGTGTTGTAAAATTCTTTTAGCCCAATTAATTCCTTCTTCTTCAAGCTTATCAACAGGAACAACTTTGTTTACCATACCCATTTCAAAGGCTTCCTGGGCATTGTATTGCAGGCATAAATACCAGATTTCCCTTGCTCTTTTTTGCCCGACCATTCTTGCCAAAAAACTGGCGCCGAATCCACCGTCAAAACTCCCAACCTTCGGGCCTGTCTGTCCGAATACTGCATTGTCTGCTGCAATTGTTAAGTCGCATACTACATGCAATACATGTCCGCCGCCGATTGCATAACCCGCTACAAGTGCAATTACAGGTTTTGGAATGCTTCTAATTAATTTTTGTAAATCCAGAACATTTAGCCGTGGAACCCCGTCTTTCCCGACATAACCTTTATCTCCTCTAATTCTTTGGTCTCCCCCGGAACAAAATGCATATTTTCCGTCCGCAGCCGGGCCTTTTCCCGTTAATAAAATTACTCCGATTGACTGATCTTCTCTTGCATCTGAAAAAGCATCATACATTTCCCGTACTGTTTCCGGCCTAAATGCATTTCTTACTTCAGGCCGATTGATGGTTATTTTTGCGATACCATCCATTTTTTCGTAAATAATATCTGCATAATCTTTAACTTTTTTCCAATCGTAATTCATATATCACCCAAGATTAAATATTTAGAAGTTCACAAAAATATCAAAAAGTTTGCAAAATTATAATTCTTTAAGGTAGTTATTAATCACATTGTAAAAAATTTCCGGCTTTTCCAGATGAATATTATGGCCGGCATTTTTGATTATTGCGTGTTTACCGGCAGAAAATAATTTTAACATTTCATTATTTATGTTTGTGTATTTTTTGTCCAATTCTCCTGTAATCAATAAAGTTTTTATATTAATTTCTTTTAGTTTTTCAAATAACGGCGGCATTATCCCTGTACTGAATTCCAGTAAAGAATTAGCCAATCCGGTCTTGTTATTTTTTAATTTATCTCTTTTTAATTTGAGTAATATTTCTTCCGGTAAATTCTTTTGTGTTGAGAATATATCAAGATTCATCCAGTAATCGACAAATTTATCTATCGGATTATTTAAAATGAAATTTGCTAATTCTTCATCCTTTTTTCTTCTTTCTTCCCGTAAATATTCATCAACTATACCTGCAGTTGTACTTTCAAGTATTAAACCTTTTAACATTTCAGGATAAACAGTAGAAAATGAAAGAGCAAGTCTTCCTCCCATTGAATACCCTGCAAGAATAATTTTATCTTTAGTAATTAATGAAATAGTTCGGAATAATTGATCTACTTGAGTTGAAGTTAAATATTTACTGATCTCATTCGGAGAATCGCTTTTTCCATGTCCAATGAGATCGATAACATAGATATTATAATCTCCGTTAAATTGAGAAGATATTTTTTCCCAATCATTTAAAGAGCCTGTAAATCCATGAAGAAAAATTATAGTATCTTTTGCTTTATCAGAAATGCTTAGTTTTTTAAAATGAAGCTTAATCTTTGATTTTTTAGCAGACATTTAATCTCAATTTTTTATTAACAATACTTCGGTTAAATTCTATGTAACTTTTCTATTTTAGGCAACAAGAAAAATATTCAATCTCCGTGAAACTTTGTGTGCACTCTGAGTTACTTTGTGTGAGGAAAAAACTTCCGATTATATTCTTATAAAAAATTGGATCACAGAGTCTCACTGAGGATACACTGAGTTACACAAAGTTTTAAAAATAATTAATTTTTAGAGCTATTTATAATGATTATATAACTGGGCGGATAACTCATACAGCTCTAATTAAAATTCAACCGGAGGTTATTCTTTATCTTTTTCAAAATTTAAAGAAACTGAATTTATGCAGTATCTTTGATTTGTAGGTTTGGGTCCGTCGTCAAACACATGTCCAAGATGAGCCCCGCAGCGTTTGCACATTACTTCTTCTCTAATCATTCCGAAGCTTTTGTCTATTTTAATTTCTATTTTATCATTTGAAACCGGAGCCCAAAAGCTCGGCCAGCCTGACCCGGAATCAAATTTTGTATCGGAACTGAATAATTCATTCCCGCAATCCGCACAGACATACATACCCTTTTCTTTATTATGTAGAAGCTTTCCCGTAAACGGTTTTTCTGTACCTTTTTCTCTTGTAATATAATATTGTTCCGGTGTCAGGATCTTCTTCCATTCTTCATCCGATTTATTAATCTTATCAGCCATCATCAACCTCCTAGTCTATGCTATTCTATTCAAATAATAATTTCAACAAATGAATTAACTAATATTTTCTTCCAATTAATATTTTAAATATCATTTAATTTATCACTAACCGCATTCCAAAATTTTTTACGAATTTGAAGCGATTTAGATGCATTTGTCTTTATTTCAATTACGTTAAAACTCTTCGATCCAATGGCCGTTTTTAATGTACTGTTAAAATCTTTCCAATTTCTAACTCGTTTGTATTTTCCTCCGTAAGCTTTTACAAAAGACGAAAAATCAAGGTTATGTGGAACAATAAAATATTTATTGAATATTTCTTTGTAATTAGAGATGGGCAGAATTTCGAAAATTCCTCCGCCGTTGTTATTTATTAAAATAACTACTAAAGGAATTTTATAATTTCTTGCACTTAATAATCCGTTTAGATCGTAATAGAATGCCAGATCTCCGGTAATCAAAATAGTAGATTTATTACCGGCAGATGCAATTCCAAGTGCAGTTGATGTTATTCCATCTATTCCGCTGGCACCGCGGTTATTAAAAATTACAATCTTTTTATTTGTATTTGATGCAAAATAATCAAAATCACGGACAGGCATACTATTGGAAAGCATTATCCGGCAGTCGTCGGGAACGGCTTGAATAATTTCGTTAATTATTCTTCCTTCATTTGGGAATACCGATTTATCAATTATATTGTTTTTTAATTTTAAAGAAACAGCTTCAGCCTTCTTAAATGAATTTAGCCAATGGTTATTTTTTTTGTGCTGTCCGTTTAATTTTATTTGATCCAGCATTTTCTCGCAGAATAAATTAGGTTTGCATGCATATGACCCGATTGATCGGTCCGAAGGATCGAACCAATCGCCGTATTCGTTTATCATATATCTTGAAGCCTTGCATTTTTCCAGAAATGTATCCAATCCTTTTGATGTAATCGTTCTGCCGAATTGTAAAATAATATCCGGCTGATGATTTTTCACGAAATTGTTTGATCTTAAAAATGCATCGTATACGGTGATAATATTATCTTTCGGATGCCTGCCGAATCTTAATTGAGAAGTTCCGTCAGCTAAAACCGGGTATCCGAGCTTTTGAGAAAGCGATTGACAGTTTTTTAAAAATTTAGAATTATAATTTTCCGGCCCGATGATAATTAAACCCTTTTTACTCTTTTTAATTTGTCCGGTTATTGTCTTAAACCAGGATTGTTTGGAAACGTCTTTATCTAAAGGCTGAAAATTATCTTTGTTTAGTTTTAATTTTTTATTTGCAGAGCTTAAAATCTTACTATCAATTTCATCGGTATAAGTTTTAGGCTCAAAAGGTTTACGAAAGGGGAAGTTAAAATGAACCGGTCCTCTTGATTTCGTTGTACTTTCTAAAACTATTCTATGTGTAATTTTTTTAAGCTTTTGTATCTTTGCAACGGTGGGAGAGGGAAGACCGACATCAACAAAAGATCTAATATGATTTTTATAAATGTTAATCTGGTTTATGGTTTGATTTGCACCCATATCTATTAACTCGGGCGGCCTGTCTGCGGTGCATACAATTAAAGGCACACGCTGCTGATAAGCTTCGATTATTGCCGGGTATAGTTCGGCAGTTGCAGTACCGGAAGTACATACTATTGCAACGGGTGTTCCCGAAGCTTTGGCCAGGCCAAGAGCAAAGAAACCGCTGCTTCTCTCGTCAATGTGAATATAAGTTTTAATTTTTTTATTCTTTGCAAAAGCAATGGTTAAAGGAGTGTTTCTGGAACCGGGTGAAATAGAGGCATACTTTACTCCAAGGAAAGAAAGTTCGTTTACAAAGGTTTCAGTCCAGAGTACATTACGATTAATTTTTATTTTCATTTATAAATAAAGACATGATAGTTTTAAGTTTTAACTCGGTTTCTTTATATTCGCTTTCCGGGTCCGAGTCTTCTACAATTCCGCAGCCGGCAAATGCAAATAACTTATTGTTTGTGAATAATGCGGATCTTATTGCCACTGCAAAGTCTCCCTCATCGTTGAAATTGAACCATCCGATTATTCCCGAATACAAGCCTCTCCTGTAATTTTCCATTTTCTTAATAAGATGCAACGAAACATCTTTCGGATATCCGCAGACAGCCGGAGTGGGGAACAATTCTTTTAAAAGATTCAACATCATGTTAGGTTCTTTCATTGCTGCTGTAATTTTTGTTAAAATATGCTGAATGACTGCCAATTTTTTTATCTTATGATTTTCATCCAATGAAACATTATCGGTTAAATTCGAAATAGAATTTTTAATATGTGTAATAACTAAATCATGTTCAATTAGGTTTTTATTGTCCTTCAACAGTTCATTTTCAATTTTTATATCTTCTTCCGGGGTCAAACCTCTCGGAGCTGAACCGGCAAGTGCTTCAATTTCAATTTTACCATCTCTAAATTCAGCTAATTTTTCCGGCGTAGCTCCAAAAAAAGTTGATTTGCCGTGATGGTAAATAAATAAATAACACTCCGGATAGCTTGCTCTTAAATTTGATAAAATATAATCAAGATCAGGCTCTTTCGAAAGTTTCAATTCAACCTTTCTTGAAAAAACAATTTTCTCTAACTGGGTTTCTCTTATTTTTTGAATCCCTTCACTTACAAGGTTTTTCCATTTCTTTTTATCTTTCGGCGAGCCGCCTTCAATATTTGTAATTTTAGCAGGAATATGATTTGCATTCTCTTTTTTTGAAGTAAATATTTTTTCAATTTTATTTTGAAATTTGTTTAAAATTGATTTCTGAGATGTTCCTTTAGAATAAATAAAATTAAAAAACAAAAACTGTTCATTACTCTGTGATAATAACATAACTTCCGGAACAAACCATGTAGAATCATTAAAATCATTCCAAATATCGTCATTATGTTCCGGAGTAAATTTCATGGCGCCTAAAAACAACGGTATTTTTTTAAGCGGGATAGTTTCCCAGTTATTCACAAAATTATTTTTCCATTCCTTTACTTTTCTATCCGTAATTGCAAATCTTCCTTCCCCGTTTTCGGAAATAGTTAGTATTTCATCTATCCCGATTATTAAAAAATCATCTTTAGGTCTTTCAAAATAAAATGATCTTTCATACAGTTTAAGCAAATATTCTTTTCTATTTTCAACTACAGGATTTGGAAGCTGCATTACAAAACTAACTAAAATACTCCCGGAGTTCTTTTGTCTTAATTTTGTTTCTTCTTCTGTTAGAAACTTAGAGAATGAATTTACTGAATTGGTAATCGGATCTTCCATTTATGTGATCACTAATTTCAAAATGTTTATTTATAAAAGGTTTATAATTTAACTAAAATGGCAGAATCGCTCAATATTTTATATGAGATTAATCACTAAATTTTAATATATTTTTATTTGTTCATTCGAAATTTTCAATACCTTAATTGTATTAAAAATTTATATCTTCTTCAATTGTTTCTAGTATTCTTGCATAACTTTCATATTTTTTTTTCGATATTTTCGAATTTTAGACTGGTTTAATTATCGAATTGCCAAGTTCGTGATGGTGAGTACATGTATTAAATCGGCATTTATTCATGTATTTTAAAAAATCTAAAAAATAATGTCCTGGATATTTTTTTATTCCAAAAGGATCAATTTCTCTGATTCCCGGCGTGTCAATTTCATTATTAAAATAAGTTGCCTGTATATTATGCCGTTTTTAGAATAAAGATAAGTTTATTTTAAAGACAAACATTTTATTGCTTCGCGGTTAGTTAAATTTATAAGATTTCTCGATCCAGTATTCAATTTTATTCCCGTTTACCGAAGCAGGTTCCCACTTCGATTTATATATTGCAGCAATTACATTTTTAAGGCATTCAGTGCAATTCGTTGTGTTGTTTAAAACAATATATGCAACAACTTTTCCGTCTTTTCCTATTTTTAATGAAAGCGTAATAATTCCTTTAATATTATCTTCAACTTTCTTTGGTATTACCTCCAAAATTTGTCTTGGTACAAATGAAGGTAATGATAAATTATCACTTTTATTTTCCGGAACGGTTCCATCCGGTGATGATAAAGTTAATGAATTATTTTTTACGAAAGCATCATTTAAAACTTCAACCGGTTCCAATTCACCTTTTACTGAAATGTTCGGTTCCGGGGGCCTTTGAAAAGCACGGCTTTCCGGTTTTTCCGATTGCACGGTTGCCGGAATATCGCTTGAAAAAAATATAATTGGTTGAGAAGCAGATGTTTTGTTTTTAAGATTAAAAAAATCCGGGAAAAAATAAAAAATTAATATTATTAAAGAGAGGCTTATGATTAAAGCTATTTTTAAATTTCTTGAATAATGATAACTATAAATTCTAGGTATCATCATTAACCTAATTTCATTTGTAATTGAGATTTATTTACTCTATTAAACTAACGTTAATTTGTTAAAGTTTCACCAACTACTTCATTCTACTAAAAATTCGAGAAAGGATTATTGTGAATAGATATTAAAACCCCCTTCTCTTTTAAATAT
Organism: uncultured Ignavibacteriaceae bacterium; assembly: GCA_964498065.1. Classification (GTDB taxonomy): domain Bacteria; phylum Bacteroidota; class Ignavibacteria; order Ignavibacteriales; family Ignavibacteriaceae; genus FEN-1297. Next base: position 53,413 of record CAZCFZ010000009.1, read on the forward strand.
TAAGAGAAGAGGGTTTTGAATATTAGAAACGGTATGTTATTGATAAAATTATTCGATCGTCTTTGATAGTCTGATTGGTACGGGATACAACAACTACTTTGTTGTTTACGGTATAAGGTCCGTAATTGTCTCCGTAAGTATCCCAAGAACCGTGAGCGTAAGCTAAATCAAAAGCAACATTATCGGCAGTTAAATAACCTATACCGGCAGTAACATATTTTTTAGCAAAACTGAAAGGATCTCCCTGATAAGGAGATGGTTGAACAAAATAACCGGCTCTAACTCTTAGACCGATTAGCGGGAATGTATATTCTGCTCCAATATTATAATTAAATACGGAACTAAGATGATCTTTTATATATTGATTTTGCTGATTGACATAATCTGTACCCAATCCATTGGCATTATCAAATTTCAATTGAGTGTAATCAATCAATGTTGCTTGAGCGCTTAAAATTAAACTTTTAATATTATATGAAAAACCTCCTCCCAATTCATAAGGAGTTACGATATCGTATTTAACTTTATCACTGTAATATGATGAATTAAGAGACGGATTGAATCCGTTTGCAAATTGAGAATTACCATTAACAGTGTAAGATTCTTTGACAGTGTAAGTTTTAGGAAATTGTACTGTAAATCCGACTCTTGCTTTGTTTAGTATTTGATACAGCAAACCAAACTTCAAATCCCAGCCGGATAAATCCCAATTTAATACTCTATTTAGATAAAATGTTTGAAATCCTAAAGTATTCGGATTTCCGGGATCTAATGGCGTATTTGCATAAATTCCGTGAGTATCATCTTCATAATAATTATTATTGTTATTGTAACTGCCGGAAATGAAATTTAAATTTAATCCGATGAACAAGTTTTTTGAAGCTTCAATTGCGCCTGAAAATGTCCAATTATGAATTGCACCGCTTTGCAAAATACTTCCGCTTTGATTTAATCCTCCATTAATTGCCGTATTAAAACTAGTGTCGGTTAAATAAAGATCGTAAGGAATATAGGAACCATTATTGTTAAGATCTTGTATATATGATGTAGTACCGCTGTTATATCCGTCAAACTTAAGAGCGCCGGTAAAATCTTTATTAGTATGATAAGAGACAGCAAAAACCATACTTCCTCTTAGTGTAGGAAAAGGAAGTGCAATACTCAAATCATTTAATCTTGTAGCGCTGCTTGAATAATTAGAATTATTTCCGAAAAATGTAGTGTTATTATTATAGTTATTATAGCTAAGTCCGCCTGTAAATTCTATACTTTTTATTAATGCCCAGCCGGCAGGATTAAAAAAACCTGCCCCTGCACCATCACTCAACCCTATATAACTGTTTCCCATTCCCAATGCACGTGCATCGTATCCTAAGCCCGGTTCTCCTAATCTTAAAGCGTCTGTTGCGTTTTGAGCATAAACCGTAAAGCCGCTAAAAATGACGGCCAAGATTAGAATTAGCGTGGAGTAAAAAGAATGTGAGCTTTTCATTATCGCCTCCCGTTGGTATTTCGGCTGCCGTTATTATTTCTTAGTGAATTATTATTTGAGTTCCCCGATCTTGATGCTGAGTTATTTCCCGAATTTGTAGATTCAACTCTACTTCCATTTGAATTATTGGATGAATTTGAATTATTAGAATTGTTTGAACCTGAGGAAGTAGTATTTGCAGGTTCAACTCTAGCCGGCGGAGGTGTGTCTAATACGGTACGAGGTACACTTCCGCGTTCGCCATTGCTATTTCTAATTAAAGTTGTTGATTGACTCCTACCATTTTTGTTATACTGTTGATTAGAATTATATTGATAAGGCGGAGCTATTGTCAACCACCAGGGAGTGGCGTAATATGAAGAATAATCTCCATAGTATTCAGCCGGGTAAAATGTATCCTCCTGATTGTTTGTATTTTCTGTCGGATAGTTTTGATCGGGAGTCCATAACATGGTATAACAACCGGTTAATCCGACTGTAATTAATGATATTAACAATATTTCAATTAAATATTTTTTCATGATTACTTATCGTCTCCTACCGCCTGAATATGAACTGCCTCTTCCACCTCCGGAGGATGCACGAGCATGAGGAGAGCTGTAGCTTCTTGGTGCAGAGTATGATCTTGCTGGAGGAGAATAAGATCTTTGAGGAGGAGAATAAGATCTTTGAGGCGGTGAATACGCTCTATGAGGTGGAGAATATGATTTCTGTGGTGGTGAATAAGACCTACGAGGAGGAGAATACGATCTTTGCGGTGGTGAATATGTTCTTCTTGATGGAGAATAAGATTTTCCGGTTTCAGATCTTGCCTTACTTCTTGCATTATTATACGATCTGCTGCTGCTCCTGTTATTCATATAAGAACTTGAATTGCTTTGCCTGTAATTTTTGTACCGCGGTTGAGTTGTTCCGCGTTCATTGCTGTTCCTTATCAACCTGTATCCTGCACTTTGGCTTCGTACCGGTGCAGCTGCGGCTACCTTTCTAATATTGGTCGAATTAAATGTTTCTGATCTTCTTGACGTTGAGGTTCTCTCGTAATTTCTTGTTGTATTTCTGGTTCCGATACTTGAAGAATATAATGCATTACCTCTTGAACCCGAAATAGACCCTCTGCTGTTTTCACCTCTTAAGCCGTTATTATTTCTTAATCTGTATGTACTATTGGAGCGGTTTGAATATCTTGAATAAGATCCTCCGTAGTATCCGTAATAATAAGGGTAGTAAAAATTAGAATAATATGGATTATAAAAATAAGAAGAATACAAAACCGGAGGATTAAAGAAACCGAAATAATATCCCCAGTTATTAAATGAATTCCAATAATAAGGATTGTAATAATAAGGATTGTAATAATTTGAATTCCAATAATACGGATTATAATATCCGCCCCAATTAAAACCAAAAGACCATGTTGGATAATTATACCAATCGTTCCAGTATGGTGAGGTGTTAAAATTATAATTGTTAATATTCCCGGAACCGTAATAATTTGTAGAATCTTGCAGTCCTCCGTTTTGATCACCATATTGACTTCCGTAAGCCGAATCGGCGGATGTTTGATTACTTCCGTTATTTTGGTTCTCTTGATTATTATATCCGTAATTATCAGGAGTGTTGCTGCGCATTTCGAGCTGTGTATAACAGCCTCCAAACAAAAAAGCGGTTACTAAAAAAGCAACTCCGCTTAAATATCTTAACTTTTTCATTTTAACTCCTCCACTATTTATCTACCGTAATATCCGCAAAAATCGCGCCTAAATAAAGTCTATTTTTTTACTTATGATTAAAAACATTAATCTCGTTTTGTTCATTATTTTGAACTTGTTGTATAAAATTGGATACAAATAATTATTATCAATTAATAATTAGACAACTATTTTAAGAAAATGTTTAATAATTGTATAAAAATGTGATTAAAAGATACTTTTTATATATTCAATTCTTAGAGCTCTATCCGCTGTGGAAGGGCTCCATTTTTTATTATCCAAAAGATCTCTTAAATCAAATCCAATTGTAAAACCTTCACCTACGGACCAGCGGATTCCCACATTAAGATAACCATTTCCCGCACCGTATTTATCTGCATTATCATTAAATGCAAAATCATATTCACCTATCAGAGATACGTTTTGGCCTATTGTTTTTTCAGCACCTACGGATAAATCTACAAAATCTTCTCCGTCCTTACTTTCCAAAGAATAGTTTACGGTTCCATGTAAACTTAAGTAGCCTAAAAAGGAAAAGTTTTTACTTGCAGCCGCAAAAAAACCCGGTGATTTTATTGCGTACCTGCTTGTAGAATCAAAGTAGACACCTTTTCCTTGAGAATCAAAACCAAGTGTAAAAGCTGGAAATACCATTGATTCGTTTATGATTCTAAACCGGATATCAACTCCGGGATATTTATACCATTTGGGTGTTCCAGCACCAATTATATCGGCACCGCCGTATGAAATTCCGAAGCTGATATTATCAAAAACGCCTACTTCCAAACGTTCAATTAAAACGCCTTGGGGTAAAACATCCGATGTTACGCCTACAAAACCCTTTTTAAGAATTCCGGCCGTCGGCATATCAATTAAATAACGGTATTCAAATTTTGCCCCGCTTCCGGCGGTTCCCTGTGCAAACGATATCGTTGAATAAATTAATATAAAATTGAAGAACAGTATTAACTTTTTCATTTGTCCTCAAATTTTATTATTTAAAAATTCCAATTAATCAACTAACAAAAAATAACAATAAATATTCAAAAATATTTGGTCTATTATTTATTATTTACAACAAATTTTTGGAAAATGGTAATTTCGATTTCCGATGGTAATAAAGCATATTCACATTTAACTCTTACAACTACTTTACCCGGATCTTCTTTAACATTAAGAATCATTTTCCCTTTTTCTTTATCAATTAAAATTACATCAGCTAAATTTTCGCCTAAAATAATTTTAAAATCAGCGTGTACTTTTCTTAAAAATAAATTTTTACCAAAAGCATTAACCGGAATTACCGAAATATTAACCCGCGAATTTTCACCGATATAAATTTTGTTTGGGTTTACTTTTATCTCGACTTCATATATACTAAATAAATAATGATAAACAATTACCAAGCAAATTAATATCACTATAATTACAATTGTTACCATTAAATATTTTAGAAATTAAACTTTAGCAGGGCTTGATAATTTTTATATTTGTAAATCTAAGCCTGTTTGTCTCTTTCCCTTTTTAATTTCTTAACTCTTTTTACCATATAATCAATAATCTGTTTAACCACATTATCGGGAATTCCGTCTCTGTGTTTTGAACTTAACCGCATATCGCATTGATCGTTTACATAATCAATTACCACAAATTTGTAATCTTCAGTATTTACAATCTCCGTTGAAAAAAAATCCAAATGCGTTATTTCAGCTATGATCTTAGTAATATTATATAATTTCTTCAACTTAAAACTCGCAATTTCCTGATAAGTTAGTTCTGCATATAAGTGAGTTTGATCGTCCCACCATATAGGAATAGCTTTTCCAAAAGCCCAAAAGGATCTGAACCAAGCTCTTTTACCGTCTAAAATTGACGGATAAATTTTTTCTTGCAGAATATATTTATCATCGGTATTAGTCATTCTTTCTTCAATAATTTCTTTCAAAGTCTCCGCCCCTGTAACTACACCCACACCACCGCCTGTTGTATTACAAGGTTTTATAATAAATGGTCTACCTAAAATTGCCAAATCGTCGATAGACAAAAATATTTCTTCTTTTTCGCTGTGCGGAGGAATAATAATTGAATGCGGAACATTCAATCCCGCTGTTATAAATTCAAGATGCATGCTTGCCTTATCGATTGCATGAACGACTTTATTGTACGGATTGAAAATTTCAGTCTTTCTTCTGACTAAAATTTTACCCAATTCCTCAAATTCCTCTTCTACATCCCATGCACGATCAAGATAATAATTAAATTGAATTTCTTTATTTTGAATTTTTTGCGTTACTTCTTTTATATTATGATAACAGACAAGGAAAGTGGAAAGACCGGAATTATGGAAAGCTTCTTCAATAAGAACTATAAAATCATCATCATATTCCCATACGTAAGCTATTCCCAGATCAAAAATTTTCATCTTAACTAATTATTTTTACAAAGATATAGTTTACTATATTTGTAAGCAAGATATTCCTAAATAATCAAATTTTAATATTACATAGTTTCACTATGCCCAAAATCATGGTGAAATCAAATTAAGTTTTAATATACGTTTGAAAGAATTAAATTTGTTTTTTCGTATAAGTTAAAAAATATATTTTTTATCAATAACCTGTGAGCTTATGTTAAAGTATTTTGCACTGATTTTTACAGCCCTTGTTTATCTCGGATGTTCATCACAAAAAGAAATTTCTAAAAGTAATACTATTCATTTGCAATATACACCCGATACTTCCCGGATTTCAACTGATGACGCTATGAATTTATTTATTGACGGTTCGGTTGCAGAAGCTAAAGGAGATTACGGCGCTGCGGTTAATTATTTTAATAGTGTCCTAAAATATGAAAAGAAACCGGGAGTGTATTTTGCCTTAGCCAAAAACTATCTTTATTTGAATAAATTATCACTTGCATTACAAAATGCAAGAAAAGCTGTTGAACTGGATTCAACTCAAATCGATTTTTATAATATTCTGTCGGATATTTATTTGAGCGGAAATCAACCGGATTCTGCTGCAATTGTTTTGAATAAAATTATCCAGATTGATTCATCGGATATTAATGCATATTACAGATTGGCGCGCATATATGAAAAAAATAAACCTATGAAGGCAATCAGCATTTATAATAATATTACAAATATTATAGGTCCTGATTGGAATGTACTGATGCATGTTGCGGAAATTTATTCAAATATGGGTAATTATAACGATGCGGCCAATACCATTGAACAATTACTGACCATCGCCCCGAATAATTTTGCTCTTCAGAAGCTTCTTGCGGAATACTACCAAAGAGCGGGTAAATATGATGAAGCTCTTAAGGTAATTAACGATGTTTTGCAATCTAATCCTAATGACATGGATGCACTTAATCGGAAAGCTCAAATCTTTCTGGCAAAGAACGATTGGGAATCGGCGGCAAAGGAATATGATTACATGTTAAAAAATCCGGGTATTCCTTTAGATCTAAAAATAAAAATTGGAGCTTCCTATTTTGAACAGTCATTTAAAGACAGCACGCTTCTGCCTATTGCCGAAAAGTTTTTTAAAACAATAGATAAAGATACAACTGTTTGGCAGGTGAAGATGTACCTTGGCGCTATAGCAATTAATCAGAAAAAAGATTCATTGGCTATAAATGATTTTAAAGCCGCAACAAAACTTGCAAGCTGGAATGTGGAAACATGGGTAAGATTAGGCGGGCTATATTTTGATAATAAAAAATATGATGATGCCTCCAAAGTTATGACGGAAGCAATTAAATCATTTCCCGAAGATTTTAGGGTTAACCTAATACTGGGACTTTCACTGGCTCAGTCCAATCATAATAGCGAAGCAAAACCTTATCTTAAAAAAGCAGTTGAATTAAATCCTAAAGATATTACGGCCTTGTCTGCTTATGGTTATACACTCAGTCAGCTTAAAGAAAATACCGAAGCAGTTAAGTATTTAAACAAGGCGCTTGAAATTTCTCCCAATGATGTCAATCTCCTTGGTACCCTCGGATTAATTTATGACGGGGAGAAAGACTGGGTAAAGTGCGATAGTATTTATGGAAAAGCTCTGGAAATTGATTCCTCAAATGCTTTAATAAATAACAATTATGCATATTCACTATCCGAAAGAGGAATCAAATTAGAAAAAGCTATAAAGATGGCTAAGATAGCTTTAAAAGCAGAACCGGCAAATTCTTCATATCTTGATACAATGGGATGGATTTATTTTAAAATGAACAATTATAATAAGGCCAAAGAATATGTGGAAAAGTCAATTAAAATAAATAACAAAAACTCGGATGTTTACGAACATCTTGGAGATATAGAATCTAAAATGGGCAATAAAAAGGGGGCAAGGCAAGCCTGGCAAAAGGCACTGGAACTTAACAAAGATAATGCTGAACTCAAACAGAAAATTGAAAAAGGTGAAAGTTGAAAAAGTACGGCGTAATAATCTTTTTGTTATTAGATTTTATTTTAATTTTCATTTCGGGATGTGTCCCATCTAAACCCACGGAAAAAGTTGAAATTTTATCTGCCGAGCGTTTGGTAAATAAGCTGGAAGTTAACAGGATGAGAATAAGGAGGTTTGAAGGGAACGGTACTTTAATAATTAAAACCCCTCAAATGGATAACACTGCAAATTTTAAAATTACTCTCATAAAACCCGATTCGCTTTATTTAACGATAATGGGACCTTTTGGAATTCAGCTTGCACAAGCATTAGTAACTAAAAAGAACTTTATTTTTTATGATGCGCTTCATAACACGGCATACGAAGGAGCAGTTAACCAGGATATACTTAGAGATATCTTTAGAGTTAATCTTCCTTTCAGCGATATTATAGATGCTTTCGTCGGTTCCGTAAATTTGACAAAACATCTTTACAAGTCGCCAACTAAATACGCTGTTGATTATGATAAATATGTGCTTACTTATTTGGATTCGTTAACTCACATTACAACAATTTACAGAGTAGACATAAGGCAGTTGGGAATTACAAGCTTCAGGGTGATCAGCAGGTCCGGTGATACTATGCTTGACGGTAATTATTCCGATTTTGAATATTTAGAAGATGTTGCGGTTCCTTATAATATAGAAGTTCAGGATCGTGAAGACGATCAGAGTGTTTCAATTAAATATAAAAAAATGGCAGCGAACAATTCCGATATTAATATCGATTTTAAAGTTCCGAAAGACGCAACCATAATTAAATGGTAATAAACACTAAATACTTAACATTAATAATATTAATTGCCCTTTCATCTCTTCTTTGGCCTCAAGAGAACAAACAAATTACACGCAAAAAATCAGAACTTTCCGACATTAAGGACCAAATAGTTTCATTAGAGAAAAAAATTAAACTTAAGACTCTTAAGGAAAGAAAAACATATAATGTCCTTGATAATTATAATAAGCAGAGTTACTTGCTTCATAGATTGATTAATACTCTTAAAGATGAAGAACTGAAAAAAGAAAAAGATATTGAAAGAACCTCAATCCGGATTAAAACTCTTCAGAAGGATATCAGATTATTAAAAGAAAATTATTCAAAATATGTTGTGACAATATATAAAAGGGGCAAACCTGATGAACTTGCAAGTGTCCTTGATGCTGATTCATTTGAGCAGGCTCTTCTAAGATATAAATACTTGGAAAAGTTTTCTGAAAGGAGACAAAGCGATTTACATCGGCTGAAAGATAAAACCGAAAAATTAATTATAGCTAAGAAAATTCTTGAAAAGGAAAAAGAAGAAAAACTAGCACTTACAAATTCTAAAATTGATGAAGAAAAAAATTTAAATGCCAAAAGAACTGAAAGAAGAAAAATTCTTAAAGCAATTAGGCATGATAAAGCCGCTCTAAAAAGCGAGCTGCTAGCAAAAAAATCTGCAGAATCCCGGATACAAAATTTAATTTCAAAACTTGTTGAAGAAGAAAAGCGAAGAAGAGAAGAAGCAGAAAGACTGGCAAAAGCAAAATCAGCAGGAAAAAACAGAGATAAATTATTAGCTTCAAAAACAAATGAAACACTGCCGAAACTAAATAATGAAAGCAGCTACGATGTTAATTTATCAACAAAAGGCTTTACCTCGTTTTCAACATTAAAAGGGAAATTACATTGGCCGGTCGCTAGAGGAAGAATTTATAGGAAATTCGGAGAGAATACGAATCAAAGACTCCAAACAGTTACCTTAAATTATGGAATCGATATTAAAACAACATCCGATGCCGATGTAAGAGCAGTGGCCGAAGGAGTTGTATCTGCAATTGATTGGCTTCCGGGTTACGGAAGCGTAGTTATAATTACACATAAGGGTGATTATCGTACGGTATACAGTCATTTATCCAATATATTTGTAAAAGAAGGGGATAAGGTTAAGCAGGGAACTATAATCGGCCGTGTCGGGGAAAGCCTTGAAGGCAATATACTTCATTTTGAAATTTGGAATTCGCGGAAAAAACAGAATCCGGAAAATTGGCTTGCAAGGAAATGAAATGCAGTGCAGCATTAAATATGGAAATATAAGTTAAAATATTTCTCCGGCTTTTAGTATCCTTTTAAATTAGCACAAATAATGTTTTAGAAATCCTTTTGACAAATATAACTTTGTTCGCATTCTTCAAGCAGTATGAAACTATTTAATAAATATTTTTCCAAATTCGGAAATAGTATATATATATTATTTAATTCTGTTTTAGATAGGGGAATATTTTTTATATTATATGTCTTTCTAGCACACTCCGTTTCAAAAACCGAATATGGCTTTATAATAACCGTATTTGCTTTTACAAATATTTTACAGGGAATATTTGATCTAGGATTGCCATTTTATATACAGAGAGAAATTGCCGGCGGAACAAGTTTTAGCGCTAAGATAAATTCTATTCTATACATTAAACTGATTTCTTTATTCCTTTATGTACCCGTACCAATCATATATTTCGCATTAAGCTCCGATGTAAATATTATTCTGGTTATAATTATCAGCATAATCAATTTTTGTTGGGGAATCAGTGGTATTTTCAACGCGGTATTTTATGGCTCAAATACATATAAAGAATCGTCTATCTACTTATTGATCTCGAGAACAATTTTAATTATAACATTCTTAATTTTAATTTTTACTAATACATCCACAGAAATTTTATTGCTTTCGTTTGTCCTTTCTTTTTTAGTCCATTTAAAATTCTTTAAAACTCATTTAAAAAATAGGGGAATAATATTGTTTAAAGATAAAATTAAAATAAGCCTTATTAGTAAAGAACTTAAATCATCAATGCCAATGGGCTTAGGAGTTATTTTCGTATTAATATATGATCGAGCCGATATTTTAATATTACAAAAAGTTTCAGGACTGGAAATAGTAGCGTTTTATGCAGTTGCTTATTCTCTTTATAGATCAATGCAGGTATTCATCACAATGGTTCTAATACCAAAATATACTGCTTTTTCCAAATCTTTTTCTTCCGGAAGAGCTTTGAACCGAAATGAAGTTATTCATACATTATTATTTTTAATAGCTGTTGGATGTATAATAATAACAATTTTAAACATTTTCCCGAATATTCTTATTAGAATTTTTTATACATCAAGTTATTTGCCGTCAGGTAGAATATTGAAATATCTAGCCTGGGGATTCGGAGGTGTTCTATTAAATAATTATACTGGGGTAATTTTAAATTCAATTAGAAAGGAAAAAATTCCAGCAGTTTCAACAGGTGTAGGGGCTTTTATAAATGTAATTTTAAATATTATATTGATTTTAAAAATGGGTGTCTGGGGAGCAGTTATAACCACAGTAATCACCGAATATTTCGTCTTTATATTACAATTAAGCATGTTGTTATATTACAAGAAAAAAAATATTTTATTATTGAATTAAATATTTTTATAAATTTATAATTATAATATGTGTATTGTTATATTTGTTAAATGTTGCAGACCCGGCTTTGCCAAATTACCGCTATAAATATAAGGCCCTAATTGTTTTTGCTTGTTTACTAATTATGTCATTAATTAATTTTATACGAAAAAGGCATGAGAATAGTATATTTAGGAATGTTTAAAGATAGTACCGTGCTCTCAGGCCCTGAAAAATATTCTAAGTTTATATTTCAATTTGTTTCTAAATCCTTAGACAGTGTTTTTATTCAGTATTATTTCAAATATTATAAAAAAAGTAATTTTTATAATCGTCTTTTAGGGATTGAGACTACTCAAGAAAATCCGTTGGTTCTCCGCTTGGGTTTAATTAAACTATTATTTTATCTAAAAACATACAAGCCTGATATCATTCATGTCCTATCTGCTGAAAGATTTACAATTATTGTTTACATTTTTAAATTTTTATTCAATTGTAAAATTGTAACTACATTTCATAGCGTGCTGAAGTATGAAATACCGAGAGATTCGGCGCGCAGGAATAAATTAGGGAAATTTAAAGACTATTTATGGGAAATGTTAGCTATTAATTTTTCTGATAATTTAATTTTATTTTCCACGCAGCAATTAAATCTTGCTGAAAAATATTATTTATTAAACAAAAGAAAAATTACCTTATTGCCTAACGGTGTTGAAAAAGAATTTTATAATATTAAAAAAGATTTTGTTATAAATAAAAAGTTAAACATTATCTTTTATAACGGCATATCCGATTCTATTGACAGAAATATAAAAGAAGTGATTAAAATTTTAAATGAAATAAAGGGTTCAAGCTTTAGGCTGTTTATAATTGGTAAGGAAATAATATTAAATGATATAAATTTTGAAATTGAATTTGTTAAACCCATGAATAAAAATGATTTAATCAATTTTTTAAAGGACAAACATATTTTAATAAAATCAATGTCGTATGATTCTTTTTCCATTTTTACATTAGAATGTATGTCTGCAGGGATTATTGCAGTTGTTTCCGATAATGTTGGTATCTCCTTCTTCATTCATACGGGGATTAACAGCTTCATATATAAGCATGACAACCCGGGAGAGATAAAAGAGATATTGTTTAATATTATTAATGGCAAGTATAATTTGGAATCGATTTCAAACGAAGCAAAAAAAATTTTTTATGAATTAAATTGGCAAAAAATTTCGGAACTTTATGTTAATTTTTATAAAAACTCAATATGAAAATTAAAGTCTGCCACTTTGTAAATAAAATTACGGGTAAATCCGACGGTGTTTATACGCATTTAAAAATGATATTTAAATATGTAAATAATGATAAATATCAGCATTACCTCGTGTTTCAGGGGAATCCAGCTATTGAAGAAGAAGTTGCTAAACTCGGAGTAAAAGTTTTCAGCTTACCCTCGCTGAATAAAAAATTTTCAATCAAAACATTCATTGAATTTTATTCTATTATAAAAAAGCAGAATATTGATATTATACATACTCATTTAATAAAACCATACTCTATCGGTGGTATTATAAATATTTTGTTAAAGAAAAAATTAATTTTTAACTATAACGGCCTTTTTATCAAAAACAAGTATAATACAAAATTCGAGCAATTTCTTTATAAAATTATTCATATAATAATTTCATTTTCCCATGCTGTAAGTGAAGCAATAGTTCCGTCTAAAACCAGTAGAGATATTTTATATAGTGAAACAAAACTGTTCCCCAAAATATCGGTTTACTATAACGGCATAAATGAAAATATCGATGTTAAAGTTGATGATAAGTTTTCAAAAATGATTGTAAATCTCAGGCATAAATACTTATTAGTTGCTGTGGTTGCCAGATTGGATATCCAAAAGAGAATTGACCTGGCACTCGAAATTGTAAAAAAAATTATAAAATTAAATCCAAAAGTCTATTTTATATTTGCCGGAGATGGTGTGCTGGAAACTAAAATGAAAAACTTAGCGCATAATTTATTAGTCGAATCAAATGTTGTTTTTACCGGTTTTATTCCAAATGTAAAATATTATTTAAAGTACTTCGATCTGCTTTTATTTACGTCTGATTGGGAAGGATTTCCATTATCGATATGGGAAAGTATGGCTTCAAGTGTACCGATTATATCTACGGATGCAGGCGGTATAAAAGATGTCCTTCTGCAAGAAAATTGCGGGCTGATTTTTCCCAAAGGTGATGTAGACAAAGGCGCAGATTGCGTTTTGGAATTACTAGAAGATGAAAATAAAAGAATTAAAATGGGCGCAAACGGAAAAAATGCAGTGATAAATAAATATACTTCTGAAAGTTTTGCATCTTATTTTGATAACCTTTATACCGATTTGCTAAAACGAAATTAAACAGGTAGAATATTACGAAAACAAAAAAGATACTTCATATTTCACCGGACTTTAATTATTCGTGCGGAGTGAGCAAATATGTTTTTTCAATTTTAAAAAATTATAATGAAAATAAATCAAACAAATTATTTTTCATTACAAACGGAGGAGATGCGCTCCATAAGTTAAAACAAATAAATCTGAAACCCTCAATAATGAAGTTTACAAGAGGTTCTAAAAATATATTTGACTTACTGTCGAACAGAAAGTTTTTGATTGATTTCTGCTTTCAAAATAAAATAGATATTATTCATACTCACCATCGTTACCCGGAATTTTTGGCAAATTTAATTTCCGGTAAAACAAATATTAAAACCGTTACAACCGTCCACAGCTTGGTGGAAGGTAAAAGCAGGTATAGTTTTAGATCCGATAAAGTTATAGCGGTTAGCAACTCGGTAAAAAATATGCTTCTAACAAAATTTAATGTACCGGAAGAAAAAATTGTTATGATATATAACTGCATTGATCAATTTGAAAATCAAATGCAATTGAATATACAAAATATAAAAATTGAGCTGGACATTCCTTCGTCTGCCAAAATATTATTGTTTATAGGCCGGATTACAAAAATTAAGGGTGTTGATATATTAATTGACGCTTTTAATATTTTAAAGCAGAGAATTAGGAATTTATATTTATTAATCCTCGGGACGAATTATGATAATTCCATAAATATAAATATTGAGAATTTATCAGAGGGAATAATATTATTAAAGCCTGTTGATAATCCATACAAATATTATTCGATTGCCGATATAGTTGTTCTTCCTTCTCGTGTAGATCCTTTTCCTTATGTAATGCTTGAAGCCGGTTTGATGAAGAAACCTTTTATTGGTTCGAATACCGGCGGGATCGGCGAGTTTATAAATGATAATATAAACGGCCTGCTTGTTGAACCGGGGAATGAAGTTGTTCTTGCAGAAAAGATTATTTATTTACTTAACAATCCGGAGATAGGGAACACTCTTGCAAATAATCTTTTTGAAAAAGTAAAGAATCATAATTCTTGTGAAAATTATTTTAATAGACTTGATAAAATTTATTCGGACTTGCTGGAAAAATGATTTTAAAAGAAGATAAAATAATTACAGATGAAAATGAAGTACTAACTTTAATAAAGAATTACAGTAATGCTGAAAGGAACTTATTAGTAACATATTTAAACCAGCACTGCTACAATTTGTACATCACAAATTCCAATTACAGAAAAATTCTTGACGAAAAATTCAGTGTATATATGGACGGAACTGGAATTTTTTATGCTTTAAAATTATTCAAGCATAAACATATTCAAAGATTTAACGCTTCCGATTTGAACGAAAAGCTGTTCGGGTATTTTAAATCTGCAAAAGAAAAAGTGTTTATTATAGGCGGAAAGTTTACGAATGACAAAATACAGTTATTAATAAATAACGGTTTGAATATTTGCGGATATATGAACGGTTATTTTAATTTTGAAAAGGGAAAGGAAATTGTTGATAATATAAAGAAAGCCGAACCGGATTTTATAATAATCGGAATGGGAGTACCCAGCCAGGAAATATTTGCGTCTAAATTAGAAGAACAATTAAGCGGCAAAAAAATAATTTGTGTAGGGAATTTTCTGGAATTTTATTTGGGAACGGTTAAAAGAGTACCGAAGTTTTTCAGAAATTCGGGAATAGAATGGATATTCAGGTTATTTACCGAACCGAGACGCTTGTGGAAAAGATATATATTCGGTATTCCTAAGTTTGTTATTTCAATTGTCAAACTGAAATTAAAATCTGTTTAAAATTATTTTATTTAATATAGCTTAGAAGTGGATGGCCAAAAATTAAAATATTTTTGAGAAGTGGAACATTGGTAACGCAGATTTATAAATTATATAATATCTTTTGGTTACCCGCTCTTTAATTAAAGGCTTATTTACAAAATTGTAATTCCATTAATTTACTTGAGTTTTATAATTAGTAATTCTTAATAAAAAATCATCTGCCTAAAATATTTGTAAACACGTATATTATGAAATTGAAAATTTGTTTTTTGATATGTTTGACAATTTTATTGCAATCATATAATTACGCTCAACTTGAAGCCGCTCATATTGTGCAAAATGCTAAAAATATAAAAATAGCTATTAATGTTGCGGAGAAATATTCAATCCAAAATACTTCCAACGGAACAAAAGTTAGTTTTTACAATCTTCAGGATGTCGCCAAACCCGGTTCGCCGACTCTTCCGTCAAAAATAATTTATGTTGCTTTACCGCCTGAAAGCAAAGCGAGTGTTCAATTAAGTAATCAAGTTTACAAAACCTTTACGGATAATAATGTGCAGATTAATTCATCGGTTGTTAAGACAAGTGATTCGACTTTAAAATATGAAAGGCAAAGTTTAAGTCCCCAATATTTCCAAACTGATCAATATCCTTCAGCGGAAAGCAAAATATTAAACTATACATGGATTCGTAATTATTATTGTGCTGTTATTCAGATAAATGCCGGTATATATAATTGGAAATTAAAACAGGTAAAGCTGCTCCAAAGTGCAGACCTAAATATAAGCTACAATAACAACAAACCTTTCCCGGTAAATAATTCAACCGGGGCACCGTATGACAGCATTCTTAAGAAGGTTATAATAAATTATAATGAAGCAAACAATTTCAGATCTTTTAGAAAGTTATTCAGTGCTGCGGATACAACAGGCAGCTGGATTGACTATACGAAGCAGTATGTTAAGCTTGCAATTCCTGCCGACGGAATATATAAAATAGATTACAATGATTTGATCAATTACGAAGTAGATCCTTCAAGTATTGATCCATCAACAATTAAAATTTATTGCAAGGGTAAAGAACTACCGTTATATATTAAATCAGGGCAGTCAGGATATTTTACTCAGAATGACTTTATAGAATTCTGGGCGGAAAAGAATTACGGTTCACCAAATTACAGGCAAATAGTTCCCCAGGACACTGATTATTTAAATTATATGAACAGATATACCGATACAACCTTCGTTTGGTTAACATGGGGCGGCGATAACGGACATAGAATTAAAATTAATTCAACCCAAAATTCTTCGGTTAATGATACGTTGGATTCCTATTTAAATTTTCAGCATTTTGAAAAAGATGTAAGATTATGGTATTATGATTCTGTTGTTCCGCGGGTTCAGCTCCCCTTCTGGCAGGAAAATAAAGTTTGGACCTGGCAGATTTTAGGAACTAACGGAACAATTGCAGTACCTTTTCAGGCTTCAAATATATTACCTAATTCTAAATTAAAAACTTACGTAAGATTAATTAGTTACGCTTCGGATGTTCAAACAAATGCACACAAAGTAGGAATAGGAGTAAATTCTAGAACCATTAGAGATTCAATCACATTTAATTTTAAACAAACGGCTAATCTATTTTCCACTCTTTCTTCGGATGTTCTTAAAGAAGGATCAAATACATTAAACATAATGGATATTCCCACAAGTGCAACATTTCAGCAAGTACTTTTGGATTGGGTTGATGTTGAGTATTACAGATACACTAATGCAATAAATGATTCATTATATTTTAAATTTCCCGATTCATTAACATCAAAGCCGAGAGTTATTAAAATTACAAATATCACGCTGCCGGATACTAGTTTGATTCTTTATAAAGTAAAGCCGGACACAATTAGATTTAATAATTTTACACTTTCCGGCGGGACTATTAAAACATTAACATTTACCGATACCGTAAAAGGAGGAGATGCGTATATTCTAATATCTAAAAATTACCTTAAGAAACCTGTCTTCGAAACCAAAAAACAATTCGTAAATTTAAGAAACAATCCTAATGGTGCGGATGATATTATTATATCAAATAAAGTTTTATTAAAATCAGCAAATGATTATAATAATTTTATAAAAAGTAGTTACAACATTAGAACTAAATTAGCGTTTGTGAATGATATTTATGATGAGTTTTCTTACGGATATCCCGAACCTGAAGCAATAAAAAGTTTTCTTCTTTATGCTTATAATAATTGGACAAGTCCCCGGCCGTCATATTTAACATTAATCGGTGATGCAAATTATGACTATAAAAATCTATGGTCCCCGGTTCCGGCAGTAAGAAAACAAGATCTTGTGCCATCATATGGTTATCCGGTAAGTGATGGATGGTATAGCATGTGGGATTCAAGTCAAGCGGACATTCCTCAAATGTTTACCGGCAGAATCCCTGCTGCAAATGATCAGCAAGTATATTTTTACCTTGACAAGTATAAAAAATATCTCGAAAGGCCATTCGATGAGTGGAACAAGACTTTTTTATTCTTCAGCGGCGGCGACCCGACTATTGCCGGACAGATTGATCAGCTTAAAAATGAAAACGATTATATTTTAAATTCAATGGTTGAACCAAAACCAATCGGCGGAGTAGGTTATCATTTTTATAAAACTATAAATCCATCGACAAATTTTGGCCCTTATTCTCTTTCGGCAATTCAAAACGCAATAGATAACGGGGGATTATTTATATCTTACATCGGGCACAGCGGAACTCAAACATGGGATAATGGAATTACGGATGTCGGGGATTTAAAAAATTCATACAACGACAGATTTCCCTTGATTTCGGACTTTGGTTGTTCAACCGGAAAATTTGCGGAACCGGATGTAAATTGTTTCGGACAGTTATTTATTTCCGAATCAAATGACGGGCAGGCTATTTGTTATTTAAGTAATTCAAGCTGGGGATACGTTTCAACTGCAGTTAATTTTCCCACTTACTTTTATCAGCAGTTTCTTAGAGATTCCGTAACCAATGTTGGAAAAGCCCATGTATTAGCCAAGATAGAACAGTTTCAACAAAACGGTTATAACTATGTTAATGAAGTTTTTGCGTTCTGCAATGTCCTTTTCGGGGACCCGTTATTAGATTTGAAATTACCTGCAAAACAGAACCTTGAAATCTCAGCCGGTGATATTAAACCGGAAAATGCCAATCCTTCGGATCAGGATAATAATTTAGGGGTTAAGATTTATTATCATAATTACGGTTTGGTCCCAAATGATTCCATATTTATTACAATAAAAGATCAGTATAATAATAAGCTGGAGACATATATAAAAATCAAAGTGCCCATTCCGTTATTAGTAGATTCTTTAAATATAAATATACCGATAAAAAATATGGTCGGCTTGCATAATTTGATGGTTATTCTTGACAGTGCGGGCACAGTTGATGAAATTTATAAAAATGATAACCAGGCATCGATAAATTTTAATGTTTACTCCACTAATTTCAGGAGCTTATTTAATAACAAATATTATAATTCATTTAACGGAACCGTACATTTTTTGAATCCTGCTTATAACACTGTTGCTTCAAATTCCGAATTCATATTTGAAATAGATACAACACAATATTTTAATTCACCTGTTCAATTTGAAAATAATTACGGCATGTTTACTTCAATGATTAAATTAAACAACTTGCTGCCGGATAAAAGATATTGGTGGCGGGTAAAGTCTCTGAATTCGCAGTTATGGTCTGAGCCGAATTCATTCTTAAATATTAAATCAAATTATAATTGGATTATAAAAAAACCAATGGATAGTACGGCTGATATAAGATATTCCGATACTCATTTTAATTCTACCGACAGCTCTTGGGAACTTTCCTCGGTAAAAGATGAATTAAAAATTTCATCTGCCGGTTCAAGTGACGGTAAATTTGCTTCAATGCAATATAACCTTTTAGAAGAACTGCCGTCTACATATTTCTGGGGAGTAGGAACAGCACTTATAGATACATTAACTTTAAAGCCTTATAATTTTAAAACCTTTGTCTATCCTAATCCGCCGGCAGGGGATTCTTTATTAAATTATTTAAAAAGTTTACCTGAAGGAACTGTTATAGCAATGGCAATATGTGATGACGGTGCTCAATCCGTTTTGGGTTATAACGCAGGAACTCCTGTAAGAAATGAGATAAAAGAATTCGGCAGTATTTACATCGACAGCATAAGATACCGCGAGTCGTGGTGTATAATAGGTAAAAAAGGAGCCGCTCCCGGAACTGTTCCTGAAGTTTATAAAAAACAATTTCAAGGTATTGCAATAATTGATACCAGTATTATTGTGAAGAGCGATTCCGGTTCGGTATTATTCCCTTTAATTACCAATTCTGTTAGGTGGGATAGTCTCCATGTGGAAACCGAAATCCCGAACGGCGCTTCTTTACAAATAGTTCCGATCGGTATAAAATCTAATAACAGTGTAGATACTTTAACATCTTTAAATTTGGTAAATGGTTCATGTTCATTGAATAAGATTAGTGCTTCTGTTTATCCGGGAATAAAAATCTTAGCTAAGTTTCATTCCAATCAGGCAAAGATTTCTCCAAAGATAAAGGAACTCGCTGTTAAATTGAATTCACTTCCGGAACTCGGTACAAATTATCAAGTAGTTTCAATTTCAGGCGATTCTGTAAAACAAGGAGAAATGGAAAATCTGCAATTTTATGTCTACAATGCAGGTGAGTCGCCGGCAGACAGCTTTAATGTTATGGTTGAAGTTTTAAAACCAGATAATACGAGTGAAAAAATTTATGAATCTCTTGTTGATTCTTTAAATTCTGGCAGCAGAAAATTATTTAATGTTAGTTACAGTACGGTAAACGGTAACGGTAATAGATCATTCAATATATCAATTGATCCGGGCAACAAAGTTTCCGAATTATATAAGGATAATAATATATTTTCGATACCATTTTATATAAAACCAGATTCTTCAAGACCGACATTAAATGTTACATTCGACGGTCAGGATATCCTGGACGGCGATTATGTTTCATCTCATCCTAAAATAAGGATAACTTTAAATGATTCATCATTAGTTCCATTAACGGATACTTCGTCAATCAGCATTACACTTAATGATCAGCCGGTTTATTATTTAAATAGTAGTGCATCCCTTACATATCAGTTTAATTCAAGCAATCCAAAGATGGTTGTGAATTATACTCCTTCCTTACAAGACGGTGAATATACTTTACAAGTGATAGGAAAAAATACTGCGGGTAATTCAACAGAACCTGTTATTCTTACTAAAAATTTCATCGTTCAAAATGAACCTCACATTCTTTATGTTTATAATTATCCTAATCCGTTTTCCGGTTATACATATTTTACATTTAAATTAACACAAATTCCCGATGAACTGAAGATTTATATTTATACTATTGCAGGCAGGTTAATAAAAATTATAACCAAAAATTCTTCTCAGTTAAAATATGATTTTAATACTATTTATTGGAATGGAAGAGACGAAGACGGCGATCTGCTTGCGAACGGCGTTTATTTGTATAAAATAATAATGAAAAAGGGGAATAAAACCGACAACGTTATACAAAAGCTGGCAATTGTACGATAAGAAAAAATTTTTATGCAAGAGTTATTATTAGAAAAATGAAATGGCTTAACTTTATATAAATTCAATAGATAATTGTATATTTAAATTAACAAATATGATATTATTAATAATATTAGGTGTGGGCCAATGAAAAAATTTTACATTGTTCTTGCAGTATTTTTATTTTCCATTTCACTATTTGCTCAGTATGATCAATTTGAACAATACCCCCGCGAAGGGAAAGGAAATCTGGAAGGCGGATTCGGATTAAATT
>CAZCFZ010000009.1:74685-85673 GCA_964498065.1 uncultured Ignavibacteriaceae bacterium
GAACAATACCCCCGCGAAGGGAAAGGAAATCTGGAAGGCGGATTCGGATTAAATTGGATTGACGGCCAGTTGTACTATCGATTTCATATAATGCCGGAAATTGCTTTGGGAAATTTTGGTGTCGGTTTGGATTTGAATCTCGATATAAATAAAAACGGAAATATTCGTAAAGAAGATTTTAATACTCTCTCGGATTATTTAAGTATCATTCGTTATGTACGATACGGCCTAAAACACGATCCGGTTTATATTAAGCTCGGTGCGCTTGATTATTACAACCTTGGTCACGGCAGTATAATGTACCAATACAACAACAGCCCTTCAATCGACAATCGCAAGATTGGATTGATTACCGATATTGACTTTGGTAATTTCGGCTTCGAATCAATATACAGCACCTTTGCGGAAGCCGGTGTTACGGCAATAAGAGCTTATGTTCGTCCTTTAAAATACAGCTCGCTCGCTGACGTTCCTATAATTGGAAATTTTGAAGTCGGCGGAACTTATGCAGTTGATTTTAATAAATATTCTGGGGTGGTTTTTAACAGAATTCTATTACCTACCGCATCACCATTACCTAGATATACTACTGAAGAAACTGATAAGGGTAGAATACAGATTGTCGGTGCTGATGTAGGTTTACCGATTATAAAATCAAGCATGCTTAATCTTGTTTTGTATACGGATTATGCTAAAATTATAAATTATGGAAGCGGAGTTGCAACCGGAATTCAGGTTGACCTTAACGGTTTGGGAATTTTAAATGCATCTGCAAAGCTTGAAAGAAGATTTAACAAGGCGCATTATCTGCCTTCTTATTTTAATTCAATGTATGAGATACAGCGTTACAGGATAGACTCAACCGGGATGTCTACAAGTAAAGCAACCAGGCTGGCTGATTTAACAAATCCCGATAACGGAGTATTCGTAGAATTAGGTCTTCATTTTCTCGGGGTTCTGGATATTATCGGCAGTTATCAAAGACTTGATAAAACACCCAACAGCGGCGATCTTCATTTAGTTGCAAATGTATCTCCGGAAGGTGTTCCGTTTGTAGTAAGAGCCGGATATGATAAAATAAATATCGGAAACGAATCGGCAATATTTAAAGTAGATAATAATTCTTATATGTATTTTGAATTCGGTTATAAACCGATTCCTTACCTGCTGGTTTCAATGCTTTACAACTGGACGTTCACACCGATTCGTGATTCAAATAATAACGTAATTGATTATAAGCCGCAGAAGAGAATTGAACCGAGAATTTCTTTTGTTTATCCGTTTGATCTGTAAAAATAAAAGAATTCAAAGGGAGATTTATTATAAATTAAAAGACAAATCCTGCAAATCTTACCCTTAAAAATTATTATCTTTTTCACACCAAAGCACTTAGCGGAATCGCGTTAAGTGCTTTCTTCTTTCCCTAACAATTTATTAACAGAAGCGTAACACTTCGTTAACACTTGATTAGTCGATTATACATATTATTACTCCTCAAATAATAACTAATACGCAAACTAAATTTTCTATTTTTAATCAATAATTCATTAACAAATAAGAGTAAGGGTAATATGAAATATCTCACTACAATTCTCTGTACATTGATGCTTCTGGTTCCGGTTATAAATGCGCAGGAAAAAGCCGAATATCCAAAAGTTAAAATTCATGGTTTAACATTTGGGGATTTTTTCTATAATGCTAGTTCTTTCGATCCTTCAAATAAGGATGTAAACGGCGTAAGAATAAATAGAATTTATTTCACAGGTGATTTTACGCTTTCAAAGGAATTTTCTTCCAGATTCCGTCTAGAAACAGACCGGATTGGAAGTAAAGGCGGCAATACCGAATACGGTGTTATGGTTAAAGATGCGTGGTTAAAATGGAATAATATATTCTCCGGTTCCGATCTTATTTTCGGTCTTTCTCCTACGCCTGCTTTTGATGTTTCGGAAGGGGCATGGGGACACCGTTATCTGGAAAAAACCATTATGGATTTTAATCATATTGTAGGTTCAAGAGATATGGGTGTCGATCTGAAAGGCAAGTTTGACGAAAGCGGAACTGTTAAATACTGGTTAAAATTGGGTAACAATTCCGGTAATAGCCCCGAAACAAATAAATTTAAAAGATATTATGGCTTACTCGAATTCAATCCATCGTCTAATTTATTAATAACTGTTTATGGAGATTACGCTTCAGAACCAAACAAATTAGATCCATATGACAATACAAGCAAAAACAACAGCGCCTTTGTCGGAGCTCTTTTCTTAAACTATAAAGAAAAAGGCAAATTTTCTATTGGACTTGAAGGCTTTATAAAATCCCAACAAAATAATATAGTTTCTACTACAGCGGCAGCAAAAACTCAAAGCGGCCACGGTATTTCGATTTGGGCGTATGCTAATTTAAGTGATAATGTTCAGCTTGTTGGTCGTTATGATAATGTAGACCTTAATACCGATGTTAGCAATGACGGAACTGGGCTAATTCTGGCGGGTATTCAATTTAATCCGATTAAACATGTAAGCGTTACACCAAATATTGAAGTAATGACTCATCAGGCAACTCCTTCTACCGAGGGAGATAAAAGTGATGTTACACCGAGAGTGTCGTTTTACTGGGAATTTTAGCTTTATAAAAATTTAACAATTTATTAACATTACAATTAACTTAATTAAAATTAAAGGTGCTATATTATGAAATCTAAATTGTTTTTAGTTATAATGATTGCTGTGTCATTGGGTGCTTTTTCGGGTTTTTCCAATGCGCAGGTTAAATTAACCGGTGCAGGTTCAACATTTGATTACCCCATTTTTTCAAAATGGTTCGACGCTTATAATAAAATGACGGGTGTTCAAATTAACTATGCATCAATCGGCAGCGGCGGTGGAATACGTCAAATTACGGAAGCGACAGTTGATTTCGGTGCATCGGATGCTCCGCTTACTCCTGATCAGAGGAGTGCTTTTAAGAAAGCCAGAGGAACCGATGTTCTTCATATTCCTATTATAATAGGCGGTGAGGCAATCACTTATAATCTGCCCAATGTCGGCAGCGGTCTTATATTGGATGGGCCAACTTTAGCTGATATTTATTTAGGTAAAATTACCAAATGGAATGATCCCCGTTTGGTTAAATTGAATCCTGGAAGAAATCTACCGAATAAATCGATCTTGGTTTGTCATCGTTCGGACGGCAGCGGAACATCATTTATTTTTACAAATTTCTTATCAAAAGTCAGCCCGGAATGGGCAAATAAGGTTGGGTATAGCACTGCAGTTAACTGGCCTGTTGGTCTTGGCGGAAAAGGAAATGAAGGCGTATCGGGTTTGGTTAAACATACGGAAGGCTCTATAGGTTATGTTGAGCTTGCATATGCAATTACAAATAATTTACCCTATGCAAAAATGAAAAACAAAGATGGTAATGTTGTGTCCGTTAACTTTAATACGGTAACGGCAGCAGCGGCAGGCGCATCCAAACATATGCCGGCGGACTTGTGTCCAATTATTACAAATTCCCCGGGTAAGGATTCATTTCCTATTTGCGGTTTTTCGTGGGTAGTTGTTCCCAGACATATTAAAGATAAAACAAAAGCTGATGCTTTAATTAAGTTTTTAAAATGGGCTGTTACAAAAGGTCAATCTGACGCAGAGAAGCTTTATTATTCTCCGCTTCCTAAGTCGGTTCAAAAATTAGACCTGGCTCAAATTGATAAGATAAACAAATAATCTATAGAACTTAATTTTTGCCTTCAGCTTGTATATAGTTTAAACGATTATAGCAATATTTATGGCAATGTTTAAAAGATCGGACACGGATGTTAACGGGGCTGAAACTTTAGTAAATGTACAGGATTTTTTAAGGAAGAAGAAAGAAGGCAAAAAAAACAGCTTCCTAAAAAAGCTTTTAAAAAATAAAAATCTAGGTGATGTTTTTTTTGAAAGACTAACACTGCTTTTTGCAGTGCTGGTCTTTCTTCTTGTTATACTGATGGTATGGGAAATGTACTCTAATTCCCTAATTTCCATCAAAAAAATCGGCTGGCACTTTCTAATTGGTCAAACATGGGATCCCGTATTAAGGCAAATTTTCGGTGCGCTCCCGGCAATTTACGGAACATTATTATCATCTTTTTTAGCTCTGCTTATTGCTGTTCCACTTGGGATAAGTGTTGCGGTGTTTTTGTCCGAGCTTTCTCCGGGTTGGCTGGAAAAACCCCTGTCGTTTTTAACCGAGTTGTTGGCAGGCATTCCAAGTGTTATTTACGGTTTATGGGGAATTTTTGTTCTTGTACCGTGGCTTCAGCAGACTGTTGAGCCTTTTCTGCAAAATGAATTTCCAAACTCTCCTTTTTTCCAAGGCGCTCCTTACGGTTACGGCATGCTGGCTGCTGCTCTTATTCTTTCTATTATGGTTCTTCCTATAATTGCATCCATTTCCCGCGATGTTTTGAGATCTGTTCCATCTACTCAAAGAGAGGCTGCTTACGCTCTTGGAGCTACCAGATGGGAGGTAACGAAAATTGTTTTGGGCAATGCTAAGACCGGCTTGCTTGGTGCAGTTATGCTGGGCCTAGGAAGAGCTATCGGAGAAACCATGGCGGTTACAATGGTCATAGGCAACCGTCCGGATATTTCAGCATCGCTTTTTAGCCCTGCATATACTATGGCAAGTGTACTTGCTAATGAATTTACCGAAGCAACATCGAATTTATATCTTGGCGCTTTAATTGAACTGGGATTGGTATTATTTATAATTACAATTATTATTAATATAATGGCTCGTTTACTGGTTTGGGGAGTTGAACGAAGATGGAAGTAAAACAAAGACCTAAGAACTTTACTTTTTACAGGCGAAAAACAACTAATGTTGTAATGCTTTCCGTTTCATTCATTTCTGCCATTCTAACAATTATGCCATTAATTTTGGTATTTTATTATACCATAGCTAAGGGAATGACCTATCTTAATATTAATTTTTTTACAAAGCTTCCTACTCCGGTTGATGTCCCAGGCGGGGGAATGGTTAATGCTATTGTCGGCACATTAATTTTAATTGGTATAGGCGGAGCAATTGGTATACCCATAGGAATTTTTGCCGGAACCTATCTTGCAGAATTCGGAAAAAATAGATTTGCATATGTAGTTCGTTTCCTTTCCGATGTTCTTAGCGGTGTTCCTTCTATTGTTGTTGGTATTGTAGCATGGACGCTTGTTGTAGTTCCGATGCACGGATTTTCTGCTCTTGCCGGCGGAATTGCACTTGCTATTTTAATGATTCCGACTATTACTCGAACTACGGAAGAAATGATAAAATTAGTTCCGGATTCTTACCGTGAAGCAGGGCTTGCTCTCGGGATTCCCAGGTGGAAAACTACTTTAAGGATTGTTTTAAAAACTGCTTCCAAAGGTATTGCAACGGGAGTTTTATTGGGACTTGCGAGAGCAGCGGGTGAAACAGCACCTCTTCTGTTTACTGCTCTTGGAAACCGTTTTTGGTCCACAAATATATTTCAGCCCATTGCCTCTTTAACAGTTTATATTTACGAATATGCAAAATCTCCATTCAAGAGTTGGAATGATCAGGCATGGACGGCAGCTTTGGTGCTTATTATTTTAATCTCACTTTTAAGTTTAATATTTAGGTTCATAACACGTTCAAAATATAAAAATCAAGCTTAAGACAGAGTTGGTAAAAGGATAAGTGAATATGGCAAATAGTATGATAAATAACGAAACTTTGATTAAACCTTTAATTGAAAAAGAAGTAACAGGTATTAGTACGGTAAATGAAATAAAAATTTCTGTAAAAAACCTCCGAGCTTCTTTCGGTAAAACAGAAGTACTTCATGATATTAACATGGAAATTCCTGAAAAGAAAGTGGTTGCAATAATAGGGCCTTCCGGCTGCGGGAAGTCTACGTTTTTAAGATGTCTTAACCGGATGCACGAAGTTGTAGGCGGTACAATTACAGGTGACATTTTGATTGACGGTACGGATATTATGAAGGATGATCCAGTATATTTAAGAAGAAGAGTCGGGATGGTTTTCCAGAAACCTAATCCCTTTCCGACAATGTCTATTTTTAATAATGTGGTTGCCGGGTTAAAGATGAACGGTTTTCGAAATAAAAAAGTATTAAAACAAATAGTTGAGAAAAGTTTAAAGCAGGCAGCGTTATGGAGTGAAGTAAAAGATAATCTGAATGATTCGGGCGCGAATATTTCCGGCGGGCAGCAGCAGCGCCTTTGTATTGCACGTACAATTGCATTAAATCCTGAAGTTATTTTAATGGATGAACCTGCAAGCGCTCTTGATCCCATTTCAACCGCAAAAATTGAGGAGTTAATTTTCGAACTTAAAAAAGATTTTACGATAGTAATAGTAACGCATAATATGCAGCAGGCAGCTAGAGTTAGTGATTATACGGCTTTCTTTTATATGGGGAAATTGATTGAATATTCCGATACAAAAAAAATGTTTACCGCACCTGACAAAAAGCAGACGGAAGATTATATTACAGGAAGGTTCGGATAAAAAATTACAAGATTGCATGATTGCTGTTTGCGGGATTAATTGATTGATAAACCGTTTCGTAATTTTTTAATTTTGCAATTAAACTTTAAGTTTCAGTTATAAGAATTATAAATTTAATGTTATTACATAATATTAAAAAACAGAAGGTCTAAATGGAAAGACATTTTGAAAAGGAATTTGAAGAATTAAAAACAACCATAAATAAAATGGCTTCTATTGTTGATGAGCAGGT
The DNA here is from genome assembly GCA_964498065.1 of uncultured Ignavibacteriaceae bacterium. Taxonomy (GTDB): domain Bacteria; phylum Bacteroidota; class Ignavibacteria; order Ignavibacteriales; family Ignavibacteriaceae; genus FEN-1297. Next base: position 81,458 of record CAZCFZ010000009.1, read on the forward strand.
GGAAAGCAGTTTTAAAGATATGGAAGATCAGGGTGCCCGTCTTTATAAGTCTGTTAAGCAAAGAGATAGAGAAGTAGATGCATATGATAATTTGATTATGGCTCAATGTGAAAATTTATTGGCTCTCTATCAGCCGGTTGCTACCGATCTCCGGTTTATTTTAACTGCCATTAAAATCGACAGTCAGCTCGAACGATGCGGAGATATTGCAGTTAATATAGTGCAGCGTGTAAAGAAAACAGATAATTCCAGGGATCTGATAGCGGAAACCGATCTTCCTGAAATGGCAAAAACCGCCCGCATTATGGTTAAAGATGCTATTACTGCATTTATAAATCGCGACGGTGAACTAGCTGATTCTATTTGGGCAAAAGATGATATTGTTGATGATCTTAATAAAAAAGTCTTTAACCAGCTTGTTGATAAAATTAAATCCAATCCCGAATTGGCAGAAGCCTGTGCACATCTGATTGTGCTTACCAGGCAGATCGAGCGCCTTGCAGACCATGCTACAAATATTTCGGAAGATGTTATCTTTTTATTAGAAAACGAAATAGTTACGCATAAAAAGAAATTACGGGATTTTCAGTTACCTGAATAGTTATAGATATACTAAATTTTAAGACACCCAATGTTTTAATAACATTGGGTGTCTTTTCTTTTTAAATAATATCGAATCTTATTTAGCATTCATTTAAGTTTAGTTTTTCCTGCAAATTTAACATTTCATTAATATTCAGTTTATACTTTAATAATATAAGTGTTATACTTTTTGAGCAAAATTATAAAAAAGTATGACAAAAAAGATTCTATTCATATGCGGATCATTAAATCAAACTACAATTATGCACAAAATTTATGTGCATCTAAAAGATTATGATTGTTATTTCACTCCTTATTATGCAGACGGCTTTCTAAAACGTTTTTCTGAAGCCGGATTTTACAATTCTCGGAGGCAAACTTAAAAACGATACGAATTAACTCCTTGAACGGCCCGGAATTTTAAAACAAAAAAGGACAACAAATTATGAAACAAGAGAAGTTCAAATATTTTTTTAATGCATCGGTATTTTTTTTAGCAGGAATAATTTCGATTATTCGTACACAGCCGATGGAAATAATAATTTCTTTTTTATTCTGCGGAATATTTTTAGCGCTTGGTTTAACGCAGGAGAAGACCGATCAAAAAATATTATCCGAAAGATATAAACTGGAAATAAATGAATAATAAGAAATTAAATATTGTTACAATTGTACAGGCCGGAATGAATTCCACGCGCCTGCCGTATAAAGTTATGATGACTTTATCGGGTAAACCGCTTTTGATAAGGGAAATTGAAAGAATTTCTTTGTCCGGAGAAACCGGTACAATTGTAGTTGCCACTTCAACTGATCCGTCAGATGATCCTATATATCAGCTTTGCGTTAAAGAAAAAATAAACGTGTTCAGGGGACACCCTGATGATTTGCTTGACAGACATTTTAGAGCCGCTCTTGAGTACAGGGCGGACGCAGTTGTAAAAATACCATCCGATTGTCCCTTAATTGATCCAAGAATTATATCGAGAGTTGTAAAATTATTTACAGCCAACCCGGGTTCTTTTGATTATGTTAGCAACCTTCATCCGCCTACTTATCCCGATGGAAACGACGTTGAAATTATGAGTTACAATGCCCTTGATGATGTATGGTGTAATTCCGAAAAAAATTATGAAAGGGAACATACTACACCTTATATATGGGAAAATCCGCATTTGTTTTCTATCGGGAATATTTACTGGGAAACGGGATTGGATTATTCAATGAAATACCGCTGGGTGTTGGATTACGAGGAGGATTATTTGTTTATCAAATCTGTTTTTGAAGAGCTTTATCCGAAGAATCCTAATTTCTCATTGAACGATATATTAAATCTGCTTACCGACAAACCGGAGTTAAAAAAAATAAATGAGAAATATATCGGGGTAAATTGGTATAGAAATCATCTCAATGAATTAAAGACAATAAAGACAGCAAATACAAAAATAATTTGAAAAAAATTAACAAAACAAAATTACACATGCCGGCTGAAATTATTATAGGTAAGACCGTTGTGTGAATTAAATAAAATTATATATTAGATGAATTTTTCGATATAAAAATATTTTCAAAAACGCGTTAAATTGTCGCCGTGAGCGGAGTCGAATGGTGTATTTAAGTCTTCGACTACGCTCAGACCGACATAAGTGTCTATTGTTTCACTAATTTTTTATTTCACACAACTGCTTAGGTAAAATAATAAAATAAATGAATTATAATTTCATTTAACATTTCAATAACATTTACTTTATACTGACATAATATTCCATTCGTAATTTTACATAAAGGGTTTCAAATTAAAAATTCATAAGAAACAGATTATTTAATCAAAAAAAATAACTCAAAAGTTATTAACTCATTTTGATTAAAATTTGGAGGGCAAATAGTTTGTTACGGATGACAAGGTTTATATGAAATTCGTTTCTCCGCCGGCCGGGAAAAGGCAGTTATAACTAAAACCTCCCCCGGTCGGCTGATTTTTTCTTAAATGATTTAAAGATTTTTTTCTAAAAATCCTTTCAGATCATTTACTTCCCGGAAAATGTAATCGCTGCCTAAGTTTATCACTTCTTTTTTTACATAGCTGTCCCACACTACCGTGGCAATCTTTACTCCAGCAGACCTGGCCGCTTTAATATCCGAGGGAGCATCGCCGATCATTAAAACTTTTTCTTTTGCAAGATTAAATTTATCGATAAACTTATTTATGCCTTCTGCAGATGGCTTATGCTCTATCACATCGTCGCCTGTAATTATCAAATCAAAATAATTAAAAATGTCCAGTTTCTTAAGAGTGATAGTAGCAGCCTCTCTGCCCTTGCCTGTGAAGATCGACAGCAAAACATTTTTTGATTTTATGAAATCAAGTATTTCCTTGATCCCGGGATAAAGTTCTGCCATATAATGATTATCCGAATAAAAATTAAAATAATCATTTTTAACGGTTTCAAAATTATTGCCGCTCCACTCTTTTAAAATTACTTCTTCCGTAGGACCGAATAAACTCATGATCTCATCGTTACTGGGATTTTTGTTTAAATACTTTCTGGAGATATACCTGAAGGTTTCAAAAATCAAATCATTTGTTGAAGTCAATGTACCGTCAACGTCAAAGATAATTCCGTCAAAATTGTGCATTACTTTATTTGATTAATATTAGATTTTTTGAAAGGGAAAAATTGGGGCCGAAAAATCATTTTCAGCCCCGGTTAATTTATTTAGTGCGAATTGAATCCGCTTTAGCCATAGTTTTGAGTCTGTTTATCTCTTCCTGAACGCCGCCTGCATTGGGCATCATGTTTTGAAGTTTTTCCAGCACTTCTATTGCTTTATCATATTCTTTTAAGTTTACGTAAATTCTTTCAAGCATGCTGAAAGAATTATAAGGCGACCGGAGATCTTCCAGGCTTGCAGTCATATGTTCCTCGGCAATAGGAATAATATATTTCGCAATTTCTTTGTACTTGGCAGCATCACCGGCATGATAATATAAATTTCCGACATCATACAAGAATCTATAATCTATCGGAACAACTTGTCTCGGAATAATCTTCTCCATCTGGTTAAGAGTCTTAACACACATAGAATCATTATTCAATTCGTTTTTATAATAATATGCAAGTCTAACATAAACATTACGGTAATTTTGAATTAATCTGGTTTCCGTATCGTTGAAAAAGACCTTTTTGTTGTTTAAACCTCTGAATTTAAATCCTGTTTTATATGTCTTTGAATAAGAAGGATTTTCATGCAGAAGATCCTCATCTGTGATTTTTGTGTTAACAAATTCGTAGCCTTTTCTCTTTTGAGGAACCAATTGAGAAGCAATTCCCTGCATTTGTAAATAGTCATCGAGTCCGATATAACAATCAGGCGAACATGTTGAAGCAAAATATATCGGTCTGCTCCAGGTATTGTTCTCAATTATGTCTTTCACAACAATATCCTGAATTCTTATACCTTTTACCCCTCCTACTTCTATTGTATTGTTCATTCTCCAAGTAAGTTCATGAGATTTTATTATCGAGGTATCGGTGACGTCGAATTTTTTAATTGCATTTTCAGGAACAGGTATAGATTCCATTTGCGATTTCCATTCAATCGGAGAAAGCTGTTTTATCATCTGGTTAGACATACT
>CAZCFZ010000010.1:0-1183 GCA_964498065.1 uncultured Ignavibacteriaceae bacterium
GTAAAAATATATTCCGCTCGCAAGATTAGAGCCGTTGAATTCTACTTCATAATTTCCGGCTTTCTGTTCTTCGTTTACTAGCGTTGCAGCTTCACGACCCAGCATATCGTATACTTTCAATTGCACTAAAGTCCCTCCTTTAGAGGGATTTAGGGAGGCCGGAACTGAATATTTTATTATTGTAGTCGGATTAAAGGGATTAGGATAATTCTGCATTAATTGGAATGTCATTTTACTGTTTTCCATTGAGCGAATATCCGTTGCAGACGGCAAAGGACTGCCGGCATTAAACCATGCAGTATATATTAAACAAGCTAATTTATAGGAAGCGCTTTTAAATAATTTTATAGTAAACGATCCCGTATAATTCCAGAGCGCCTGGTAATAGGCATCGCTCTTTGTATCGCTGTTAACCGCTTTCGCCTTAACATCTGCATTTATAACAGAATCAACATATATATAATTATTGTAAATTGTTGTGAAGACAAAATCCGGAATATTTTGAATAAACTGTACGCTGTCTCCCGAATATGTTATTTGTGATTGATATTTCTCTATCATGTCGGTTTCATATCTTGTATGAAGTCCTCCGGGATTATAGTTTTTTGTAATATGAAGCGGCTGATGAGAATCTCCCACATAATGGCCGAGATCGGCTGCCGTTAAAACTGCTTTGTTCCAGTCTTTTCTTTCAAAACATTTTTCCAAAGTATCGTATGTAGTAATTATAGCCCACGGCAGAATACCTTCCCCGATTACAAAAGAAGAACCGTGCTCGGCAACAACAGAATCATAATCCTCGCTAATTCGTCCTGTAGATACAAATTCGGGATAGCTGTCTATATCTATATAATGCTTAGGCGCTTCGGTAGGATCGGATTTTTTCCTGTAGTCTGCATCCGATGCATGAAGAGAAAGCGGGTTCGCCCAATTCATAAATTCCTTCATTTGAGGTGGAAAAGACAGTACGGCGTTTTTATTTATTATTTTATGTCCTGTCGATCCCCAGCCGCATAAAATTAAAGTAAGTATAATTAGAAAAGGTAATAAAAGTTTTTTCTTAAAAGACATCTTACTCCCCTTGTTTAGGTTGTGTAATAGTGTTTCCCATTTCTCTTTTTAAAATACATTTTAATATATAAAATGTAAATTATAATAATAAATTAATCCCGGGATTAATCCC
>CAZCFZ010000010.1:1283-3170 GCA_964498065.1 uncultured Ignavibacteriaceae bacterium
TTTTCAAATTTAGGCGGTCAACTTGAGTAAGTTCAATTGGATAAATCTATTAGCCCTTAGCTTATAGTATTAATTTCATTTTTAAACTTGTTATGCCGAGACAAGGGACGAGTGAAGTTGAGGCGTATCTTCATCATTGTCATAGTTCGACTCCGCTCACTACGACAAAAAATTTATTCAGAATATTACTGAAAAATTAATTACTTCTCTGTTTAAGTATTTCAAAAAGGAGAATTCCTGCTGCAACCGAAACATTGAGCGACTGTATTTTTCCCTTCATAGGTATCTGAACCAAAAAATCACAATTCTCGGCTGTTAATTTTCTAATGCCTTTTTCTTCATTACCGACAATTAAGGCTATAGGCATTTTATAATCCACACCGGTATAATCTTTAACCGAAGGAATTCCGGGTGATAAACTTTCCAATGAAGAACCGACAATCCAGAATCCGTTTTCCTTTAATTCTTTTATTGCTTGAGAAAGATTGTTGACAGAACAAATTTTAACATGTTCGGATGCCCCGGCAGAGGTTTTTACAACAGTTTCATTTACGGGTGCACTATTATGTTTTGTAATTATGACACCATCTACACCGGTGCATTCCGCTGTCCGAAGTATTGCACCCAAGTTGTGAGTATCCTGGATCGAATCTAAAATTAAGATGAGCGGTATGTTTGATAATTTGGAACTGTTTATAATTTCATCTAAAGTATAAAATTTTTGATCTGACTTTATTGCAGCAACGCCCTGTGCGTTTGAATGGGTTGTAATGTTTTTAAATTTTGAAACCGGAATTTCGCCGCATTTAATCCCTCTTTTTTTTGCAGCTATTCTAATCGCATTAATTATTGAACCTTTTTGACCGTATAATATAAAAACCTGATCTATCACTTCGCCGGAATTCAACGCTTCCAGAACAGGCTTTCTTCCGATAATTAGCTTCATTTTAAAATATTTTTCGAAACCGGTTAAAAAAATTTATAAACATCTTCATTCTATTTTTTCCCAGGTACAACTTTTAACGGCGGCGGAACATATTTTTTCAATTTATCTTTATTTTTGCTGAAATATATAAAACCGATAACGCCAATTATAATTAATGGAATAGATATCAACTGTGCCTCCGAAAGCCCGAATAATAATCTCGGATTAAGTCTTATGAATTCTACCAATAACCTTTCCACCCCGGCAAAAATTAAATAAGTCATAAACAGCTTGCCGTCTGCCCAATCTTTTTTTCTTAATTTCCACAGTATAAGGAAAATTATTACACAGGCTAAAAATTCATAAATTGGTGTAGGATGAAGTCTTATAACTTCATCGAATTTTGTAATCGTGCCGAAGTTATCTTTTCCAACAACTTGTGATGATAATGAGTAATAGTGATCTTTTGCTGCTAATGCAGGATGATTATGAAAGAACTGCATTAGTGCATAATGGGGCTTAATGGTGCCGCCTGAATAACAGGCGCCCCACGGAAGATTAGTAGGAATCCCATAGTCGCCGTCACCTGCAAGCTGGCAGCCGATTCGGCCGATACCATATGCAAGTATTAATGAAGGTGCGGTTGCATCTGCTACGAATAAAAAGGGAATTTTCTTTTTTCTTATATAAATAGCTATTGCAACAGTAGCTAAAACTAAGCCGCCGTAAAATGTCAGTCCGCCGGGGGAAAAGGCAATCATAGGATCGTGAATAAATGAATTCCAATTTTCAATAAGATCAAGCATTTTACTGCCTATAATACCGAATACCATTGCAAGAATAGTAATTCCGGTAGCAATGTTGGGATCAACTTTTCTCCGTTCAAATTCTTTTGTAAGGATAAAGCTCGCAATTATGATTGCTATGGCCAGCATTAATCCCCAGCTGTATACCGTAAAAGG
>CAZCFZ010000010.1:3270-5281 GCA_964498065.1 uncultured Ignavibacteriaceae bacterium
TTTTCATTTTCGCAGGCCAATAATATTCTCTCAATTCCCGCAGCAAATCCGACACCGGGAGTCGGGGTTCCGCCAAGCTGTTCAATCAATAGATCATATCTCCCGCCGCCGCAGAGCGCGCTTTGAGAGCCTACTTTACCGCTTACAATTTCAAATGTAGTTTTTGTATAGTAATCCAATCCTCTTACCAGCTTCGGATCTACTTCAAAAGGAATGCTTGAAGTTGTAAGTAAATCTTTTACAGAATTAAAATCATTCAAACTTTCTTCGTCAAGATGATCAATTAGTAAGGGTGCATCCTTAATTATTTCCTGATCGGATTCCACTTTACTGTCGAAAATCCTGAGAATATTTGTTTCGAATCTTTTCCTGCTGTCTTCGGACAATTTCTCTTTTTTATCTTTTAAAAAGATTCTTAATTTATTTTTATATTCTTCCCTTGAAGAAGGAACGCCTAAAGAATTTATTTTTACCCGGATATCTTTTAATCCCAGCGATTTCAAAATATTAAATGCAATTATAATTATTTCGGCATCCAGCAGCGGCGAAGAGCTGCCGAGAGCTTCACCACCGAATTGATGAAATTGTCTCTGCCTACCGGCTTGCGGGCGTTCCTGCCTGAACATCGGAGAAATGTAAAACAATTTATTCAGCGGCTGCTGTTTACCGAGCGAATGTTCAATATAAGCGCGTACGACCGATGCCGTCATTTCCGGTTTTAATGTCAGGCTTGTTTCACTCCGGTCGAGAAACGAATACATTTCTTTACCGACAATATCTGTCTCTTCACCGATGCTTCTTGAAAACAAAGAAGTTTCCTCAAAAATGGGAGTTCTAATTTCACGGTAATTAAAATTTGTAAAAACCCTTTCAACAATGGATTCCAAATGTTTCCAGTTTGAGATTTCTGAAGGTAAAATATCTTTTGTTCCGGTTATCGCTTTAATCATAATATTATTGATTAATTCTTTGAAGTGGTAAGAAGTAAAATCGCTTTAATAAAATAATGGCTAAATGAGCGGGTACCAATATTAAAATCACCGGATGAATTAAATTTATTCCGGCAGAAATTTAAAACTTCCGGAGAATAATTACCGAAGTCCTTAAACTTCAAAATAGTTTTCTTCTTCTTTTTTAAATATTTCTAAAATTTCGTCCGATGTTTTTGCTTTAATAAGTTTATCTCTAAACTCGTCCTTGTTCATCATTCTTGATATACGGCTTAAAAGCTTAATATGCTTGCTAACAAGGTTGTCTTTTCCAACTAGAAGAAATACCAGATAAACCGGATGACCGTCAAGTGAATCATATTCTATCGGTCGATTTGTTTTTCCGAATGCTGCAAGAATATCGTTTACGGCATTTGTTTTACCGTGAGGAATAGCAAACCCTTTGCCTACACCGGTGGACATTATCTTTTCTCTTTCCAGTACGGCATCCCTAACTTTTTCCAGATCGATTACCCTGGAATCTTCTTTGAACAAGTCGATCAGTTCGTTAATAACATTTTCCTTGCCCTCTCCTTTAAGGTCGGCTACAATATAATTCTTGCTTAATAAATCTAATACTTTCATTAATTTACCGCTAATTTACTTTAGGAATATTTTTAATTTTCAATAAAACCGAATTCAAATTTAATAATCTAATATAGATTAAGCAATGAAATGTACCATTTACCAAAAGAATTTTTTTAGATTTGGCAGGAATCACCTGCTAAACTTCTTTAAGAAAATCGACTAAAATTAAAAACTTCTTATAAGTCGAATATCATCAATCCGGCGGTTAAATAAGATTGCCTTAGGTTCAGCTTTACCGTAATTTAGTACAATAATATTTAGTAAAATACTGGGAATTTAATTATGAACATCCAAAACAAAACAGTACTGGTTTTAGGCGGCTTTGGATTAGTCGGCAGTGCAGTCGCAAGAAAACTGGTCGAAGATAATCCCAAAAGGATTATTATTACTTCATTAATGCTTACCGAAGCAGAGGAAGCTGTAAAAAAACTTGA
>CAZCFZ010000010.1:5381-85352 GCA_964498065.1 uncultured Ignavibacteriaceae bacterium
ATTGCATATCAGGATATTTACACTTCTTACCGCTCATTAGCCCATGCAATTAAAAATAATGCATCTTATGATAATTTAGTTGAAGAATCAGAAAAATTATTGTGTACTCTTTATATCCCTCAATTGATAAGGCACGTACAGCTCCTTTATACAACAATGAGCTTAATTAAAACAGAGATTTATTTAAAAATCGGGACCAGCGGTACAGGGGGAATGGGATTGAATATTCCCTACACGCACAGTGAAGAAAAACCTTCCAGAGTATTGTTAAGTAAATCTTCAATAGCCGGCGCACATACGCTTTTATTATTCTTGATGGGACGAACTCCCGAAGGACCTATTACAAAAGAAATAAAACCAACGGCGGCAATTGCATGGAAGAGAATAGAATTCGGCGAGATCAAAAAAAGAGGTCTGCCTATCGGACTATTGGATGTTGATGTATCCGAAGCTGTACCTCTTAAAGGGAAATTTGAAATCCGGTCGGACAAACAATACAAATCTACAGGTGAAACTTTAAAATCTGTTTTCATAGATACGGGTGAAAACGGAATTTTTTCGCTTGGAGAATTCGAAACAATAACCGCCCAAAAGCAAATGGAATTTGTTACTCCGGAAGAAATTGCGGATGTTGTTATATACGAAATTAAAGGCGGAAATACCGGACACGATATCGTTAGTTCGCTGGATCATGCTACAATGGAACCTACTTACCGCGCCGGTTACATGCAGCATATGGCTGTTAAAAAATTAAAACAGCTCGAAAAAGAAAACAACGTAAGCAGTGTAGCATTCGAGCTGCTCGGTCCGCCGCGGCTTTCAAAGCTTTTATATGAAATTCATTTATTCGGAAAAAACTTTAAGACAATGTACGAATTTCTTAAAGCTGACCCGGAAGAGTTATCAAATCAATGCCTTGAAGATTTGGTTAATAATTCAAAGTTGAGGAGCGAAATAATTTCCATAGGGATACCAATCTTATTACCAAACGGAGAATCTTTGCTAAGAGGAAGCATGATAAAAATTCCGGCTTTTCGTGGAGATAACGAACTTGATATAAATAAAGAGAATATCGATAAATGGGCGAATGAAGGCTGGGTAGATCTTCGTTCTTCGAATATAAAAAAATGGCAGTCAAGAATTAAAGAATTAATTGATGAAGCTGAAAGTATATCGTCAACTTACACCGGTTCCCAGCATGTAAGAACAAAAGACTATTGGGATAATTTTGAAGAAATAAATATCGGAAAAATCTGCAGCTGGTTATTTATCCATGAAGAACATGGAAATAGGATGAAAGCCTAAATAAAATAGATATTAAGTTCTTGAAAAATTCAATCTGTATTGAGGTTGTCTCAAAACTGTCATTCCGGGCTTGACCCGGAATCTAAATACTCGAATAACTACTAAAAAGAGATGCTGAATCAAGTTCAGCATGACAAATTCCCTCTTTTGAGACAGCCTCTTCTATTTCAAAACCTTAATGATATTTATAAATAAATTCATAACCGTTTTTTTGAAGCTTTTTAGCAAGTGTTTCTAATTCTTGTCGCGATAGAGTTTCCTGAATCTTTGGAAACAAAACCCTTTCTTCATGATTTATATGATTATCAAGAGACTTACCGAACTTATCTATTTTACCGGCTAATCTTTTGCCGGTTCTCAAAGATTTTACGATTGCTTCAATTTCACGGTGCTGATTAACCATGTCATCCAGTAATTTATCAATTTCCTTAGATATACCCCTTAATTCAGGCTGAAGAATATTTTCTTCAAGATAAAAATGATTTTCCAATTCCTGGTTATAAAAATGAACAACATATTTTGATTTGTCTTCATTTGTTTTCGGCATACCTTCGATAGGCTTACTTCCCTTTTTTACCATTTGTATTACCAATGAACTTAAAAAATGGTCGTGTGCAATTGAAAATAAACTTTTGTGTTCCTGCTTCATATAGAAAAAGTAAAATTATCGTTAATCTTTTTTAAATTATTGCTTGGAAAATATAAGTATATATTTGAACTCTAAAATGAATTTAATTAAATTTTAGAAATAGGCAATGAGATAAACGACACAAAAATGTAATTGTTTTATTACCGAAATTGATATGATTAAAAATAAAGAATAAGTATTATGAATATAGCTTTTTTATTCGGAGCAGGTGTATCTATTCCATCAGAAATGGATAATACGTTAGAACTGACCGAAAAAATTCTAAATGGTGAAAATATAATTAGAGGGACCCAGGGTGAGTATGGTATTAAAAATATGAATTCTACTTTCTTTGATAAGACTAACTATGAATATGTTAATAGGATTAAAAAATTATTCTTTGTTTTACAAAACAATTTAGGAGGTCATTATTCATTCACAAATAAAATAATGAATTATGAAGATTATTATTATATGATTGATTCTATGCATACTGATGAAAATATGGAATATGAAAATCCAATTGTTACTTTTTTTACAGATTATTTATTTAAAGTTCATACCTATCTTTTTGAACCAATAGATGAATTTTATGCACCTTTGAGAATTATAGATTTAATGGGCGAAGCAAAAAATTATATTAAAGACCTGATTGCCCTATATCTGAGCAAACCTGCAAAAAATTTAGAGCAATTTAATTTCATTTCAAACATAAATATTGATAAAGATTACTCTAAAGTTTTTGTATTCACCTTAAATCATGACACATTAATTGAACAATATTTTTTTAAAAATAATATTTCATTTTCAGATGGTTTTATTGATAATAAAAGTAATGCAAGATTTTGGGATCCAAATTCATTTAAAGAAAAAATAAATTTGTTGAAGCTTCATGGATCAATTAATTGGAGAAATTATGACACTGACGATTCTTATGAAAAGGAAGTATGTATTTATAATAAATCCCAACGAGATTTTTTTCATCCAATCATTAATATCGGCAGTTTCAACAAGCTTAATGAATACAGTAAAGGAATAAATTTTGATTTACAATGTCTGTTAAAAAATTATTTAAATTCTTGTAATAGACTTATAATCAGTGGTTATAGTTTTAGAGATAAGGGAATAAATTCAAGAATTATTAATTGGTTATTTGGAAATCGAAATAGAAAAATCATTATAGTACATAAAAATGGAGAGGAATTATTTCAAAACGCTCGACCAGCTATTTTTAGTTTATGGGAAGAAGACAAAAAATCCAATACAAAATTAATTAGAATTATTCCAAAATGGATACAAGAAACCAATTGGGCCGAAATAAAAAGTATAATATAAGTTTAATATTAATAGGGTAGTACAAGTCGCGACTTGTCACTATCCTATTTTTATAGAAAAACAAAAAAGAAATGCAGCATACTTTTTAAGCCTGATTTGCCAGCGAGCTCCACATCTTTTTTCTTTCTACAAAGAGTCTTAGCGTGAATATCAATATTGGAATCACTCCTATTGCAATGAATACAATATCGGCGCCTAATCTAAGCCATTCCAGCACGTGGAATGTTCCGGTATCTAAAAACGAAAGCCTGCGGGCATGCCAGTAACCGTAGCTAATTACGTCGGCAAGCTGCAATATACCTGCCGGAAACAAGTCTAGAATAACCATTAGCAAAAGCCCGATGTTAAGTCCCCAAAATCCTGTTCTTACATATTTCTGATTCCGCTCCCACACATCATCACTCGAGAGTTTTCGTAACGTGAACATCATAAGTGCTAATGCCAGCATTCCGAAAACACCCATCATTGCAGCATGACCATGGTTTGCAGTCAAAAGTGTTCCAACCTCAAAGTAACTGACTATCGGGAGATTGATTAGAAAGCCGAATACTCCCGCACCAAGAAAATTCCAGAAACCTACTGCCATCAGAAAATAGAATGCCCATTTATGGCGTTGAGTGACTGTTGCACCTTCTTCGGACGGTGATTTTCGTGTAAGTTTAATAAAATCCCAGGCATCTAATGTTAAGAGTGTTAAAGGTACAACTTCCATTGCCGAAAACATTGCACCTAATGCCATAGTAACGTTGCTTTGCCCCGTCCAATACCAATGATGACCGGTGCCTACAATTCCGCTTCCTAGATAAAGAATTGCATCAAGGTATACGACTCGAGTGGCCGTCACCGCTTTTATAATGCCGAGCTGATAAAAGACAACGGCTACCATTACGGTTGCAAAGAGTTCAAAGAATCCTTCAACCCACAGATGTATTATCCAGAACCGCCAGTTATCAACAACTGTAAAATTTGTTGTCGGACCAAAAAATAAAGCGGGAATATAAAATAACGGAATTGCCACAGCCGAATAAAGGAAAAGCGAACTCAGTTCTTTTTGAGACTGATCTTTCATCGCTGGTTTTAATCCTCTAAAAATTAAAATAAGCCAAACCGTTAATCCAATGATAAGCAAGACCTGCCAGACTCTTCCAAGGTCAAGATACTCCCAGCCCTGCATTCCGAAATAATACCAAAGTTTACCGAGCATCTGGTTAATACCGAGGTATTCTCCCAGCAAACTCCCCAATGCAACAATAACGACTGCAGCAAAAAGGACATTAACCCAGAACTTTTGTCCTTTTGGTTCGGTTTTACTTAGCAGCGGTGTTAACATTAGTCCGCCTGCAATATAAGCCATAGCAATCCAGAAAATTGCAAGCTGAAGATGCCATGTTCTTGCTATGTTATAAGGAAGGATTTTCGCCAGACCAAATCCGTAGAAACCGAACGGTTCGGCACGATAGTGTGCAATAACGCCGCCGGCGAGAACTTGCAGAAAAAACAGAGCTGCAACCACTACGAAAAATTTCATTATGGCTTTCTGACTTTCTGTGGGCGGATAAGTTTTAGCAGTTATTAACCGTTCATCCACACCGGACTTCCAACCAAGGTAATCGAACTTGCCAAAGAGAAACAAAATTAAGCCGGTTATTCCGAGGAGTGAAATAAGGCTCAGTGCACTCCAAATTATAGCAGAACCGGTTGGAGAATTACCGGCTAGTTTATCAAAAGGCCAGTTGTTTGTATATGAATAATTTTTATCCGGCCGGTCGGTTACCGAAGCCCATGCTGCCCACGAAAAAAATATAGTAAGATTTCTCAATTGAGTTGGATTTGAAATGAAATCCTGAGGCAGCCCGGGCGCTTTATCCGGCTTGGTAAAATAGTTCGACCAGTTTTTGATTTCATTTTCAAACGCAGCAACCTCGGGTGCGGTTAATGTTAGAGTTCCGGTTGATGCATCATATCTGTTTGTGTGAAGCATTGATTGAACATCTGCACTAACACTTGCCTTTTGATCCTTTGTTAGATCTTTGTAAGGTGTGTTGTATTTTCCCGAAGCCAAAGTATTTTGTATGGATACGGCATAATCATGCAAATACTCAGCCGAATAATCCGGTCCGAGATAAGCTCCGTGTCCGAGCAGCGTACCGTGTTCCATAAGTCCGTATTTCAAAAAAACTTTTTGTCCGGCATTTATGTTTGCTGCAGTGAAAAGCGTATTGCCCTGCGGATCGACAACCTTTTCAGGTATCGGCGGAGCGTCCTGATAGCTTTTAACTGCGACGTAAAGCAGAATGGTGAAGCCCACTATCATTACAAGAATTACCGAATGCTTCCACCAAGGTGATATTTTCTCAGTATTTTGTTCGTTCATTTTTCCTCCAATTACAGTAAGTTTTGCATATTAAATCAAATAATCGCACTATTTTATCCGATTATAGATTAAAAGATATAGAGCTATAAAATTATATTTGAATTTTCTTTAAGCAGTTTGTTTTCCAGTTCAATCGATTTGGGAAATAAAATATTATTTTCCAAGTAAACGTGCTTATGCAGGTCTTCTTCAAATTCCTTCAGTTCATTATAAAATACTTTAAATGTGTTACAAGCATCCTGCGGAATTTGATAGTTTTTAGATAACTCTCTTATTTCATTCATCTCATCACCCGCAGAAATATGTTCAGCTTCCATCATTTTAATCGGATTTGCAACAGTTGAAAAATAAGGAAGTTCAAATTTTGATTTATTGTTCTTCACATTTACTAAATTTTTAATATAAGGAAATAATATCTGCTCTTCTTTCATTAAATGCTGATTAAGTTCTTTACTTAAACTCGAAAAAATTTCCGAAATTTTTATTAATTCCGGATGATTTGCACTATGAGCGGCAACAACTTTGGCAGATAAATCGGAAACTAAAGGTGTAATATTCCTAATATAATGATGGTGATTATTGATTATGTAATCAATTAAAAAATCGAGTTCCCATTCGTCAAATCTTACTGAATCTCTTTTATAGCTAATTTCTAAATTTTGAAGTTCTGATAAAACCTGTTCGCTTTTTAATCCCTTTTCAAAACAAACTTCACTTAATGATTTATTGCCTCCGCAGCAAAAATCGAGATTATATTTTTCAAAAATTTGGGCTGTTCTAAAATCTTTATTCACAATTTCGGAAAGAGTCATTCGAAATAGCAAATCAGATTCAACTACAGAATTATTTTCAGTTTCCATTATTACTCCTTAAAATTTATTATGATTTTTAGTTTTTCCTTTATCATTTAAATTTTTATTAATATTTACACTCTCCTCTTTTTTAAATTCATTTATTGCAGCAGGCCCGGTAGGATGTCCGTAAGTATCCATCATTTTGTAACGAACCAAATATTCCTTTTTTGATATATCATTCTGCCAATGCCCAGTGAACATTGCAAAACCTGTTACAGCTAAAAAAATTGAGACAACGCCGATTGCAACTAACTTTTTATTTATCTTCTTTTTTGTATATAAAGATTTTAAATCCAATGTATCGGCAACAGGACATGCATCTACACAGCTCATACACGATGTACATTCGTCGGACCAGACTGTTTTTACTTTATCGACCTTTATTCCCTGCGGGCATGCTTTGTTGCATAAACCGCAATCGATGCAGCTTACTTTGTTTCTTTTAATTTTATTCGGACTTAAGAAAGAAATCAATCCTAATAAAGCTCCGTAAGGGCAAAGATACCTGCACCAAAAATTCCTAATAAAAATTGAAAGCAGTAACAAAACAGCGAGAACAATTAATGTCATTCTTGAAATATCTGCAAAAAAATAAAACATTTTTAAGTCGGCTACTTGATTGTACGGACTGTTAAGAAATGCTTTTACGGTCGCTATTCCCATTAGAATAAATACAGCATAAAATAAAAACCCAAGCAGTAAATATTTAATACTTCTCAAAGGATAATCCAGCCATTTGGACAAATGTAATTTTCGTTTGAATATTTTTTCTCCGAAATCTCCGATCAGCTCAGACAGAAAACCAATCGGGCAAAGCCAGCTGCAAAAAGATTTTCCGAATATCAGAGACATTAAAATAATTGCAATAAAAATAAATAATCCGGCTGGATGAGCGGGATGAATTTGTCCGGTTGCAAGGAATAAATAGAAGCTCATAAACGAGCTTATCGGGAGAAATCCATCTACACCGGGCGGGCGGCTGTAAAATTGTGCTGATCCGCCGGATTGTAAGTAATGAGCGAACAAATAAAAATCTATTCCTATCCATATACATAACAATGCAAATAAGCTTTGAATTATAAATCTGTACTTCTGTAAAGGCTTTTCTTTATTTCTAATTATTTTCTTTTTCATTTTTATATCGGATGTTTTCGTCCGCTTTTATATCAAAAATTTTTAAAGTGATAAAATTTTATTTATAGTCTTTTCTTTAAATTGATCGATTGTTTCATCTGTCAGCATATTATACGCTTCGGTTCTTAACTGTCCCCATTTATCATGTACCGGACAAGGATGATCCGGAGAACATTCCGGGAAACCAAGCACACAGCTGTTAAAAACATCCAGCCCGTCTATTGCCATTACAATGTCAATAAGCCTTATTTTCTTCGGATCCTTTGCCAATGCAAACCCGCCGGACTTTCCTTTCTTGGAAAAGATCAATCCGCTTTCCGTCAGACTTTGCAAAATTTTAGAGACAAATTCTTTTGGAATACTCAATTTTTTGGCAATATCTTCGGCAGGAATTACTTCACCCGGCGCTTTTGCCGATAAGTAAAGCGCTGCCTGTAAACCATACTCGCATTTTTTTGAAAATATAACTGTCATATAAATCAGATTAAATTGTCTGATTAAAGATAATAACTTTTATTTTTTTTGTCAAATTAATTTTTAAGAATAAATAATATTTTAAATAATGGTGAATTAAGAATCTTTTTTAAGGATTTTTCATCGTATTTATTTAGTAAAATTAAAATATTGGAAAATTAAAATGGATGAAACTCACTTTTATAATACAAATGTAGAATGGGAAACCGGACGGCAAGGTAATCTGAGTTTGGAAGGATTTCCTACAATTACCGTCGCCACTCCAATGGAATTTCCGCAGGGTGTCCCCAATACATGGTCGCCGGAACATTTGTACGTGGCCTCAGCAAATATATGTTTAATGACAACTTTTTTAGCAATCGCTGAAAATTCAAAATTAAAATTTTCATCATACTCTGCCGGAGGCACCGGTAAGATGGAACGTATTGAGGGTAAATATGTTATTTCAGAAATTGAATTGAAGCCCCGGATTGTTATTGAAGAAGAACAGTATAAAGAGAAAGCCTTGAGAATAATTGAAAAAGCAGAAAAGGGTTGCTTGATTTCCAGGTCAATGAATACAAAGATTATTCTTAGCCCGGAGATAATTGTACAGAATTAAATTAGTATTTACAAAATTCAAGTTAACTGCCAAAAGAGAAAAACTGTTAAAACAGTTAATACGTTGGGCCTTGTTAGGATATTAACATCGGGATTAATCCCGATGTTAATGAAAAAACATCAATATTTATAACCGTTTCAACGGTTTTCTTGATAAACGCTCAAATTAAGTAATAAATAAAAATCATTTTAAAATTATTACCAGGAGAACTTTAATGCCGATTTTCGAATATCGCTGCAGCGACTGCAATACAAAATTTGAAGTCTTACATAAATCTAGTGAAAAAACCGAGGATGTAATTTGCCCTAAATGCAATTCCACTAAAAGTAAAAAATTAATGTCTTCATTCGCAGCGTCAATGGATGGAAGTTCTGATTTTTCAGGCAGCAGTTTTAGTGATGATTCCGGTCCGTCTTATCCTGGTGGCGGATGCGCATCAGGTATGTGCGGTCTTAATTAATTTTTTTTCTAATTATAAAAGAATGTCATTTCGAATCCCGGCTTCAGCCGGGTGAGAAATCTTTTTAATAAAATTTTATTCTTAGATTCCGGGTCAAGCCCGGAATGACGCCTTGAGTTAGAAGGAAATGTTTAGAAATATTAAAAATTAAATATCCGTAACATTTGAATATTTCCTTTCCACATACAATCTTCCTATTTCAGCGCCAACTATAAAAACAATCGAGGAATAATAAATCCAAAATGCAACTACAACTATCAAAGCATAAGTACCGTATATTCTTCCGAAAGTAGTAAAGTGATGCAGATAAAATCCGAAGCCTTGTTTGGCAACTTCCCATAGAATAGCAGCCCACATTGCGCCTATTAAAATCGCCTTCCTTGCTAATTTTCTTACGGGCACGGAAACATACAGCACTATAAATACTACGAAGATTACAACCATCGATACCAGAGAAAATAAAAAGTGTTCGAAGAAACCTATATTTAAAAAACTTAGGCCTTCCCAATGCTGCGCAGCTTGTCTTAAAAGATCTAATAACGGTGTAAGAACAGTTAGAATAAAGAAAAATAGTATTACCATTAATACTAATGCTAAATCTCTCAACTTCCCGATTATAAAATGAATGTTGGCTTCAACACCGAAAACTCTATTTAATATGGTTCTCATGCTGCTGAAAAGGCCGCTGGCGGCAAAGAATAATCCAAACGCTCCGATTATACCGGCAATGTTTTTGTACTTTATAACTTCATCAATCCTGGTAAAAATAATTTTCTTTGCAAAATCAGCATATTTATGATAAGGAATAATTGTAGTAATTGCGGCGTTTACCTGATACTGCATACTTTGAGAATCAAGAATATTTCCCAGGACGAAAAACATGATTAAAAAGAAAGGAATAATACAGACGAAAAGTGAAAATGCTAAACCGCCGGCAAGTAAAAAAACATGGTGTTCGTCAATACGGTTTATTAAACCTTTTATATAATGTTTTGTAAAATTTTTAAATTTATGGTAAGAAGGTTTATAGTGTAAAAAAAGTTTAATCTTTTTATAAAGCGAGTATAATCTAAGCGATTGAATTTTCGCTATAATCTTTTCTCTAAGCATTCATAATTCTTGAAATTGTGTTATAATAAATATCGGATAAATAGTTTAATTCAAAATTTATTTTATCATTAACAATAAATTTATCACCCCCGGTAGTTCCAAGAAATGTAAAAGCCTGTCCTTTTTCTTTAAGCAATTTTTCAAACTGATCTTTATTTTTAGAATTAAGAGATACAATAATACGTGATTGACTTTCCGAGAACAAAGAAAAGTCTTCCCTGGTTTTTATTGGAAGATTTACCTCTGCACCTATTAATTTCTCTCTATCCATAATGCAGCATTCTGCTAAAGCAGAAATAATACCGCCTTCGGAAATATCGTGTGCAGAGCGAATCAGCTTTTTTTCAATTAAACTTAATAAAGATTCGTGAAGCTTTTTTTCAACATCTAAATTTATTTCAGGAGAATCGCCTGCAATATTGTTATGAATAATTTTTAGATACTCACTTCCGCCTAATTCTTCAAAATCTTCTCCCAAGACATAAATAAGATCACCTGATGATTTAAAGAATGATGTTGTAATATTTTCCAGCTTTTCAACTAATCCGACCATCCCGATAGTCGGAGTCGGGTATACGGCTGTATTAGGAGACTCATTATAAAAGCTTACATTGCCGCCGGTAACTGGTGTATTAAAAAATCGGCAAGCTTCTCCCATTCCATCAATTGCTTCTTTAAACTGCCAGTACATTTCAGGCTTATAGGGATTTCCAAAGTTCAAGCAATTTGTTATTGCCAAGGGAATACCTCCGGAACATACAATATTTCTCGCAGCTTCTGCAACTGCTAATTTAGTTCCTTCTTTTGGATTTAAATAAACATATCTCGAATTGCAATCAGTTTTCATTGCTAAAGCTTTATCGGTATCTTTAATATAAACAACAGCGGAATCGCAGCCTGGCCCAACAATTGTATTTGTTCTTACCATGGAATCGTATTGCTCATAAACCCATCTTTTTGAGACAATATTCGGCGAAGAAAATACTTTAATAAAGGTTTCACTTAAATTTTTTGGTTCAGTTAGTTTTTTAAAATCGAATTTACGAATATCTTTTATGTAAGAAGGTTCTTTTGATTCCCGGTGATAAACAGGCGCACCGCCTCCAAGTACAAGTTCATAAGCAGGGATAACTGCTTTTTTCCCGTTTTCATAATCGATGTCAAGTTTTCCGTCATTTGTAACATAACCGACTATTTCGCAGTGAAGATCCCATTTCTCAAAAACTTTTTTTACTTTATCTTCAAATCCCTTTTTCACTACACAAAGCATTCTCTCCTGACTTTCGGATAACATGATTTCATACGCTGTCATTCCTTTTTCTCTCAAAGGAACTTTATTCAAATCTATTTTCATGCCGGAATTTCCCTTTGCGCTCATTTCACTTGTTGAGCAGGAAATTCCTGCGGCACCCATATCCTGAATTCCTATTAACCATCCGTTCTTAATTATTTCAAGTGAAGCTTCCAGTAAAAGCTTTTCCGTAAAAGGATCACCAACTTGTACTGACGGACGTTTGGCTTCCGACTTTTCCGAAATTTCTTCAGATGCAAATGTTGCTCCGTGAATTCCATCTCTTCCTGTAGAAGAGCCGACAATCATTACGGCATTTCCCTCTCCTTTCGCAACTGCACTCGCAAATTGATCTGTTTTTACGATGCCGACTGCCATTGCATTTACGAGCGGATTGCCCTGATAGGATTCATCAAAATATACTTCACCCGCAACTGTCGGCACACCAAAACTGTTTCCATAATCTCCAATTCCTTTAACAACACCGTCAAAAAGAAACCGTGTTCTTGCATCATTTAAGGTTCCAAATCTTAATGAATTTAAAGAAGCAATAGGTCTTGCACCCATTGTAAAAATATCTCTCATAATTCCGCCAACGCCTGTTGCAGCTCCTTGATAGGGTTCCACTGCAGAAGGATGATTGTGACTTTCAATTTTAAATGCTACTGCAAGTCCATTACCTATATCAACTAGACCTGCATTTTCTTCACCGGCACCTACAAGTAATCTTCCGCCTTCTCTCGGAAGTGTTTTAAGCAAGGCAATTGAATTCTTATAACTGCAATGTTCGCTCCACATAACACTGAAAATTCCGAGTTCGGTAAAAGTTGGAACTCTTCCCAATATTTTTTGAACTCTTTCATATTCCTCTTTTGTCAATCCATGTTCTAAAGCCAAATCTAAAGTAACTTCTTGTTCTTGCATTAAGACAATTCCATTCTATTAGGATGATTTGAAAATAATTTTTCGATACAAATATAATATTTAAAATTGTTGATTAGAAAAAGATGATTAATTTTAAAATAGTCAGATGAATTATGTTGTTATAAATCTCTCTTACTAATTAAATTTTTAACTAAATTTTAAATAAAGTTTATTATCGAATAATATATTTAGGTAGAAATTATGAAAATTCATGCACTCTATCATGTTTCATTTGAAGGACTTGGCTGCATTGAAAACTGGATATCTGAAAAAAACCATATTCTTAGTACAACAAATTTTTATAATAATGAAATCCTTCCGGACATTTCAGAATTTGACTTCCTAATCATAATGGGCGGACCGATGAGTGTTTCCGAGGAAGATAAATATCCGTGGCTGAAGGAAGAAAAGAAATTTATTAGAAAAGCAATTGATAATAATAAAGTTGTGTTAGGAATATGCTTGGGAGCCCAATTAATCGCTGAATCTCTTGATGCAAAAGTAACCAGGAATGAGTATAAAGAAATCGGTTGGTTTCCAATTAATTTTATAAATGAAGAAAGCAAGAAAAGTTTATTAAATGTCATTCCTGAAAATCAAACAGTTATGCACTGGCACAGTGATACTTTTCCAATTCCAAACGGAGCAGAGCATATTTTAAAAAGCGAAGGCTGTCTCAACCAGGCATTTATTTTTAACAAACGTGTAATCGGCCTTCAATTTCATCTTGAATTTACAGAAAGACTTGTAAAAGCTCTTATCAGAAAAAGCAAGAAAGATTTAATAAAAAATGATTATGTCCAAAATGAAAATGAGATATTAAAAAATATAGATCTATTAAACACCACAAATAATATAATGTTTAAACTGCTTGATAAAATTGAAGAAAAGTTTTTTAATGATGCTGAACCAATCAAGAATTAATTAGTGTCTGAACAAATAGAATTCATTCCTTTTATGTTTTAAAATACAAATTATTAATAATTCCCGTTAAGATGTTAATAATTTCATTTAAAACAATTAGATTTCGTCCCGAATTATTCGATACTTTATGATATTTGTAAACGGGATCAAATTACCCAAAGATTTTACTTCATTAGATTTTTCTGAATGGATTACAACTTAAATAATAACGATGCTTATGCAGCTTTAAGAATTAGAGACTTTAAATGGTTTGTAACTGCACGCTTTATGCTGACTTTTGCAATTCAGATGCAGTCACTTATAGTTGGATGGCAGATTTACGAATTAACCCATGATGCTCTTTCTTTAGGATTGATTGGTTTAGCAGAAGCTTTCCCGTTTTTCAGCATCTCATTATTCGGCGGACATGTGGCGGATACGATAAGCCGGAAGAAAATTATTCTAATATCAAATTTTATTTACACCTTTTGTGCATTAGCCTTATTGTTAATTTCAACTAAGTACCATTCAATATTTTTGAAAGACGGTGCAGAGCCGATTTACATAATAATATTCGTTACAGGAATAGCACGCGGATTTATGTCGCCTGCACAATCGGCATTTGCAGCCCAGCTTGTGCCAAGAGAATTATTCGGGAATGCTTCCACATGGAATAGCTTAATCTGGCAGACAGCAGCTGTAACAGGTCCGGCAGTAGGCGGATTAATTTATGGTTTTATGGGAGTCGGAAGCGCTTATGAAACAGTTTTAGTGATGAGCATAATGGGATTTATTTTTTATACTCAGGTAAATAAAAAGCCAATTCCCGAAAAGAAAATTAAAGAATCTATTTGGGAGAGCTTATCTAATGGATTAAAGTTTGTATCTCATAATCAAATTATTTTAAGTGCTATTTCTCTTGATATGTTTGCAGTTTTCTTCGGAGGAGCAGTTGCTGTATTGCCAATCTTTGCCGATCAAGTTTTACATATTGGTGCAAAAGGTCTAGGCTTCCTTCGCGCTGCGCCTGCAGTTGGCGCTATCCTTATGTCAATTATTCAAGCGTACTGGCCTTTTTTTAAACGCGCAGGGAATAATTTATTATTTTGTGTTTTCGGATTCGGAATTGCAATGATCGTGTTTGCTTTGTCTAAAAATTTCTACCTCTCTTTATTCATCTTATTTTTAAGCGGAATGTTTGACAACGTAAGTGTTGTAATAAGAAATACTATCATTCAGCTTTTTACTCCCGACGAAATGCGCGGGCGTGTTGCTTCAGTTAATGGAATATTTGTTAGTTCTTCTAATGAACTCGGGTCGTTCGAATCCGGTGTAGCAGCAAAATTTTTGGGACTGGTTCCCTCGGTAATATTAGGAGGAAGCATGACTCTTATTGTCGTAGCAGCAGTAAGAAGTTTTGCACCTAAATTGAGAGAACTGAAATTGTAATTATTATTTTTTATATAATCTTACCTTCAATAAATATTTATAATTTAACAGCCTCTTTGATCTTACAAAATGATTTATTTAAAAATCATTATTTCCGCTTTACTGTTGAGCATTAAAAGTATTTTTAATACTTTAAAACTTACTATTTGACCCCTAATCATTGTAAAGATAATTTAAAGTAAAACATATTTATTATGGTTGTAAATACCTTATAGAAAGGTTTTATCTATTTTAAAAATTTTTAATACAAGCTCAGTTAATACAGAAGGATTGACGGATTTAACAACATATTAAGAACTATTACAATAACTGGACTAAAATCTGTTTTTAGACAATTAAATATTTATTAATTCCATAATTAAATAGGAGTAAATAGAAATGGGAAATTTACAAAACTACACGGGCAAGGCTATAGAACTTCTAATGTCGTACGGACCAAAACTAATATTAGCAATAATAACATTAATTATCGGCCTATGGATAATTAAATTTTTCATCAAAGGAATAGCCAGAGCAATGGAGGGGGGTAAAGTTGAAACAACTCTACATAAATTTTTATTGGGACTGATCAGTGTAATTTTGAAAGTGATGTTAATAATTAGTGTTGCGTCAATGATCGGCATACAAATGACTTCATTTATTGCGGTTTTAGGAGCTGCTGGTTTGGCTGTCGGTTTAGCTCTCCAGGGAAGTTTAGCAAACTTTGCCGGAGGAGTTTTAATTTTATTTTTCAAACCATACAAAATTGGTGACTTTATTGATGCTTCCGGATTTATGGGTTCTGTAAAAGAAATTCAGATTTTTAATACAATTTTAAAAACTCCTGATAACAAAACAATCATCATTCCAAACGGGACATTATCGAATGCAAGCATCACTAATTTTTCTACAGAACCAACCCGTCGTGTTGATATGACTTTCGGCATAGGATATTCAGATGACATTCAAAAAGCAAAAAACATACTTGAATCGCTTCTTAAAAACGACAGCCGTGTTTTAAATGATCCTGCGTATATGATTGTTGTATCTGAATTGGCGGACAGTTCGGTTAACTTAGTAGTCCGGGCGTGGTGCAACAGTGCAGATTACTGGGGTATTTATTTCAGCATGCAGGAAAGAGTAAAATTAGAATTTGATAAACAAGGAATTTCAATTCCATTCCCGCAGCGGGATGTTCATGTTTATAATCATTAAGCGTATTGATTATAAAAAATATTTTTTAAGATAGAATTTAAAAATTATAAAATTCTAATGCTGATTTGAAGAAGAAATTTATATTTGGATTAATTTTACTTTACCCGAATAAAATTTTAGTCCTATTATTTAATAGATCGGTATATTTGTCCTTCATTTCTTCTGTAAGGAAGCTCTTTTTAATTAATTTATAAAATTCAGGTATTGAGTTCTCAAATTCATTAAAAGTCTTAACTATAATTTTATCACTAATTTCTAATCTTTCTTTACCCCAATAATCAATTAATATTTTCTTTGTAAGATTTTTCTTCTTTCCCATTAAAGGTAGAGCAATTTCTTCCTGCGGATTGGGAATGGTGATTGTCGTATTAATTAAATCGTAAACCGGAGATAATTCTACTTTATTATCACGGGTAATTAAAGAAAAATTTTTTAAATGCTGGTCCTCATTACCGATAAGAAAATTAAATAATGTAAGCTTAAATAATTTTATAAATTCAATTAATGGGAAAGTACAATATCGCTCTATTATCCCGACAATTTTTTCCATACTGAAGTCATATTTAGTATCCCTTGATTTACCGGCAAGTTGAGCGAAATCCTCCAAAGAAAATTTTATATTTTTTCCATAACGATCGAATCGTTTTATAAAGTAAGTTAATTTCCCGTCAATTGAATAAACCATTCCATGCAGTGGTACATCAAGGCCTATGATCTTAGCAAGCCTCATTGTTAAATCTTCATTTTCCGGAACTTGCTGATAAAAATTGCTCTGAGGTTTTAATATGTATGTTCCGAATGTATCAACAATTATAAAAGAACTTTCACTAAGATTTAACCTAGCACTTAATTTTGGTTGAACTCCTTGAATAGACATCTTTACTGCCCTTATTGCGGCTTCTCTTATTTGTTCATCTTGTGTAAATGGAATATCATTTAATTTAGTTAGATTTTTTGAAATAAGTTTTAATCCTGCTTCTGAGTATTTATTCTTACCGCACTGCTCATAAGTAATAGGACAAATATTCATATCAACCTTCTACTGTTATGGAACCGACAAGATCCTTACCAACCAAAATGAGCTGAGTAAATAGATCATTCTTATCCGTCTTAGTTTGTCTAATTAATGCTTCCAGCTGCATTCCTTCAGGCAACAATCCCTCAAAGAAGGGGGGAAATCCATCATAATTATATTCTTTTTTAGAAACTGGCATTGTTAAAGAAACGGCCGAACCGCTATAATCATTATTATAAATAAATTTATATTTCTTATACTTCTCTATTTCTATTAAATTTCCTGCATACTTCCCGAAATTATAAACTTTAGCTTCTCTCATTTTCATCTTCCATTAATTTCATTAAGGGACTATCAAGTTTTATTTTAATATTAAGTGCATTCAATACTTTCATCATAGTATTAATACGGATTGATTCTTTTCCTTTTTCTATATCGAATATGACAGTCTTTCCCACTCCAGCTATATCTGCTAGCTGCTTTTGGGTTAATCCGCTTTTATTACGATGATATTTTACAACTCTTGCAATTTCTTCTGTGACATTCATTAATTTCCCGCCTTAGCAGTAATTTTATTTAATTATATATTAAATTAGTACAACTATTAAAGAAAAGCAAATATTTTACTGATATAGCAGTAAATATTATGTGCTTTTGAAGTAATTTGAAATATAATGATTTTTTATCAAGTGATTACTGCTATAACGGTAAAATAATCAATAAATAGATCAAAATTGTAAGTATTCATCCCAAATTTTATATAGCTGGAAAGTAGCGTAGATATCTTCTCCGCAATAGATAGCAATGTCTTTAATTCTTCCTGCTTCATATAAAACTTTCACATCCATTCCTGAAATACCTTTTGATTTCGGAGATTCAATTCCAAAGGAATGGCAGTAAAAATCTAAATTAAATTTTCTAATCAAACCGTAAAAAGTTAGTTGATCCAGCAGATCAATATGAACTGATGAATCAAATCTATTTGTAATTAAATTTTTGGTTGGTTTAATTTTATTGAAAGCGGAACGGATCATTAAGAACGGTACGTCAAAATTTCTCCCGTTAAATGTAACAACAGTATCTGCCACATCTACAATCCGCCAGAAAGATTTAAGCATTTCAGGTTCACTTAAACCTTTATACTGTGTTTGGTTTTCACCCGTCCATTCTTCTTCTTTATTGCTTTCGTAATAAACAAATGATTTTTCTTTGTCTATATCATAAATACCTATCGCAACAACCTTTGCTGTAAAAGGATAAAGACTCATATAACGAATTGCATCATCCTTTTTTTCAGCTCTTATTTCATTGTCTTTTTCTTTTTCAACATAACGAAGAAGATATTCCTGCTGACTTTCGGAAAGCGATTCGAATGGAAAGGAAGTAGTTTCAATATCGAAGACAATTTTCCTCATAACTATACCCCTTTTGTATAATGATGAAAGATTTAATCTTTTAGAACTTGAACATTTTTATCATATTGTAAAACTGAATTAACAAAATTACCAGGAAGTGGAATTGATTTTCTTGTAACCGGATCTACATGAACTAATACTCCTGATCCTTCTGCTACAATGACTTTCGTATTCAAATTTTCAATTATATGTTCAAATCCAAAACTGCTGTTCTTAATATATGAAATCCGGGTATATATTCGCAACTTATCTTCGAAAATTGCAACCTTTAAATAATCGATTTCATTTCTAGCCATATAAAAAGCAGTACCATTTGTAAAGACACCTTCTTTTGGAAGAACACCAATATCCTTTGCATATCTTATTCGAGCTTGTTCAAAATAATTAAAGTAAACTGCATTGTTAACTATATGCAGCATGTCTACTTCGTTAAATCTAACAGTAACATCGTAAAAATGTTTAAATAGGTTTTTATTTTTTGCGGGCAGCATTTCTTTCCTTATAAGAACTGAACTCTTGTTTTCGATGGTCGATACTCGATTCCGGATCTTTTATGAAAATTATATCGAGAATCGAGTATCCGGTATCAAAAAATTTTTGTATTTCTAAAACTTCAGCTTCCTTTAACATTTCTTACGGCTTTCTCAATTTCATTCCACAAATCGGCAGGAATTTCTTCAAGAATATTAAATTGACCAGCTCCTTTAAGCCATTCGCCTCCATCGATTGTTACTACCTCTCCATTGATAAATGAAGAATAATCTGAGACGAGATAAGCTGCAAGATTAGTAAGCTCCTGATGCTTACCAACCCGGCCGACCGGAATTTTTTTCTTTGGGTCGAATTTTTGGGATAAATCACCCGGCAGTAATCTTTCCCATGCGCCTTTTGTCGGAAATAAACCGGGTGCAATTGCATTGGAACGAATTCCGTACTTTCCCCACTCTACTGCAAGTGAACGTGTAAGTGATAGGACACCCGCTTTTGCAACAGCAGAAGGAACAACATAAGCAGAACCTGTCCAGGAATAAGTTGTAACAATATTTAAAATCGCCGCAGTTTGTTTTTTTGAAATCCAATCTTTGCCGAAAGCTAAAGTGCAGTAATAAGTTCCTTTTAAAACTATATCGACAATAATATCAAAAGCTCTATGTGATAATCTTTCAGTGGGACTGATAAAGTTTCCGGCAGCATTATTTACAAGAATATCCACTTTCCCAAATTTTTCTACTGCGGACTTCAATAGATTTTCAACTTCGTTATATTTTGTTACATCACATTGAACAGGAAGTACCGTTTTTCCTGAGTTTTCTTCAATTTCCCCTGCAGTTTTTTTAAGTACATCAAATTTACGGCTGGCAATTATTAATTCTGCACCTAATTCGGAAAAATATTTAGCCATCGATTTTCCAAGTCCGGTTCCGCCGCCGGTTATTAAAATTACTTTTCCTTCGAGTGAGCCTTCTTTAAGCATTGGCTTAATATATTTATTATCCGGCATTATTCTTCCAAATTTTATAAATATTAATTCTTATCCGTGCAAATCCGTTTAATCTGTGTCATCCGCGTTCTATTGCTTTCAGTATTTACACCTAGAAACAATACTTATTCGCTTCTATTAATCTGTTTGCAATGTCTCTTCTAAGATTGGTAGTGTTTACAGGATCAAATTTTGTGTAACGTTTTAAACCAAGCATTAACATTTTCAGCTCATCGCCTTCTGCGTATGCAGAAATTGCATGTTTGCCGTACAGATTTATTTTCTCCAACGAATCACTAACATAAACCTGCGTCATTTCAACATATGGCAAAACTTCACTCTCACTTTTCATTGAAGAAATTTTTTGTGTTCTCAATATTGCAGACTCGGAAGTATAAACTTCAATTAACATATCGGTAACATTCATTATAATTTCCTGTTCATCAGCAAGCTTCTGCATAAACTTCTGCACAGCCGAACCGGCAATCATCAAGATAGCTTTTTTAGCATTTCTAATTGCTTCCAATTCACTTACAAGAAGCCCTTCAGGTTTTTCTCCAATATTAGGAATAGATAATAAATCTTTTTGTATTGCCAAAGCCGGACCCATTAAATCAAGTCTTCCTTTTAAAGAACGTTTAACAAGCATATCTACAGTTAACAAGCGGTTGATTTCGTTTGTACCTTCAAAAATACGATTGATTCTAGAATCCCGGTAAGCTCTAGCAGCCGGATATTCTTCGGAAAAACCATATCCGCCGAAAATCTGAACAGCTTCATCAACTACGTAATCCAGCATTTCCGATCCGAAAACTTTAAGCATCGCAGACTCAATTGCATATTCTTCGGCAGCTTGAACTACTGCCTGGCTATATGACGCGCCGTCTTCGTTTAACTCATTAACTTTATTATTTATTAGTCCGCTTGTTCTTAATGTTGCAGATTCGGAAACAAAAACTCTAATTGCCTGTTCTGCAAGTTTATATTTAATTGCTCCGAAACTAGAAATTAATTTACCGAATTGTTTTCTTTCATTTGCATAATTAAGTGCAACAGTAATAAACCTTTTTGCACCGCCGGTTGTCATTGCACATAATTTGAATCTTCCGATATTCAGAATATTAAAAGCTACATAATGACCTTTCCCTATTTCGCCGAGAACATTTTCTTTTGGCACTTTTACATTGTCCAAAAATAGAGCCCTTGTAGATGAACCTTTAATACCCATTTTATCTTCTTCTTTACCGCGTGTAAAACCTTCCGATTTAGTATCAATAATAAAGCAGGTGAATTTATCTCCGTCAACCTGAGCAAATGTAATTAGAATATCTGCAAAGCCTCCATTCGTAATCCACATTTTTTGTCCGTTAAGAATATAATACTTTCCATCGTCTGAAAGCTTAGCAGTTGTTTTTGCAGAAAGTGCATCCGAGCCTGAAGTCGGTTCGGTTAAACAGTAAGCTGATTTCCATTCACCTGAAGCAAACTTCGGAAGATATTTTTCTTTTTGTTCATCGGTGCCGTAATAAAGTATAGGAAGAGTACCGATACCTGTATGCGCAGCAAACGAAACTCCGAATGAATGACTTGCACCCATTTCCATTGAAATAAAAGTGTTAGTATTAAAATCTTCACCCAACCCGCCGTACTGTTCCGGAACTGCAGTTCCCAGCAAGCCAAGCTCACCGGCTTTTTCTAAAAGTTTAATGGTTAATCCTTCTTCCTGATGATCGATTGCATCGAGCTTTGGTAATATTTCTTTTTCAACAAATTCTTTAGCAGAATCCGCCATCATTTTTTGTTCTTCTGTTATCTCTTCAGGAATAAATACGTCCTGAGGATTTGTATCTTTTGTAAGGAACTCCCCTCCTTTAAGAACTTTTAATGTTTTTATCTCTTCAGCCATGATTATTCACCTTTATAATTTTAAAATTCTTATTCAATTAATTTAACCGCTCAAAAATAGCCGCAACGCCCTGCCCGCCTCCTACGCATGCAGTTACCATACCGTATTTTTTATTTCTTCTTTTTAACTCATTTAAAATTTGAACCGTAAGCTTTGCGCCGGTACAGCCCAATGGATGGCCGAGAGCAATTGCTCCGCCGTTTACATTTAATTTTTCGTTATCAAAATTTAATTCTCTAACAACTGCTAAGGACTGTGCAGCAAATGCTTCGTTTAATTCTATTAGATCAAGATCATCTAATTTCATTCCTGCTTTTTTAAGAGCTTTAGGAACTGCTTCAACTGGTCCGATTCCCATAATTCTCGGATCAACCCCAGCAAGAGAAAAAGAAACCAATCTTGCAATCGGTTTTAAATTTAGTTCTTTCATCATTTCTTCGGACATAACCAATACAAATGCAGCACCATCAGAGGTTTGAGATGAATTTCCTGCCGTAACAGTACCGTTAGCAGCAAAAACCGGTTTTAGTTTTGCAAGCGCTTCCAATGAAGTATCCGGACGCGGGCCTTCGTCGGTATCAACAATGTACTTTCTTACTTTTCTTTTACCATCTTCTAGATATGTTTCTTCAACTTCAATGGGAACAATTTGATCTTTAAAATATCCATTTTGAATTGCATTAACTGCTTTCATATGAGAATTATATGAAAATTCATCCTGATCTTCTCTTGATATTTTATAGTCTTTAGCTATTTCTTCCGCTGTTAGTCCCATACCTAAATAATATTCCGGATGTTCTTTTGCAATTTTATAATTAGGTGATAGTTTCCAGCCGGTAACCGGAACCATGGACATTGACTCAGTACCTCCGGCAATTATACAATCGGCCATACCTGCTTGTATTCTTGCAACTGCTGTAGCAATAGTATCTACTCCTGATGCGCAATACCTGTTGACGGTTTCACCCGGTACTTCGATTGGCAGACATTGAAGTGCAATCATTCTTCCCATCTGCAAGCCTTGCTCAGCTTCGGGAACTGCGTTGCCAACTATTAAATCATCAACTTTATGCGGATCAAGTTGGGGAACTGATTTTAACAAATGCTTTATAACATCTGCGGCAAGATCATCCGGCCTGTAAAATCGAAAGCCGCCTTTCTTAGCTTTACCAACCGCTGATCTAAAACCTGCTACTATAAATGCTTCTTTCATGATATTTTTCATTTTTAATTTTTAAAAAACTTTTATTTAATATTTATTAATTCCTTAAAGGTTTACCTGTATTTAAAATATTCTGAATTCTTTCCATTGTTTTCTTTTCTCCAATCAAACTTAAAAATGCTTCTCTTTCCAGATCAAGAAGATATTGTTCTGAAACTAAAGTACCTTGAGTTAAATCTCCGCCGCACATAACAAAAGCAAGCTTCTCTGCAATTTTTCTGTCATGATCGGAAATATAATTTGCAATGCGGAAAGAATAAGCTCCAAGCAAAAGAGTAGCAAGTGCCTGTCTTCCTAATACTTTTATATCATTCCGGGGAACCGGATGTGTATAACCCCTATTTGCAATATCCAGAACAGCCTGTTTAGCATCAAAAATAACTTTATTCGGATTGATCGTTATTTTATCCCTCCCTTTTTTAAATATTCCGAGATCAAAAGCCTCGTAAGCTGAGGTTGCAACTTTAGCCATGGCTATATTCATAAATTTTTCCTGAAGTTCCGGCATTTCAACAATACCTTCCGCATAACTATCGGAAGCCCGCAAAGCCATTTCCTTTGTCCCGCCGCCGGCAGGAATAATTCCAACACCAACTTCAACTAGCCCAATATAAGTCTCGGCAGAAGCCTGAACTTGATCTGCATGAAGACAGATTTCACATCCGCCGCCTAATGTTAGAGCATGAGGTGCAACAACTACCGGGACGCTGGAATATCGGACATGCATTGTTGTGTTTTGAAATGTTCTAACTGCAAGATCTATTTCGTCATATTCCTGTTCAACCGCTAACATTAGCATCATTGCTAAATTTGCACCGGCAGAAAAATTTTGTCCGTTGTTGCCAATTACCAAGCCGGCAAAATCTTTTTCGGCAATTTCAATTGATTTATTTACTGCTTCAAGAATTTCAGTTCCAATAGAATTCATTTTTGTCTGAAACTCAAGATTAACTACACCATTGCCGATATCATGGAGTGTAGCTCCAACATTCTTCCAAACCGGTTTATTCTCTCTATAATTATCTAGAATTATGAATTCATCTTTACCAGGAATAATTTTATAAGAAGAAGAATTGATATCGTAAAATTTCTTTTTACCGTTTTCAACTTTATAAAATGAGTCAAATCCTTTTGCCAGCATATCTTTAACCCACTTAGCCGGTAAAAGATTTGCTTCTTCCATCAGCTGAGTCATCTTTTTAACACCAAGAGCATCCCATGTTTCAAAAGGTCCAAGCTCCCATCCGAATCCGCCTTTCATTGCGTCATCTATTCGATATATTTCATCGGAAATTTCCGGTATTCGACTAGATGAATATTGAAAAATATTGAAAGAAAGCATTCTTAAAAATTCAGCTGCATTATCTTTTGCGGCATGAAGTACTTTCAGTCTTTCTTTTAAATCCTCTATCGGTTTTGCAGCACCGACAGAAGCAAACTTCGGCTTTATGCTCGGCTTATATTCCAAAGTTTTAATATCAAGTTCAAGTATTTCTTTTGTTCCGTCATCTTTTTTTATTTTCTTGTAAAAACCCTGCCCGGTTTTATCGCCCAACCAATTTTTCTCAACCATTTTATTTACATAATCCGGAATTATAAAAAGTTCCCTCGCTTCATCTTTAGGACAATCGTGATAAATATTATTTGCAACTTTTACCAATGTATCAATTCCTACAACATCGCAAGTTCTAAATGTGGCAGATTTTGGTTTTCCTGTTATCGGACCGGTTAATGTATCAATTTCCTTAATCGTCAGTTTCATTTCTTTCATCAATTTGAAAACAGCCATCATACTGAAAACCCCAATACGGTTTGCAATGAAAGCCGGCGTATCTTTACATATAACGGTTGTTTTACCAAGAAAGACGCTGCCGTAATACATTAGAAAATCTATTACTGCCTTATCTGTTTCCGGAGTAGGAATCAGCTCCAACAACTGTAAATATCTCGGCGGATTAAAAAAGTGTGTACCGCAAAAATGTTTACGGAAATCCTCACTTCTTCCCTCAAGCATTAAATGAATTGGAATCCCAGAAGTATTTGTCGTAATTAGTGAACCTGGTTTTCTAAATTTTTCAACTTTTTCAAAAACGGATTTTTTAATTTCTAAGTTTTCTACAACTGCTTCTATAATCCAGTCAACGTTTGTTAAATTCTTTAAGTCATCTTCAAAATTACCGGTTGCAATTCTTGAAGAAAATGATTCTAAATATATTGGTGAAGGTTTGGCTTTCAATACATTTTTTAGATTTTCATTAACTATCCTGTTTCTAAATTTTTTATCGTTTAAAGTGAGTCCTTCTTTTTTTTCTGATTCCGTTAAATCTTTTGGAACAATGTCCATAAGAAAAACTTTGCAGCCGGTATTTGCAAAATGAGCGGCTATCCGGGAGCCCATAACCCCCGATCCTAATACTGCAACTTCTTTAATGATTCTCTTCATGTTTATTATTTTGTTTAAATGATTAAAAATTTATTCTATTTTATTCACTGTATATTTGTTCAATTAATTCTGTATACTTTTCTAAAATTATTTTTCTTTTAAGTTTAAGTGTAGGTGTTAATTCACCTGTTTCAACTGCCCAGTCATCATGAACGATTTCAAATTTTTTAATCTGCTCGATATGCGAAAATCTTTTATTATATCTTTGAATGTCTTTCCAGATCCTATCTTTTAATATTTTGCATTTGTCAATATCATCTATACCTAACTTGTCATATCCTTTTTTTCTACACCAATTAAAAACAAAAACTTTATCCGGAACAATTAAAGCAGCTGTAAATTTTCTATTCTCACCAATTACCATAATATTTTTAATAAACCAAGACTCTTTCATTTTATTTTCAATTGGCAGAGGTGCAACGAATTTGCCGCCTGAAGTTTTAAATACCTCTTTTACCCTATCTGTAATTTTTAAAAATCTTCCGTCGATTAACTGTCCTATATCCCCTGTATGAAACCAACCTTCCTTATCCAGAGCTTTAGATGTTAATTCCGGATTATTATAATAACTTTTAAATACGTTTGGCCCCTTGGTCAGGATTTCTCCGTTGTCCGAAATTTTAATTTGAACATCCGGAATGGGTAATCCTACCGAACCTAAATAATACTCACCTTTCATAAATCGATTACAAGTAATAACCGGCGATGTCTCTGTTAATCCGTACCCCTCTCTTATTGGAATGCCTGCGCCTGTAAATATTCTTGCAAGCCTTGGTTGAAGAGCAGCCGCTCCGCTGATAATTCCCTTTACTTCTCCGCCTAAAGCCTGCTGCCATTTGGAGAAAACTAATTTCCTTGCGGCATTCAATCGAAGATTATAAAAGAAATTATTCTTTCCCATCGGATCATAATGATTTGCCAAGTTAACTGCCCAGCCGAAGATTGCTTTTTTTAATCCTTTTAGTTGCCTTCCTTTTTCCATTATTCTTTCATATACTTTTTCCAGCAGTCTTGGAACTGTAGTAAAATAATTAGGTTTTACTTCTAAAAAATTCTCGGCCACTTTATCAATACTTTCAGCATAGTAAATTGAACCGCCGACAGCTAAGTAAAAGTAAATCCCCGTCCGCTCAAAAATGTGGCAAATCGGTAAAAAGCTTATCATCCTATGATTATCATTCATCGGCATTATTTTACTTAATGAGACAATATTGCTAATAATATTATGATGAGTAAGCATTACGCCTTTAGGTGTACCTGTTGTACCTGAAGTATAAATAATTGTAGCAAGATCATCCGGCTTAATCGAAGCTTCTATCGATTTAAGAGTTTCTTCAAGACTTTTATCAGCTTGTCCGGATATTTCAGTCCAGTGTTTTGCATCTTTAATTCTATCAAATGTATATATGTCTTTTATTGAATTAGATTTTGGAAGGACATGCTTAACTTTCTCATATAATTCTAATCCAGCGACAAAAACTAATTTAACTTGTGAATCATTAAAGATATAAATGAATTCCTCTTCAGACATAGTGGGATACATAGGAACATCAATACAGCCTGCCTGTAAAGTACCGAGATCTACAAAATTCCATTCCGATCTATTGGGTGAAATTATAGCAAACTTATCTCCCTGTTTAAAACCTAATTTTAGCAGACCTAAGCTAAAGTCGTCAACTATTTCCTGAATTTTAAGAGAACCGTAATTTTGCCACTTTCCTTCTTTCTTATCACTTATTGCATCTAAGCGTGGATAGTTTTTGATCTGGTAAGGGACAATATCAATTATTCTTTTGATTCCAGCTTCAAAATTTCTTTGTGCACTTGTTGATGACGGCATATTCAAACTTCTTTAATTTTAATTTGAATATATTTATCATATTTTAAAAAAACAAGCGAAATTTCGCTATTAACGATTTTTTGCTGACCTTTTAATTTTCTTTTTGATATATTGCACAGTAAATTTTTAAAACTTCGGAAAGTATGGCAAAAGGAAATTACATAAAACTAATTTTCGGTTTAAAGTTAAAACAATTGCGTCTGGATAAAAATATGCTGCTTTCAGACTTAGCAGCTAAAAGCGGATTATCCGTTTCTTATTTAAATGAAATAGAAAGCGGTAAAAAATATCCCAAAGCTGATAAAATAAAATCACTTGCAGAAGCTTTGGATGTTACCTACGATAAAATGGTGTCGTTAAAATTAATGCGAAATCTTGCGCCTATTGAGGAATTTTTAGAATCAAATATTCTTGAACAATTACCGCTTGATCATTATGGAATTGATATAAATAAATTAATTATGATTATGGCAAATTCGTCATTACAATTAAGTGCTTTAATAAGTGCATTTATTGAAATGGCAAAAACTTCAGAATTAAGCCAAAATAATTTCAGCAGAACCGCATTAAGGACTTTTAAAGAATTCAATGATAATTATTTTGAAGATCTTGAAATTGAAGTAAAAAACTTTATTAAAGTATCAGGGCTTAAAGAATCATATAAAATTGAGTTTGATCAATTAAAATATATTCTTAAAGAAAAATACAATTATGATATTGATGAATCTTCTTTAAACAAGTATCCAGAATTAAGTGAATTAAGAGCAGTGGTCTTAAAAGACAAAAAGGTAAAATTATTATTGAATAATAAATTGTCTGTTGCACAAAAAGTTTTCGTGGCCGGTAAAGAATTGGCATATAATTATCTCGGCATAAAAGACAGAAGCTATATTTATTCAAGTTTAAGCTTAAAAACTTTTGATCACCTTCTTAATTATTTTAAGGTATCTTATTTCTCAACCGCCCTAATATTAAACAGTAATTTATTTATAAAGGATTTAGGAAATTTCTTTAATAGAAAAACCTGGGACGGTGAAAAATTTCTGTCGCTTATAAATAAATACAATGCGACTACAGAGATGTCTTTTCAGAGGATTACCAATCTTTCTTCCAAACATTTTGGTTTAAATAATCTATTCTTTTTAAGATTTAATTATGACACTCTGTCAAAAAGCTACCGGTTATCTAACGAACTAAGGTTGAATACCCATCATAATCCCGGCGGATATCAGGAAAATGAACATTACTGCAGAAGATGGGTCTCATTTGATACAATTAATCAAATGGAAAGCAAACTAAAAAAAGATAAAAAATTCAGCGGCAGAACTGTTGGGATATTGCATTCAAAATTTTTAGAATCAAAAGATGAATATTTGTGCATCTCGGCAGCTCAAAGAGGTAATCTTCAAAAAAATACTTATTCAAGCTTAACAATCGGTTTTCAACTGGATGACAATTTGAAGAAAAAGATTAAATTCTGGAACGATCCTCAAATACCGATGAAAATAGTAAATGATACTTGCGAAAAATGTAAAATACTTGACTGCAATGAAAGAGTAGCACCTCCCCTTACAGCAGAAAAAATTGAAAAATCATTAATGGTCGAAAAAACACTCAAACAATTATCCTCGGATTTATAAATCTTTTAACAAATTAATTTCTTTTCTCGAACTCCTCAATTTTCTTTTTTACCCATGCAGGTGTTACAAATGAAATTTGCTTCTCATAATCATAAGAAACCAATTTAGTTAAGGCAGAAGCAGCTGCTACCTTTGTTCCGTTTCTTTCTACTAAAATAAGATGCTCTACATCTGAACTTTTTGTCCCCATTTTTGAAACACGTGTGACAACCTCAATTTCATCACCCAACATTATTGGTAGAAGATAGTCAATTTCGATTCTAGCAACCACAGCTCCGAAATCAAGCCCGTCTTTTGTCTTTTCAAATACATCTTTGAAATACGCTATTCTCGCTTCTTCCAAATAAGAAAGATACGCAGCGTTATTTACATGGCGCATTGCATCGAGATCGGAAAATCTAACTTTAATTTTTATTTTATGTTTGAAGTCTTTTATTGATTTGGTTATATCGTTCATGAGTATTTCATTTTAATATTTTTATTTGTTATCATTCTATTGTTTTATTGATAAATTGTCAAATTGTTGTATTGCTCTATTGCTGATAAAATAGTTCTGAACTTAACGATACAACCATTCAGCAATTTGGCAATCGGATAGTTTGACAATTACGCCTTTCAGCGATAATTGGTTAATTAAAAACTTCCCGGATTATACTACAAGCTTTACTAATTTCATCAAAGCTTACATCCAAATGTGTAATTGCTCTTAGATACCCAACTTTACCTTCTGAGATTAACAATCCTTTTTCTTTGCATTTTAATATGGCCTCTTCAACATTGAATGTTTTAGATTTGAATATAACAATGTTGGTCTGAACGGAATTTAAATCAATTTGAAGCGATGTAAGCTCGCTAATTGTTTTGGCGAGCAATTTTGCTTTTTGATGATCCTCTTCGAGCCTCTCGATATTATTTTTTAATGCATACAATCCCGCAGCGGCTAAAATTCCAATCTGTCTCATTCCGCCGCCCCACGCTTTTCTGACTCTGAATGCTTCTTTTATAAAATCTTTTGTGCCAGCTATTATTGATCCGACAGGTGCGCCTAATCCTTTAGATAAGCAACAGGAAATAGAATCAAAATGTTTAGCATATTCTTTAACCGGAATTTTTGCTGCAACAGACGCATTCCAAATTCTTGCGCCGTCTAAATGATATTTCAAATTATATTTTTTTGCTAATGCTTCAATCTTTATGATATTCTGAAGAGGATGAATCATTCCCCCTGCCCGGTTATGCGTATTTTCGATTTCTATTACTTTTGTCCTGGGCATATAATAGGCGCTTTCAGGCCTGATAAATGGTTCAATTTGTTCCGGAGTAATGACACCATTTTTTCCATCAATCGGCATTAGCTGAATTCCGCTTAATGCAGCAGGCGATCCGGATTCATATTGAAATATATGTGAATCTCTTTCACAGATTACTTCATCAGCAGGATTTGTATGAACATTTAAACAGATCTGATTTCCCATAACGCCGCTGCTTACAAATAAGGATGCTTCTTTACCTAAAAGATCTGCTGCGTATTCCTGCAGTTCATTGACAGTCGGATCTTCCTGAAAGACATCGTCTCCGACTTCAGCATTGTATATCGCTTTTCTCATTTCTTCGGAAGGTTTTGTAACCGTATCGCTTCTTAAGTCAATAAATTTATTCATGATTTTTAATCTTTAGTTTTTTCCTGAATGTGTTTCTTAATTAAAAAAATTTGTCTCGCCAAAATTACAAATTCATATTATAAATTAAATTTCATTTTAATTTTTTTAAGTAAAAATATTCCGAATATCCAAAGAGAAATAACTGAAGAGAGAACAGGAATTATCAAAGGATATTTCGTAAAAAAAGTTTCAACATTTTCAAGCGGAACATTTCCGACCAGATATGTTTTAGTAAAAAGCTTAGATTCAATTATAGTTCTTCCTACAGGATTTATTATACAGCTTATTCCGCCGTTAGCAGCTCTAATCACCGTGCGCCTGTTTTCAATCGCTCGAAGCACGGCAATTTCTTTATGCTGGTAAGGTCCGCTTGATTTTCCATACCAGCTGTCATTTGTAACAACAGCAATAAGCTTCGCACCCTTTCGAATAAAATCAGTAACAAAGTAAGGGAAAACGGATTCAAAACAAACCAATCCATTTATACTTATTGAATCAGAGACACCGGAATTCTTAATCCCACTTTTATAATTTGGATTTGGAATTTCAAAATTGACCGTGTCTCTTCCTTTATTCCAGCTGCTTATACCAACACCCCATTTAATAATTTTACCGAGGAATGGCAGTGCATCAACAAAAGGAACTCTTTCTCCAAATGGAACCAGTTTCATTTTATCATAAGTCTGTACTTTCCATGTATTTGGAGAAAACAATAATATTCCATTGTAAGTCGTATAATAAAAATCACCATTAGTTGATTCTCTAGCATCAGACGGAATTTTACTTCCTTTATAATAATATTTTACATCAGGCATTCCCGTAAGAAGGTAAACATTTTTTTTACGTACAAAGTTGTAAATTGAATCAACCAAATCACCATAATTCCCATCCAATAGAAATACAGGTAAAGAAGTTTCCGGCCAAACCACTAATTTAGCACCCTTATCTACTGCTTTGCGGGATAAAGTCAGATAAAGGTTTGTCAATTCATTTAAGTTACCTCCTTCCCATTTTTTCCAGGGATTTAGATTAGGCTGAATTAATCCTACTTTTATGGTTTTATTTGAAACTTTGAAGGTGGTGTATTTATAAATTCCGTATGATAATATAAAAACAAAAATTAATAAAGCAGCAGTTAAGTTAAATGTAAACTTTTTCCTCGAACTTTTATAATTGATAAATGCTTTGTATAAAAATATATTTATATAAACGATAACAAGGGATAAGCCGACGGCGCCGATTATATCTGCAATCTGGATAAAAACGACAAAATGAGCTAATCCGTTTCCCAATGTGAGCCAGGGAAAGCTGGCATCCGTAAGCATATAAAGATATTCATATGTAACCCAAAATAGAGGAAATAAAAAAATAATATTTTTAGATGGAAAAACTTTCCTGGATAAATATAAAAGTGTAGAAGGTATTAGGAATAAAAGAGGTTCGAAAAACAATAATGTTCCGCCGGCAATCATTAAAAACGGATCGGCAGTTTTTTGCCAGCTTCCTACCCAATACAAAGTAATCACGCTGAATACAAAAAATGTTAAATAAGTAGCTTTATTAATTTCGGCTAAAGATTCTCTTTTTTCGATAACATACAAATAAGGGACAAGACCGAAAAATAAAAGGAGACAAAAAGGGAACGGAAACGGCGGGAAGCTTATTCCCATCATTATTCCGCTAAGAACTAATAATAATCTTTCTTTATTCTTTTTTGCTTTCTCTTCAGGTGAAAGCTTCAATCTATTTTTCCAAAAAATAATTTTCAATCCTTAAGCCGTTTTCTTCTAGATAGGAAATATCTAAAAATGTAAATTAAAATTATGAGAGCAGTGATACCTATAACAATATTGCTGTAAGCTGATAAATATTTATCAACTACTGCAATATTTCTTCCGAAAAGAATTCCGAGATAAATTATAATTGAATTCCATGCCAATGCACTGATTGTTGCCAGAATTGCAGTCTTTTTTGCATCCAATTCACTTAATCCTCCGAATAGAGAAATAACTGAACGGGTCCCCGGTAAAAACCTGTTTATTAGAATTATTAAATACCCGTATTTCATAAACCAATGCTCAACTTTATCAAGTCCTTCCGTGGAGATAAATTTTATTTTACCTGCTCTTACAACTTTCTTATCAAGTTGTGAACCGATAAAGAACAATGCCATAAATCCCAATACACTTCCAAAGCTTGTTAAAATAAGAGTCGGGATAAAATGAATTGAATGCGATACGATTAACGAACCACCTACTACAACAACCAGGTCGCTTGGTGAAGGAGGGAAAACATTTTCAATAAAAGAAAAAAAGAAAAGTGTTACATAAATCCAGAAAGGACTTAATGCAGAAATAAAATCTAGAATATTCTCAAGCATATTATTTTTGTTTATGAATTAAGACGTTTGCTAAAGCCGAAACTCCTTCTTCCCTGCCGGTGAATCCGAGTTTTTCCGTGGTTGTAGCCTTGATAGAAATTTGTTCAATATCTGCCTCAAGAATGCCGGCGATGTTTTCCCTAATTTTTTTTATGAATGGAAATAGTTTCGGTCTTTGCATTACAACAACTGCATCAACATTTCCTATTATATAACCTTTTTGCTTAACTAGTTCATATACTTTTTGTAATAAATTTAAGCTGTCGGCATTTTTGTATAGTTCATCATTATCCGGGAAATGCTGCCCTATATCGCCTAAAGCAGCGGCACCGAGTAAAGCATCGCTAATTGCATGCGAGAGGACATCGGCATCTGAGTGACCGAGAAGTCCTTTTTCAAACGGGATATTTACACCGCCTATAATCAGTTTTCTATTTTCAGCAAATGCGTGTACATCGAATCCAATGCCGGTTCTGATTTCCTGGGTCAATATCGTACCTCAAAACCTTTAAATTCATTTTTATACTCGGACCATTCGATAGTACAATTTGATACGGAAGCATGGGAAGGCCCGATTCTTATTTGTTTGAAAAGTTCTTCGATCATTGCAACTTCACCTTCAGCAACCGTTAAGACTTCACCTGAATATAGATTTTTCACAAATCCGGTTACGCCTAGACTTCCTGCTTTTCTGAGCACAAAATATCTAAAACCGACTCCCTGGACTAGTCCGCTAGCTATTATCTCCGCCCGTTTTAAATTTTCAGCCAATTTCCGGTTTCTTTTTATTAAACAATTCGGTAACTAAAAGACCTGTAAATATAAGTATACCTCCTAAAAAGCCAAAGTGGGAAATTCTTTCGTTAATAACAAGATAAGCAAACAGCGCAGCAAATACCGGTTCGAATGAAAATATTATTCCTGCCTTTGTAGGAGTAACTATTTTTTGGTACTTCGTTTGTAAAGTTGTTGTTAATATTGTAGCTAATATTGCCGTATAAAGAAAAGCGAACAGAACGTTGTTATTAAAAGAAAACTTTACTGGTTCAAAATTAGTTAACGAAAGAAATAAAGTAAGAATTAGTCCGCAAATTGCCGTTACACTAACCTGCAAAAAGACTAGAGGCAGATAATTTTGTTTTTTACTAATAATATCAAGATAAACAAGGTAGGAGGCATAAAAGATTGCACATAAAAGCGTAAAAAAATCTCCGATATTAAAACCGGATCCGATTTCCTGAAAAATATCCAATATAGATGAACCTTTGCTTGATAAAAAAATTAAACCGAGAATTACGAACAATACACCCAATAAATTTCTTCCGCTTGGTTTTTTCTTTTCAAACATTAACTGAAAAAACGGTGTGAAAAGGATGAAAGAACCTGTAATAAATCCCGACTTAGTTGCAGAAGTATATTTAAGTCCGACTGTTTGGGTTGCAAAGCCCAGAAAATACATTAGGCCTAATAAAACACCTCCAGCAATAACTTCCTTATTCATTTTTTTAATTACCTTAATCATAAAAGGTAAAAGCAGAAGAGTTGCAAAAGAAAATCTTATAGTTACAAAAAGTATTGGAGAAACATTTTGAAGTGCAACCTTTATAATAAAAAAAGTTGCACCCCATATTAGAGTAACAAATAAAAGTATTCCTTCGCCTGTATATTTTTTCATTATTAGATTTTTAGGAATTATATTATGATTAAACCAAAAGGGAGTGTCCTAATTTGCTTATCTAAGTCATGGTTCGACTCCCCTCACCATGACAAATGGTTTCAAATTATCATCCCGAGCGGAGTCGAGGGCTGATTTATTCGCTAATAATTTCAATAAATTAGGATACTACCAACCAAAACTAATTAAAAGCTTTAATCTTTATCAGGTGAATAACCGAAAGACCTGAGCATCTTTTCGTCTGATCTCCATTTGCTGCGAACTTTTACTCTCAATTCAAGAAATACTTCGTGCTGAAGAAATTCTTCAATTGCTTCCCGTGAAATTTGACCTAGTCTTTTTATTGCTGTTCCCTGCTTACCTATTATGATGCCTTTCTGGCTTTCTTTTTCAACTACAATTTCAGCTTGGATAAAATTCTTTTTGTCGTCTCTTTCTTTAAAGTCTGCAATTAATACTTCACAGCTATAAGGAATTTCTTCTTTATATAATTCAAGAATTTTCTCTCGAATAATTTCGGAAACGAAAAACCTTTCATTCTCATCTGCAACTATATCGTCAGGATAAAATTTCG
Source organism: uncultured Ignavibacteriaceae bacterium (assembly GCA_964498065.1). Classification (GTDB taxonomy): domain Bacteria; phylum Bacteroidota; class Ignavibacteria; order Ignavibacteriales; family Ignavibacteriaceae; genus FEN-1297. The sequence continues at coordinate 40,669 of CAZCFZ010000010.1, forward strand.
GATTCTCCGGTAAGCTCTCCAAAATTGTTTCAGTGATAGATTGTATATTAAACCCAATCAACGCCGATACAGGAATTATTTTTTCAAATGAACCTGACTCTTCAAATTTTGAAATTAACGCAGAGACTTTTCCCTGAGAAATTAGATCTACTTTATTAAGTATAAGGGCTTTTGGTTTACTGCTTTTTATTACTGCTTTAAATATGAAATTATCTTTTAATGTCTTGCTGCCGTCAGGATCTTCATTAACGTCGAGAATTAACAAAATAATATCTGCATCATTAATTGAGCGGCTGACCGCTTCCATCATTTTTTCTTGAAGAAGATAGGCAGGTTCTAAAATACCCGGAGTATCTAAAAAAATTATTTGATAATACTGATCGGATAAAATTCCCAATATCCGCTTCCTTGTAGTTTGCGGCTTACTGTTAGTTATAGAAAGTTTTTGGCCTAATAAAGTATTCAGTAAGGTTGATTTTCCCGCATTAGGCTTTCCAAGTATAGCTACATATCCTGCTTTTGTTTTAACCATTAAATCGACCTCGTATTATGGTTACTATCAAATCGTTTAATAATACCGAAAAATAAAAATTTCATTTACGCAATTTTCTACATTCAAATATACAAACATAGGTCAATTTTTATTTTGATTAAATATAATACAAAAACGGTTATCATTTGATAACCGTTTATCCAAATATATTATTTAAGGAAATTTTAATGAAGCTTGCTCAATCTTCTTTTTGATTGGCGCAGGTTTTCGAAAAAGAAATAACCGGTTATTAGCAAACCGAGAGAGATAATTGAACCTATAATCGAAATATTTTTAGCTGTGAATAATTCTTTTAACGATGAAAGAAACCGGATAAAATAATTAACATAATTATCCAAATTTTGACTTGCAGCATTCCCGCCCGAATTGCTTCCAACAACTGTTATCAGCAAATATCCGATTATAGCCAGACTGCTTAAAACAAATATGGAAGAAATCGAAAAAATAAAGTACCTGTCCTTCTTCTTTGCTTTAACCTTTTTTAAAAGCTTGGCCATTACGGTAGAAGTGAAATTGTTTTTAACTTCAATTGTCTTTATTTGTTTAAGTTCATTATGAATTGCCTGTAGTGCAGTTAGTCTTTTTCTATCAATTTCCGAATTATTTAGTTGTTCGTGAATTTGCTTCACAACATCAATATTCAGATCACCGTCAATGTACTTATTTAAAATATCATCCGTCAGCTCAATCATAACAATTCCTCAATATAATTATTCTTCTGTAAAAGATCCCTCAATGTATTTCTCGATCTGTAAAGCATAACTTTAATATTTGAAACCGAAGTCTCCATAACCGATGCAATTTCTTCACAGCTCATATTATCAAGATAAAACATATTTATCACCGAAGCATAATTTGCAGGAAGTTTTTCCAGTATAGTTTGAATAAATTCCGACAAATCTTTTTTCTCAGTCAGGTGAAAGTCATAATCACTTTTAATATTAATATAATCATCAATAGAAGACATTTCGTTTTCGATTTTTCTTTTCTTTACCGAAAGCCTTGTTAAAGCAGTATTATAAACTATCCGGTAAAACCATGTTGAAAATTTAGATTCCTGTCTAAAACTCTCAAGCGACTTAAATGCTTTCAAAAAACAATCCTGTAAAACTTCTTCGGCATCCATTTCATTTTTCAGCATTCTAATCAAAAGGGAAAATGCTTTATTCTTATATCTATCGATAATTAAAGCAAAATCAGAATGATTGCCTCTTTTGACCGAATCAATAATTTCATAATCTGTAAGGTTTTTCATTTACGTATTATGACTCCCCGGTTATTAAATAGGTTACAACCAGTAACTTGATAAGAAAACTATACATTTATTCAATTTTATAAGAAATAAATTAGCTAGTAGATATATTAAAAGCAATTTTAAAAAGCATGTAACCAAAAATTATATTAAGTGGTCATAACGGATAGAGAAAAAAAGATTGAAGATAGTTGTTATAGTATAGTTATTAATTTGAAACAAAATAAGTGTAACCTAATTTGAATTGTGTTAGTCGAAATATAAAACACAAGGAAAAGGAGAAATAAAATGGCAATAGGAGTAATTGCAGTTTTTATACCAATAATTACTGTATTGGTTATTGGATTAATGTTTGCTACCTATTTTTACTTTAGGTCTAGAGAAAGGCAAATGCTGATAGAAAAAGGTTTGGATGCAGAATCTATAAAACAATTTTTTGAAAGTAAAAAAGATCCATTCCGATTATTGAAAATCGGTACTATTGTAGTTGCTTTCGGAATCGGATTAGGATTGGGTATGGTCCTACAGGATTCAACAGGCAAAGATTATTGGATTCCTTTCTTATTATTCACAATTACAGGACTCGGATTTGTGATTGCAAATGTTATTGCCAAAAAATTAGAAAAATCAACAATTAATTAAAAAAGAGGCTGTCTCAAAACTGTCATTCCGGGCTTGACCCGGAATCTAAATACTCGAATAACTACTAAAAAGAGATGCTGAATCAAGTTCAGCATGACAAATTCCCTCTTTTGAGACAGCCTCCTAAATTTTACTCCTGAGCTTCCAGCCACCTTTCAGCATCAATTGCAGCCATACATCCCGAACCGGCAGCAGTTACAGCTTGTCTATAATTCTTATCTGCAACATCACCTGCAGCAAATACACCGGGAATGTTTGTATAAGATGAACCCGGTTTAACCTTTAGATAACCGGTTTCATCCATATCCAGAACTCCCTTAAACAATTCCGTATTAGGTTTATGTCCGATTGCGATAAACAAACCGTCTGTATCGACTTTCATTGTCGAATGATCTTTTGTATCTTCAAGGAGAACCCCGGTCATTATTTTACGTCCTTTTTCCTCTTTACCTAAAACTTCCTTAATAACTTTGCTTGTAAGAAATTTAATTTTAGGATTTTTCTTGACCCTGTCAAGCATAATTTTTGAAGCACGGAATTCGTCCCGACGATGAATTATTGTTACCTCAGAAGCGAATTTTGTAAGGAAGTTTGCTTCTTCCATAGCAGTATCTCCTCCTCCTACTACAAGTACTTTTTGATCTTTAAAAAAGAAGCCGTCGCAAGTGGCACAGGCAGATACTCCGTATCCCATATACTTTGTTTCACTTTCAAGGTTTAATAACCGTGCCGAAGCACCTGTCGAAATTATAACTGCATCTGCGGTATGTGTTTCATCATATGATTTTATTACAAAAGGTTTTTTAGAAAAATCTACTCCGGTAACTTCATTATAAATTGATTTTGCTCCGAATTTTTGAGCTTGTTTTCTCATAACTTCCATTAATTCCGGTCCCATAATCCCTGCCTCAAATCCCGGGTAATTTTCTACTTCAGTTGTTATAGTTAACTGACCTCCCGGCTGCATTCCTTCAAATATAACGGGATTTAAATTCGCTCTTGCTGTATAAATACCAGCTGTAAAACCTGCGGGTCCCGATCCTATAATTACTACTTTATGATGATTATCTGCCATAAAATCTCCTTTAGACCAGTATAAAATTATTTTTTTTAATTTAGTTTGATTCAGTTTTTGGGCTGAGGATTCAAAATTTCTATTAATCTTTTAATCTCATTAGATTAAAAACAGCATTACGCTTAAGACCTTTTAATTTAGCTCTTTTTATCGGACTTCCGTCATACTTATTTTTAAATTCAGCTTCATTCATATTGAGTACTTTTTCTAATTCTAATTCGGAATTTCCTTCCTTCGGGTTAAATTCTGCAATTGAAGTTGTTTCTGAAAATTTTTTATTCCATGGACAAACATCCTGACAAATATCGCATCCAAAGATCCAATTTTCAAATTTTCCTTTGAACCGTAGTGGAATTTCTCTTTTATTTTCAATGGTTAAATATGAAATACATTTATTTGCATCAACTAAATATTCTTTAATGATTGCATCCGTAGGACAAGCATCTATGCAAGCAGTGCATGACCCGCAAAAATCCGGGATCACCGAAGAATACTCAAATTCATAATTTGTAATTATAGTTGAAAGAAAAATCCAGCTGCCTAATTCTTTATTAATCACGTTTGTGTGCTTCCCCATCCAGCCGATTCCGGATTTAACCGCCCAGACTTTATCCATTACCGGACCGGTATCTACGTACAACCTGCATTCAAAAGACGGGTCGACTTTTTTTAATTCGGATTCCAGTAAATCCAGTTTCTCCCAAATTATCAAATGATAGTCCGTGCCCCAGGCATATCTTGAAACTTTACCGAAATTTTTATTCTCTGAATATTGATGATCAGTATAATAATTTATTGCCAGAGAAATAACGCTCTTTGAGTTATTTAGAATATTACCAACATCTTTTCTTTTTTCAATATTTCGTTCCATATAACTCATTCCGGCATTGTAACCATTATTCAGCCATTCTTTCAAATGTTCAATTTCTTCTCTAAGTTCTTCTGCTTTTGCAAATCCTATAAGATCGAAACCGATCTCTTTTGCTTTTTTAATAAATATATCATTGGTAATTTTCATTATACAAAATTGAATGAGTAAAATTAATTTAGGTTGGTACAGCTTCACCAATTTAGTTCTTTTTTATTTACCTTAACATAAACAACATCTTCAGTAATTTGCACGGGATAGGAATCAAGACCTTTTTGCTTTGTAGGCATCGAACCATTTTTCAAATTAAACATCCATCCGTGAACCGGACAGACGACAAAATCATCCTCAATAAATCCATCATAAATTAAGGCTGTATGCTGATGCGGACAAATATTACTAAGTGCATATACTTCTCCATCCACTTTAAATATAGCAACGTCAACATCATTAATAATAAACCTTCTGCCTTCCCCTTCCTTTAATTCGCTTATTTTACAAACCTTTGTGAAACCTTTTAAATCAATCAAATCAGATAGACTGAAATTTTTCATTAACCTTAAAACCTTTTTCTGTTTTTAAAATTGTTCCCGAACAAAAATCGGGATCGTGTTCGAAAATTAATTTCCAGTTTTCTTCCGCAGCTTTATTTAAAATCTTTTTCTTCTCTTCCACAGTTACTAAAGGTTGGAGATCATAGCCCATAATATAAGGAATAGGAATATGAGATGATGTTGGGAATAAATCTCCGCAGTATAAAAATGTATTTGACGAGTCGGATAATTTTAGCATCTGCTGAGAAAAAGTATGACCGTTTACAATTACAAATGAAATTTCTTCATCAAAATTTTGTTCGCCGTCTATGAACCGTAAAACTCCTTCTTCCATCAAGGGAACAAAATTATCTTTTATATAGCTCCCTTTGTCCTTATCAGACGGGTTGACTGCCCACTCATAATTTTTTTTCTGGACAAAATATTTTGCATTCGGAAAAGCAGGGATCAGTTTATTATTATTTAGAATTGTCGAACCGCCGGTATGATCAAAATGAAGATGTGTGAGAATAACATCTGTTATATCTTCGGATTTAACATTAAATTTATCGAGTTCTTCGATTAAGGAAAAATTATCCTGCTTAATATCATAAATATTTATTGATTTCTCATCCCATTTATTCCCCATGCCCGTATCAACCAATATTTTTCTGTTCCCGTTTTCCAGCAATAAATTTCTAGTAGCTAATTTTATACGGTTGGCATTATCAGAAGGATTAGTTTTTTCCCAAAGAGGTTTGGGAATAATACCGAACATCGCCCCTCCGTCCAGCCCGAAATAACCGGAATTAATTAAATTAATTTCATATTTACCTATTTTCATAATAAGCCCTCATAAATAGAAGAAACGATATGATAAATCAAGTTGAAAAATAAAAAATATTTTATTGTAAGTTAAAGAAGAAATTATAAATGGGAAAGGAAATTGATAAGTTATATGATGCAAGGTTTAATTAAATTTAAATTGAAAGGGGCATCATAAGATGCCCCATAAATTCTTTAGAAAGAATTACCGTCCTATGCTGTCGAGATTTTCTTTTTTAGCGAGTAAAGCTGCTTTATCCTCTTCATGACTCGGATCTTTAACGCAGCATTCAACCGGACATACTTCAACACATTGAGGTTCATCATGAAAACCTTCGCATTCCGTACACTTATCCGGTACAACATAGAAATAATCGCTTGAATAGAATCCCGTAGCGCCGGATGGGGCAGCATCACCTTCACCATAGCTGTTTCCTGCAAATTCCCAGTTCGTCCCACCTTCATAAATAGCATTGTTTGGACATTCCGGCTCACATGCACCACAGTTGATGCATTCCTCAGTTATCTTATAAGCCATTTTTTTCTCCTTATGATTCTTTTAATTTAGTTAATAAATTTAAGTGAATTTAAAAATCTTTATAATTATAGATATACATTTCCAATTTTATGCCAAACTTTTCATTTGATTTATTAAATGAATTGAAGGAGGGAGCCGGGAAATAAACTGCAATTATGCAATAAAGCCTTATAAGCCAATTGTTTATATTTTCAATAATGAGAATTTAGAAAATTTGATTTCTCTAAAATGGTCTTATATTGGGAAATTAATTTGAACTTAAATAGGTTATAAACGGAGATATTAGTTAATAGATATGATAATAATTTAGAAGGGTATCTAAGATACCCTATTTAAAAAATTTAATTCCTACTTTATCTGCCAATTCCATCAAGATAATCTTTTCTGGCTAGAAGAGTGCTTTCATCTTCATCGTGATCAGGATCCGGAATGCAGCAGTCAACAGGACACACAGCGGCACATTGAGGTTCATCATGAAATCCTTTGCATTCCGTACATTTATCAGGCACAATAAAGAATAAATCACTAGAATAAAACCCGACGGCACCGGATGGCGCTGCATCATCTTGCCCGTAAACTTTCCCCGCCAACTCCCAATCCACACCGCCTTCATAGATAGCAGTATTCGGACATTCAGGTTCGCAAGCACCGCAGTTAATGCATTCCTCTGTTATTTTTATTGCCATTATAATTTTCTCCTTTTATCAATTATCGTCATTCCCAATTCTTCGGGAAGAAAATGAAGATTAAAATTTAAATTGCTAGAATCCACCTATCAAAAATTATTTAATAGTAAAAATAAATTCAATTATAAAATATTTTTCGTGCGTAATTTTACTAAAACAAAAATAAAACGTCAATGATCTTTTTTAGATTGATAAAAACAAAAATAAATCTACCAGCCTCCGCTGGCCCCGCCGCCGCCGAAGCTGCCGCCACCTCCTGAAAATCCGCCGCCGCTAAAACCTCCGCTGCTGCCGAATCCGCCTCCGCTGCCGAAACCTCCACCCCAAAAAATGAATCCGCCTCGGCCTCTTCTTCCACCCCTAATGAAAAATGAGATTATAAAAAATATAATCATTAATAAAGTAAATATATGGGAAGAGGAATTTCTCCTTGAAGAAGGTTTTGTTTCTGCTTTGTATTCTCCTTTTGTAGCAAGCATAATCGCATTTATTCCGTCCGTTATACCGGCATAATAATTATCATTTCTAAAATGAGGAATAATAACATTACGAATTATTGAACTTGCAAGAGCATCCGGCAAAGCACCTTCCAAACCATAACCTACTTCAATGCGAATTTTCTTATCATTTTTTACTACCAGAAGCAAAACCCCGTTATCATTTTTTTTGGTACCTATTTTATTTTTAATTGCCGTTTCATTGGCATATTCATCCAAAGGATATTCATTTAATGTGGGAATGATTAATACAACCAATTGGTTGCTTGTTGAGTCGTCGAAAGTTCTTAGTCGATAATCCAAATTACTTAATTGCTGAGAAGTTAAAGTACTTGTAAAATCATTTGCATAATTATTCAGCTTAGGTAATTTCGTCTGAGCAAAACTAACGGAAACAATTAATAAAAAAAAGTAAATTTTTTTCATTTATTTAAAACTGAACTTTAGGAGGTATTTCGGAACCAGTTGTAGCCTTAAAATATTGTTTGTCTTTAAAGTTAAAAAAACCTGCAAATAAGGAATTAGGAAATCGTTTGATAGACGTATTGTAGCTTTGGACAGTTTCATTAAATTTTCTCCTTTCAACAGCGATTCTGTTTTCCGTTCCTTCAAGCTGTGCCTGAAGTTCTAAAAAGTTTTCATTTGCTTTTAGGTCCGGATAATTCTCAACCGTAACAAGCAGCCTAGACAAGGCTCCGCTTAACTGTCCTTGAACGGATTGAAATTTTTGAAAAGCCGCCGGATCATCCAATATATCTTTTGTAACTGTCATTTGACTTACCTTGGCTCTAGCATTAGTTACATCAATTAAAACGTTCTTTTCAAAGTTAGCGTAGCCTTTAACAGTGTTAACTAAATTCGGAATTAAATCAGCTCTTCTTTGATATTGATTCTCAACCTGGCTCCAGCTTTGGTTTACCGATTCGTTTAAAGTTATCAAATTATTATAAGTGCTTATTCCCCAGAATACCAAAATGGCCAATAATAAAAGAACTCCCCCAGCAATTGAACAACCTACTATCATGCCTTTCTTCATTCTACCTCCTCAATGGTTGATGGTTTTGTTGGAAGTGAGCTAATTTTACTCCTATAACCATAAAATGTAAAATCCTGATAAATCTGGAAAGGAATATAATATTATTTATCAATTTTTACTTTTTTCCTCTTTAATTTTTTATATAAAGCAGTATTGAAACCTCATAATTTTTCAAATTTTTAAGGTTTTGCACCAACATAATCATACTGTAGATATTTTAAAGCTTTATTTACAATCTTTAAGTTTTTTTCTTCCGTAAAGTTTTTGGAGTTCTGCAAATTCCCGTTATAAAATCTAAGCCAAAGGAAATTAGTTATCATAAATCCGTCAAAAATTCTGTTATCGATAAATGCATTAACAGCTAAATAGCCCCATAAGCCGTTCCAGGCCAAAGATAAAATTCCGCTTAAATAATTGCCTGTATAAAACTGCCCGGATCCGGGAATAAAATGAGAAATAATTTGTGCAAAAATAACCGAGTATTTTTCTTTATCAACTTTTTCGCATAACTCTTGTAAAGTTTTATTGCTATCTGTTAGAGCAAATGTTTCCGAGGCTTTATGCCACTCATCGGCAAATATATAAGTCCATCCCTTCCAGTAATAGATCTCTTTTTTCTCGCTTAAAAATCTTCTATCGTTATTTAATGAATCTAAAAGCTGAAGAGCTCTGTTAGTGGTTCTGCGAAGAATATTTACACGTATAATATTAATTTTTGCTTTGAATAGATCATTGAAATTTTGGGCATTAATTTCTGCTAATGTATAGTAAATAATTGCATTCGAAAACTTTGATCCGGCTTTATAAGCGTCTCCTATATAATTATCAGCAGTAAATTTATATTTCCCAGTAGAATCAAAAAAAAGGAGTCTTTTAAATTCCGTAATACTATCAAAATAATTTTCCTCATTATACAATTTTTTTGCGTAATTAAATTGCTTTTCAAGAACACCTTGAGAAAAGATTTCCGGTCCGATAGCAAAAAAAATCAAAATTAAAAAAATGCACTTCATATTTTAATTACTTGCAAAAATTGATTAGGGGAACAAAATAGTTATGATCTTCCAAATAATTTTTTAAATCATTAAAAAATTGAAAACTTATTTTTGCATTATATATCTGGGCAGATGCAGCTGAACCGTAAATATTTCCCCCGTAAAATCCTGCACCTAAAGCCGAGAACAGCCAGCCTCTAAAATTATGATTTGCATGAAAATCAGAATAAGCCAGATATCCAAGCAGGCCAACTGTTATAAATGCAAAAATCCCATCCGAATAATTTTGGGTGTAAATTTTACCCAGACCGGGTATAACAGTCGATAAAAGCGCTGCCGTTACCGGACTTTTATACGGAGGATTAATTTTCCAATCATAAAATTGATTCAACCTAGGCTGTTCTTCTTTGGTAAAAGATGAAAGAAAATTTTTTTTCTGCGGTAAAGTAATGTTCGAAAATAAATAAGAAAAGTTATAAAGTTCGCGCGCCTCAAAAAAATATTTGTAATCACGGTTTAGATTTTCCGATTCATAAAAATTTCTGTAATAATTAAAATTACCGGTTCTGAAATTAGCCCGCAAATATTCAAGTTTGGAAATATTATAAAACACCGAGTTTTTCGAAATATTTGAAAATTTTTTTGATGCGATACTGAAATTCCCCATTTCCAAATTTGCCATTCCTACTTTAAAAGCTGCGGTATCGTTATAACCGCTTTTCAAAAAATCTTCATATTCAATTGAAGCTCTTATATAATCATGTTGACAAAAAAGATAATCGGCAAATTTCTTAATATTTTGAGAAGAGAACAAATTCAAGCTTTTTGCAGAATTGCTCTCTTGAGAAAACGAAATAGTGCTGAAAATTATAAGCAAGAATAATATCTTATTCATTCTTCACAATAATAGAGGGAAGAATATATTTAATGCTGTCTTTTTTTAACATATACAGTGAAGGCGGATCGTAATAATGTCCGTTTGATGAAAAAGGATAGCGATTGATTTTTCCGAATATATCCATATCCCTGGTAAATCTATCAAAAAACATAAGAGAACCCTGAATAATATTCGTTTCTTTTACTGAAAGCAAAAAAAAATGTGAACATGTGGGATCAAATGAACAGTTATCCCCGTCAACATCTGAGATGAAATACCAGTAAGCATTCAAAAAAGATTTAAGTATAAACCGCCCTGGATTCTTTTCTTTAAAAGTATAATCCCTGTGCTCAAATTTATCCGGCATTTGGTAAGAATAATCGGCTTTCCCCCATTTACTGTTTTCCGATTGAGCAAAAATTGCAAATGGAAATAAAAAAATTATTAACAAAGAAAATATTAAAGCATTAAACTTATTTTCCATCCAACAAAGCTCTGGAAATAACGATCTTTTGAATTTCAGTAGTTCCTTCATAAATTTCGGTAATCTTAGCATCACGCAAATATCTTTCTACCAGATATTCTCTAACATACCCATAACCGCCGTGTATTTGAATAGAGTCCAATGCATTTTCAACGGCTATTTTAGAGGCATATAATTTGGCGATGGCCGCTTCCTTATAAAACCTTTTCCCGGCATCTTTTAAAGCAGCAGCTTTTAAGGTAAGAAGCTTAGCTGCATCAACTTTAATTGCCATATCCGACAACTTAAACTGGATTGCCTGGAAATTAGAAATAGTCTGACCGAAAGCTTTTCTCTGTTGTGAGTATTTTAAAGCTGCATCCAATGAAGCTTCGGCAATTCCAATTGCCTGAGCAGCAATACCTATTCTTCCACCGTTTAGTGTATTCATTGCAAAGTTGAATCCTTTGCCTTCTTCCCAAACTAAATTTTCTACAGGCACCTTACAATTTTCAAATGTTAATGACGAAGTATCCGAACTTCTAATACCCATTTTATCTTCTTTTTTTCCATAGCCGAAACCGGGAGTTCCTTTTTCCACTAATATTGTAGAAATACCATGATGACCTTTTGATTTATCCGTTGTGGCCATTAGTAAAATATAATCAGCGGATTGTCCGTTGGTGATCCAATTTTTCATTCCATTAATAACATAAAAATTTCCGTCTTTATCCGCGGTAGTTTTTTGTTTGGTTGCATCACTGCCGGCTTCAGGTTCGGAAAGAGCAAAAGCACCCAATTTTTCGCCTTTGGCTAACGGTATTAAATATTTTTCTTTTATAAAATCGGATCCATATTCCTCCAATCCGAAACAGACTAAAGAATTATTAACCGACATTATAACACCAACACTGGCATCGACTTTTGAGATCTCAATCATGGCCAAAACATAGCTGATTGTATCGAGTCCTGCGCCGCCATATTCAGGCGGAACCATCATCCCTAAAAATCCCAGTTCGCCTATTTTTTTTACGATGTCTTTTGGAAATTCCCCTTTGATATCTCGCTCTACAGCAGAAGGAGCTATTTCAGCATTAGCAAATTCCCTTGCTGTGTCTCGGATCATTAATTGCTCTTCAGAAAAATCGAAATTCATATTTTCCCTTCAATAAAATTTATAATTACTTGTAGTAAATTACCCTGCCCTGCGGCAGGTATTGCTTTAAAATTTGTGTTTTAAAGCAACTGAAATTTTGAATTTTGAAAAGTCAATTAGAAAATAAGGTAATAATTTGTCTATATCAATGTTTTAAGCAGATAAATTACCTACATCACTGACTAATATTTTTAATTTTTTACAATCTTGCTAATTCTTATATTTGTTTCATGGAAAAGACAGAATTAACATTAGAGAAAAGTAAAAAAGTGACTACCAATCCTTCTCCAAAAACACAATTAAAAGGCTTAACTTTAGACGAATTAAAAAATTTCTTTACAAAAAACGGCAAGCCGAGATTCAGAGGTGAACAATTATTTAATTGGATGTATAATCACCTAGCTCTTGACTTTGATGAAATGTCAAACATACCTAAAACCCTTCGAGCGGAGTTAAGAGAACTCTCCGAAATAACAACATTAAAATTTGTGGATTCGGTAATATCAGATGTTAACGGCACAAAAAAATATATTTTTGAAACCGAGGAATCAAACAAAATTGAATCTGTTGTCATTCCGGAAGAAAAAAGAACAACGCTGTGTATATCAACACAAGCCGGTTGCCCATTAGACTGCAAATTCTGCGCAACAGGATTAATGGGTTATAAAAAAAATTTAAGTGCGGGTGAAATTTTCGATCAATATGTTCTTGCAGCTAAAGATTACGGAAAAGATAAAATTACAAACGTAGTTTACATGGGTATGGGTGAGCCGCTGCTTAATTATAACGCCACATTAAAAACTCTAAAGATCTTTTCAGAAGAATTATCGACCGGAATAAGTTTAAAGAAAATTACTGTATCAACGGCAGGTATTGCTCCTAAAATAAGAGAATTGGCCGATTCAAATTTAAAAGTAAAATTAGCACTGTCGTTGCATTCGTGCTTCGATGAGATTCGTGACAAAATAATGCCTATAAATATTAAGTATAACTTAAAGCAAAATATAGATGCCGTCAGGTATTATGCAAAAAGAACTTCCACAAGAATAACATTTGAATATGTAATGTTAAAAGACATAAATGACCGGGAAGAAGATATAAATGCTTTAGCCAGATTATGCAGTGAAATTCCCTCAAAGATAAACGTAATTCCATTTAATTCTTTACAGCATATGAATCCGAGCGGTTTGTCTGCAGAATTGGAATCAACTCCTAAAGAACGTATTGATGAATTTGTGCAAAAACTTAGGGACAAAAACATTACAGTAATGTTAAGGAATACACAGGGAGACGATATTGCCGCTGCCTGCGGTCAATTAGCGATTAAATACTAATAACCGAAACATATCCATAAACTTCATGAAAAAGCTGACCCATGAGGAAATAGCGAAGAATAGAAGTACGCTTGAAACGCTTCATACCGTAAAAAAATTACCTGTTTATGTTGTTCTGAATAGTATAAGAAGCAATTATAATGTCGGTTCCATATTTAGAACTTCTGACGGGGCAATGATTGAAAAGCTGTATTTATGCGGGTATACTCCGCACCCTCCTAAAAAAGAAATTCTGAAAACAGCTTTAGGATCAACTGAAAGTGTGCAATGGGAATATGTAAAAGATCCTAAAGATGTAATTTTAAAAATGAAAAGTGATGGAATAAAAGTATGCGCACTTGAATTGACGGATAAAAGCATTCCATATTATAAATTGGATAAAAATGATTTTCCATTATGTTTGATTATAGGAAATGAAATTACAGGGGTATCCCATGAATTAATCGATCTTTGTGATTTTTCAATTGAAATTCCGCAGTATGGAATTAAGCAGTCTTTAAATGTTGCTGTTGCTTACGGTGTTTCTATATTCGAGTTGAGAAAACTTTTTGATCAATGTTAAAATGACTGATCCAATTCCATTCCGGTAAAATATTCTTCCCCGTTATCCTTAGTATGAATCATAAGCAAATTAGCTCGCACCATTTTTACCAGAGTTCTGGAAGCTCGTCTCTCGGATATATTTACTAATTCACTCAGTGTTTTAACTGTTATTACTTCGTTCTTGGAGAGATAATCAAAGACGGTTCTCTCATTCGGACCGATCGAATATTTAGTGAGTTTTAAACCTTTGTATCGAGCTCTCATTATCCGTATCATTTCTTTGCTCGCCTGCACACTCTTATCTTTCACTCGTATTAATACCGTTGCCTTATTAATATCAAACTGAGGCAGGTAATCCTGTAATCTATGTGGTTTTTTTTCGGATTCCGGGATTTCTACAACAACTATTTCTTTACCGTACATTTCTATGTATTCTATATAATACTCTAGCGGCGGCTCACAATAGTTTGTAGCTGCATCTATAATAAAATCCGTTTCCGATTTTTCACTTTCCACACCAACAATTTCCTTGTTATCGTCTATTCCGAATAAAATATATCCCCCCTTGGTATTTGCAAAGGCAATCATCTCCCTTGCAATTTTTTCGTGAGTAGAAAATTTCCTTTTAAACTCGCAGTGTAAACTTTCACCCTCTTCAATAAGTTCGATTAGTTCTCTTCTTTTCATGGTTTCATCATTGCAAAAAGGAAATACTATTTATTTCGGAATTAGCTATCTCCTCTTATATCATTATGCAAAAAAATTAATGTCGTACATAAACAAAATTGCTTTAAACCGATTCTTGTTGATATAATTGATGTTTTTCCACGATTGTTTTATATAATATAATAAACCATGCTGAATTGCTCTTTCTACAATTAAGGAAGTAATTAAGACTTGGTTATATTGTAAAATCCGAATTTCAACTAAAATAATAATGAAATAAGTTAAAAAATTTAATAACGAAAAAGCTCTATACTTTTATCTTCATTACGAATAATTCAAACCTATTTAATATCTATGCAATTTCAATTTCCGATAATTTTTATATTCAATAATATAAAGCACCCTATCGTTCCAGTTTCTTTTGTACTTCTCCTCTTATCCTAATAAGCGTATCCGGATTTGCATTTAAATTAGCATTTGCCCGGTTAAGAAATTCTTTAATCTTTAACTTATCCGCCTCAATTTCAGCCGGCGTTTCCGATTTATTCTCGCCATTCTTGAAAGCTAATTTAGAAGATTCATTTTGTAATCCTTCGGAATTTTTACTCTTTGCGTTAAGTGAATCAAGTTTACCTGATTCGGCATATTTAAGAGAATCCTCATGAATCTTTTTTATTCTGGCAATTTCATTTTTGTAAAATATTATTTTGGGATTCACTGCAGCTGCATAAATAGAATGCGGGTAATTTTTAATTAGAGTATCGTAAACAACAACGGCTGAATCATTTAGATTCATTTTATTTTCAAGTATCCAACCGGTTGTATATAATGCTTTAGCCGCATAAGGCGATTTAGGATGGGTTAGATATATTCTATAAAAGTTTGAAATAGACGAATCGTATTCCGCACTATCCATTTGAGTTGACGCATAAATGTATAGAGGCCGGGCAGGATCGTAATTAAAATCTATCAACGGTTTACCCAGCTTATCGGCAGCAGCATTAACTATGCTTTCATTTTTATATTTGTTATAAATAATGTTAAATAAACTATCGGCTCTTACGGAATCATTGATAGTTAAATAGTAGCTGCCAATTGCAAACAAGACTCTTGCCTGGAAAGGTGAATTTGGATATTCGGTTATAATATTATGATAATAAGTGTACGCCGAATCGGGAAAATTAAACTCTGTAAATAATATGTTGCCGAGATCAAATTCTGTTTTAACAATCCTGGTTTTAATCGTATCAACAGGGGCAGTGGGCCTTACAGGGGGTTTTCCAATTTCTTTTTTAATTTTTTCTGCTTGATTTTCTTTAGGATTTATGTTACTAAAATTTCTTCCTCTTGATTTAAGCTTATTAATCAAAGCTAAATTATTTCTGTTTTGATATTCATTGTTTTGGAGTCCCCTGTTTTGTAACGCATTCAACGAATCCTTTATCCTTAAAGAGTCTAACGCGAGCAAAGAATCTCTTACTAAAGTTGAATCTTTAATCTTACTAGTATCTTCAGTCATTTCATGCATAGCATTTATGCCTAGATAGTGGCTTTCGTTTTCACTTTCAGCTTCCTTTACACTTAGGAGTTTCGCTTGATATGCAATTGAATCCTTCTTGTATAATTCGGGATTTAAAGCATATTCCAGTTCCTTCCGATCATTTTTATAATTATTAAAAATTCTATTAAATTTATTTAACATTTCTATATTTGACTTAGCAGTATCAATATATTCTTTAGGAACCACAGATCTAATTGTCTGGTTATAAAACACTAAGGCGCTGTCAAAGTTTCTATAATGATTTTTAAATATTCTTCCAAGTTGAAATGCGGCAATACCCTGGCTTTGGTTTCTTGTTTTGGATGTATCAATTGCTAACAATATATTTACCGCATCTCCTGCTTTATTCATTTTTAAAAGCGTTATTGCGCGTTCCAAGTCTATATTATCGAAAGAATCGGAATATTTTTTCTCATCTCTCATATTGTTGAAAACATCCATAGCCTTCTGGTACTGACCATTTTCTCTTAATACTTTGCCCAGTTCAATAAGAGAATTATATAAAGTTTCATAATCTGGAGAATAATCATCTACTCTTTTAAAAGACTTAATTGCATTAGTCAGGTCATTTGATTGTTCATACAAAATACCCATTTCATATGCTACTTCAGCATTTATCTCCTTATCTTTAGAATTTTTTAAGAACTCTTCCGCCAAATTTAAAGCATCCGGATAGTCGGTTTGTAATATATTATATTTTATTTCTTCAATAAAAGCGTCTTGTACAATTTTTCTTTCGTCTTGTTTAATTGCAGTTTCTCTAACTGATTTTAATGTTGTTAAACCGTCGTCATAATCTTTTAATCGAATCTGGGTTTTACCCACCCATAGATTCGTTTCAAGTATTAAATCGCTATGCGGTTGAGTTACTATTAATTCGTTAAACTTTCTTAACGCTTTTCTGTAATTTGCCTGATAATAAAAAGATTTTCCAAGCATTAATAGAGCATCATCTACATAACTGCTATTAGCATGAAATTGTAGGATCTGTGAACACTTTTCAATAACTTTTTGCAGGTCTGCGTTGGCATTTTGAGGTAATTTTAATTCTTCGGTAGAAAATAAATTTCTTTTCTGTGAATTAATGATTTGTTCTGCTTGATTGAAAAAATCGGAGGCATCATAATAAAGATTAAAATATGTAGTAAAATTATGCCACACCCCGCAGCTGTAAAACATTGCGGTAAATATGATTAAGCATAATATCTTAATTACTAACGAATGAAATTTAAATTTCATAAAGGAAGCTAAAAAAGATTGTAAAAAAGTAAAAGGTAAAATATCCTACCTGCCGGCATGCAAATTTACAGTGCATCCTTCCCTGCTTCTTCAGTTCTAATCCTTATTACCTCTTGAACATCATATATAAAGATTTTACCGTCTCCAACCTGTCCGGTTTTGGCAGTGCGTAAAATTGCATCTACAACATTTTCTGCCTTGCTGTCTTCAACAATTACTTCAATTTTAATTTTGGGGATAAACTCGATTCTGTATTCGCTCCCCCTGTAGGTTTCCGTATGTCCCTTTTGCCTTCCGTATCCCCTTACTTCCGAAATTGTAAGTCCATGGATTCCTTCTTCAACCAGAGCTTCTTTTACTTCGTCTAATTTAAAGGGACGAATTATTGCTTCAATTTTTTTCATAAACCCCTTTCAATTATCTGCCATGACAATGTTTATATTTTTTCCCGCTTCCGCACGGACAAGGATCGTTCCTACCGATTTTTTCGGCAACCTGCACCGGCTGAGGTTTACCGGCAGTCTGTTCGTCGCCTCTCGATCTTGCCGCAGAAGAAATTCCGATATTACTTGTACTCTGTTTGATTTCTTTGAACCTTGCAATCGGCTGTCTCTTCCTTTTGGTTTGAACTTCCTCAGGAGCCTGCGGAAAGAATTTAAAGGCAAAGGATACCACTTCATTTCTAATTTGCAGGAGAAGATCGGCAAATAATTTAAATGCTTCTACTTTATATTCGACCAAAGGATCCCTTTGACCATAAGCTCTTAAACCTATACCTTCTTTAAGATCATCCATTTCCCTAAGATGCTCTTTCCATTTATGGTCTATTACGCTTAACATTGCATAGCGCTCTAATCTGGCCATTAATTCCGAACCCAGCATTTCTTCTTTTTTCTTATAGAAGGTTTTTGCTTCTTCCAGAATTCTACTTACAATTCCTTCATGCCCGAGTGTTTCAAATTCTACCGGCTCTAATTTAATTTCGACCAGCATGTTATGCAGAATTTGCTCTTTGATATTATCAGCAGAAACATTTTCAAAATTTTCTTCTACAAGATCCTGGACATAGTCCTCAAGCAGTTCAAAAATCTCACCCTTTAATCTATCCCCTTGAAGAGCTCTTTTCCTTCTGGTATAAATAACCTCCCTCTGCTGATTCATCGTATCATCGTATTCCAGCAGTCTTTTACGAATAGCAAAATTATTTTCTTCAACTTTCCTCTGAGCTCTTTCAACAGATTTTGTGATTAATCTATGTTGAATTACCTCACCTTCTTTTATTCCCATTCGCTGCATAACGGAGGATATTCTTTCACTTCCGAACAACCGCATTAAATCATCTTCAAGCGACAAGTAAAACTTTGAAGTGCCGGGATCACCCTGACGACCGGAACGGCCTCTTAACTGTCTATCGATTCGTCTGGATTCATGACGTTCGGTACCTAGTATGTAAAGACCGCCTTTGTCTTTAACACCCGCGCCCAATTTAATATCCGTACCACGACCGGCCATATTCGTTGCGATTGTTACCGCGCCAATCTCTCCGGCGTGAGCAACAATTTCAGCCTCTCTCTGATGCTGTTTGGCATTTAATACATTATGAGGAATCGATTTTCTTTTCAGCATTCTGCTGATTGTTTCCGAAACATCAACCGAAGTGGTACCTACAAGAATCGGACGGCCTTCTTTCCTAAGCTGTTCAATCTCTTCAATAACAGCATTATACTTTTCTCTCTTGGTTTTATATATCGCATCATCATTATCATCTCTGACAACAGGTTTGTTTGTAGGAACAACAACTACTTCAAGCTTATAAATCTCATAGAATTCGCCTTCTTCAGTTTCCGCCGTACCTGTCATTCCGGCAAGTTTATTATACATTCTAAAATAATTCTGAAGCGTAATGGTTGCTAAGGTTTGAGTGTCTTTTTCAACTTTAACGCTTTCTTTTGCTTCTATAGCCTGGTGTAGCCCGTCGGAATATCTTCTACCCGGCAGTACACGGCCCGTAAATTCATCAACTATAGCAATTTTGCCTTCTTCCGTAACAACATATTCAACATCTTTTTCAAACAATGTATAGGCTTTTAATAATTGATGAATTGTATGAATACGATCACTGCTTTCGGAATAACGGTTATACAACGCATCCTTCTTTTTTATTTTTTGTTCTTCTGTTAAGGTAGAATCGTTTTCCAGTTTACTTATTTCGGTGCCAAGATCAGGCAGAATAAAGAAGTCTTTTTCCATACCGCTGCCTTTGGAAATTTCTTCTGCTCCTTTTTCCGTTAAGTCTATCGTATTATTTTTTTCATCGATTACAAAGTAAAGCTCATCATCAATAATATACATGTTCTTAGCTTTCTCACGAAGGTATTCCATTTCCGTCGTTTGTAGAAGCTTTTTATTATTAGGATCACTTAAAACTTTGGACAGCTTATTATTCTTAGGCAGACCTCTATAGGCTCTTAAAAGCTGCACTCCTGCCTGATTCTCACTCCCCTTTCCATCACTATTTAAGAGATCTTCTGCTTCTTGAACAATCTTTGCAACAAATTTCGACTGAAGCCTATATAATTTTTCCACTCTGGGTTTCATTTCATCAAATTTTTGATCATCAACCTCAACGGGACCCGAAATAATTAAAGGAGTTCTAGCTTCATCAATCAAAACAGAATCAACTTCATCAACTATGACGTAATTGTGTCCCCTCTGCACCTGGAACTCTTTTTCAGTGGCCATATTATCTCTTAAATAATCAAAACCGAACTCGTTATTTGTACCGTATGTTATATCGCATTCGTATTGTTTTTTCCTTTCGTCCGGATCCATAGTATTTAAGATTACACCGACAGTTAATCCGTGAAACTTAAATATTTCTCCCATCCATTCGCTGTCACGCAGAGCCAGGTAATCATTAACGGTAACAAGATGAACGCCTCTCCCGGTTAGAGCATTTAAATAAATTGGAAGTGTAGCGACCAAAGTTTTTCCTTCGCCGGTGGCCATTTCGGCTATTGAACCCTGATGAAGTACAACGCCGCCTATTAATTGAACATCATAGGGTACCATATCCCAAGTAACTTTATTTCCGGCAATTGTCCAGCTTTTTCCCAATAACTTTTCACATGTTAGTTTTACAACAGCAAATGCTTCAGGTAAAATTTCATCCAGTATTTCTTCGTATTTTTCATTAAGCTCTTCTTCCAGTTCATCCACCTCATCGTAAATTGAATGCATGTCAACATCTTCATTTGACTGAAGCTGAAGCTTTACTTCTTCAATCTGCCGTCTCAATTCTGCAGTATAGTTTTCAATTTTTTCTTTAAATTCCTGAGTTTTAGCCTTTAACTGATCATCACTAAGGTCTTTTATTTTCTCGTACTCTTCTTTAATTTCATCAACAACCGGCCAAAGCTTTTTTAGATCTTTAGCCTGTTTATCACCAATTACTTTTTTAATAATATTTTTCATTTAAAATTAATCTCCGTTGGAATAATTAGATTCAAAATTAACCATTGAAGCCTTGAAATGCAATTTAAGAACTAATGGATAATTTGCAAATTTCTTATATTTATTGGTTTAATTATTAAATCAAAATTTAAGGTTAAAATGATAGTCAACCATGATCTTTTATTAAAAGAGCCCCATATATTTCAATCTTTATAACCCTAAATATTTAAAAGCCGCAGTATAAAAACAAGTAGTACGTACTTATTTCAATTTTATCATTTTTTTTACTTCCAAATTATTTCCGAATTTTACAGAATACATATATATGCCGCTGGAAACATCCTGCCCCATCATATTTTTTCCATTCCAAACGACCCTGTGTCTACCGGCGGATTGAAAACTATCAACTAAAGAATTTATCTCTTCGCCTTTAATATTGTATATAAATAATTTTACAAATCCGTTTTTGGGTAATTCATATTCAATGGATGTACTCGGATTAAAAGGATTCGGGTAATTTTGATAAATCTTAAAATTATCCGGAACCTGTTCATTAGTTTGAGTAATTGAAGTAACATAATTCGGTAAAGAAGTAGAAAACATACCGCGGCCGTGTGTAGCTGCATACATTGTAGTATCGGAACTTCTAAAAACTAAGCTGGCAACGGAAACATTCGCTAAGCCGTTATTCTCTTGAATCCAATTAGTTCCGTCATTTGTTGACGAAAAAACACCGAGATCAGTACCAACATACAAATAACCGTTTGCATAAGGATTTAATAATATACAATTAACCGGAATATTTGGAAGATCACCGGAAACATTAGTCCAGGTATTTCCATAATCAGTAGTTTTATATACTTTTTCATTCGATAAAAAACCTGAAAAGGTTATATAAGCAATTGAAGAATTGCCGTTATTAATTGCGATTCCTTTGCACCAGGCATTTGGTAGATTATTATCTCGTTCATTCCAAGTTGATCCGCCATCAGTTGTAAACCATAATTTTCCATTTGTACAACCGACATAAATAACAGATGAGTTTCCTTTGGCAATTGTAATTGCAGAAATATAATCATTAGCGGAAGAACTGCTACCTTCCCCGGTTAAATCGCCGCTTAAAGAATCCCAATTTGCAGCGCCATCTGAGGTTTTCCAAAGTCTGTACGTGCCTGCAATAAGAACTGATGGATCATTCGGATCCATTGTATACGGAGTAATAAATAATGTTCTATCCGTTGTTTCATTATTTGAATTGACCGGAATACCATTATGAGCCGGACTAAAACCGGATCCTCCATTAGTGGATTTAAAGAAAGTAAAATTAGGCTGTTCTGCATAAATAATATTCGGATTATTATAATCAACTTGTACAACGCCGCCGTCTCCCCCTAAGATATTAGTCCAATTTTGGCTTCCGGTTGATTTAAGAGTATAGTTGTCTTGTGTCCCTCCATAATAATTTGTGCCGGTCGGTGAAACCGCTCCATAATAAAATTGTGTAATGAATAAATTGTTGTTAATAGCATTCCATGAAAGACCGCCATTTCCGGTTACATAAATCCCGCCGTCATTTCCGACATATATAACACTGTGATTTGAAGGAGCGAAGACTATCGCATGCATATCGGGATGAACAAAGGGATTTAAATCTCCCTTCTTGTACGCATTAGTAATTCGAGACCAGCCGGTGCCGCTGTCTGTAGACTGCCATAAATCTATACCTCCAACCCAGATTGTAGAAGAATTTGTAGGATCAACAGCAAGAGTGTTGTTATACCAGCCTTGTTTACCTGTATAAGTAGCGCTCCCATTAGTTGCAGGTCCCGGAATTTTAGTTATTGAATTCCAGCTGTTACCTCCGTCTGTAGTATATGCCATAAATCCTACCTGATAGGAACTCTTATCCATGAAAGAAGCATAAACTACTTTTGGATTTGAAGCCGAGCCTGCTATTTCAATTCTTCCCATTCCGGATTGAGAATAATTTTCACTAAAATTATTTCCGCCGTCAGTGCTTCTCCAGATTTGTGATTGTGTAAATAATCCTAAGGTTGTAAAAATAGTTGTAGGATTTGTATAATTAACAATAACATCCATGCAGCCGTCTTCACTGTTGGAAGCAGCATTGATTGATTCGGTAAAAGAACTTCCGCCATCCGTTGATTTAAAAAGACCGGCTCGCGTGGCAGCATAAATAGAATTTGTTGTACTGTCAATTACTAAGCGATTAACAAAATAAAAATTAGAATTATTAGTTGAACTTAGTTGATTCCAAGTTGCTCCGGCATCGATGGATTTGAAAATGCCCGCTCCTCGTATATAATCATAATTATTAAAACCCTCACCCGTTCCGGCATAAATAACATTTGAATTGTGGGGATCCATAACCATGGAACAAACCGCAAGGTTCGCCATATGATCATCCAGCGGAAACCAATTGGTGCCTCCGTTTGTTGTCTTCCAAATTCCGCCGCTTACAGATCCGAGATAAACAATATTAGCATTAGTCGGATTAACAACAATTGCACGAATTCTTCCTCCGATATTGCCTGGGCCTAATTCCGTCCATGTTAAAGCTTGGGTTACTTTCCTCAAATATTTAG
The DNA here is from genome assembly GCA_964498065.1 of uncultured Ignavibacteriaceae bacterium. GTDB lineage: Bacteria > Bacteroidota > Ignavibacteria > Ignavibacteriales > Ignavibacteriaceae > FEN-1297. The sequence continues at coordinate 64,067 of CAZCFZ010000010.1, forward strand.
GTTTATTATATGCTTCTATATGGTTCAGCGCTTGTTCTCTCCAGTTAGTTGGGATATAACCTAAGGGATATGCCCGCTGTTCATAGTACCATTTTGCCGCCTCCATGGGATATCCTGTTACCGATTCATCTATGTCGGATTCATTTTCAATTATATTTTTTGAAGAGTATTCTTTCTGTTCATTCTTTACATCTTTTTTAAAAAAATAAAAAGAAAACAAAAAGGAAAGAAGCATAACACTAATTAACGGAATTTTTTTATTCATTGTTTTCTAAGATTGTTGAGAAAAAATATTTAAAAATCTTTGTGTAATCAATCCGATTAAAAAGACATGAGAATTAAGGACATAATTTTAGCGAGATTTCATAATTATTTATACTAATAAATCAAATTCATTAATGAATAATAATTTGTAAAATTTATTTATTATGTGATCTTAATTCGCTCCCAAGCCAAAATCGATTTTTTATCTTTTCTCCGACAGATTAAAAAGTCTATTTGAATTTAAATTAGTTGATATAGTTGAATGACTTTCTTATAAAACTTTGCCTATTAACCAGCCCTTGTCTTGTTCATAAAAGATTACAGCCTTAAAAGTGTCTCCAATATTTAAGCTCGATAAATGTAATAACTTAAAATTCTCTTCCGTTTGAATTATGTCTCTTTTTTCATCCAGCTTATAATTGGGAGTTAGTATATATGTGGCTCCAACTGCAGCCATGCTTAAATATGCAGGATTTTCTTTAACTTCTATAATCTTAACTTTTATTGTAAAATCATTTTTATTTATTGAATTTATTTGTTCGACTTTTGCAATAACAATAGATTGGTTTTCCGCTATATGTGCAGGTAATTCGGATTGAGAGGTTTCGGAAGGAGATGATGACCCTGAACTCTTTTGTATTTTACCTGAGCCGCAGGAAGATAACAATAAAGCTGAAAAAATTATTAAGACTGTTTCAATATATTTCATAAAAAATCTTATTTAATATTAGTAGATTTAAGATAATCATTATTTGTTCTATTTAAAATGGTATTGTATTAGTTTAAAGTTAATTTTTTATTAAGATATAAGTGAAGTGGACAAAGGTCTAAATAATTATAAACTCTCATCAGAATTCATTAATAAATTAGCCGAACATTCAGTCGGGTATATTGCGCCTGACATTTTTGATAAAATAATTCGATTGTTCGAAAATGAAATTTCAAATCATTTTTTTACTTTTAGTTCCGAATCAAATTTGCTAAGAATTATATTAGCAATGTATGATAAAATTACTCTCCTTACCGAATGTCTTCAATATCCTCACTATGTTGAAATATTGGTTGCTATTTCTACAAATAGCAATTACCTAACTGATATCCTAGTTAGAAACCCGGAATACTTTTATTGGATAGTAAATCCTTCTACTTTAGAAATAAAATTAAATAAAAAGATTTTTCCGGAAACAGTTAATAAGACTATTTCCGGATTTAAATCATTTAATGCAAAAGTTAATGCTTTACGAACGCTAAAGAGAAAAGAGACATTAAGAATAGGGATAAAAGATATTTTGGGAAAAGCCGGTCTAAAAGATATAACCGAGGAATTATCAACATTAGCTAAAGTAATCGCCTCAGAGCTGTTCCGGCTGTGCTACATTGAAATTTTGTCAAAATACAATATCAAAAACCCGAATCGGAAATATTGTTTAATCGCTTTGGGAAAACTCGGAGGCCGGGAATTGAATTACAGCTCCGATATAGATGTAATTATTTTTTATGATAAAAATTCTTTAATAAGAAATAAATGGTATTATAACCAGATTTTAACTGAGACTATTTATCTTTTTATTGAAAGTGCATCATCAATAACAAGCAACGGATATATTTATAGAGTGGATTTCCGTCTTCGTCCCGACGGGAGGAATTCTCCTTTATGTAGAAGCATTACGGAATATTTGAATTATTATGAAAGCAGAGGAGAAGATTGGGAAAGGCAAATGCTTATAAAAGCAGATTTTATTGCCGGAAGTAAATCTCTATATAATTCATTTATAACTTATCTCCAGCCGTTTATTTTTCCCGTCACTTTTTCATCTTCCCCTTTAGAGCAAATAAAGAAACTAAAGATAAATATTGAAAAAAATTTAAATGATGAAGAGAATATAAAACTAATTCCGGGAGGTATAAGAGATATTGAATTTACCATTCAGGCTTTACAGCTTTTGAATGGTGGGAAAAACAGCAATCTTAAGACATCAAATTCCTTGAATGCTATTAATAAATTATTTAATGCAAATTTGATTTCTGATGATGAGGCCGATACATTAAAAAATGCTTATATATTTTACCGCAGAATAGAACATTTTCTACAATTAATGAACGATTCTCAGACCCACATCATACCTAACGAAGGTGAAATTTTAGAAAAGCTGACCTCGTTTTTAAATTTTAAAAACATTCATTCATTCAGGCAGTTTGTTGCCGTTAATAGGAAATCAATTCAAAAGATTTACGACTCGGTTATAGGTATAGAGCATAATTTGAAAATTAAAAAGAAAATTCAATTCAATATCGAATTTATGAACACTAATAAAGCAATAAAGAATATACAATATCTTAGGGAAGGCAAGGGATTATTAGGCCAAAAACAATTTGATAAAGCATCCATAAATGAATTTCAAAAAATTGAAGAAAGCTTAAATAGATACCTTACAGAATCAATCAATCCTGATCTGGTTCTTCAAAATTTTGTGAGAATAATTAAATCGATAACATTACCTTCAATTTGGTACAAAGAGTTTAATGATAATAATTTTTTTAAATCGTTCTTATATATATGCGAATTTTCCCAGAAAGCCGTTGATCTTTTCGCAGAAGATGAAGAATTACAGGAATTTTTTATTACAAGAAGAATATTTGAAAAAGTCACAGGGAAAAGTATCGACATCCCGCCTGTAAAGAAAATGCTTTTTACACTAATTGTTCAATTCACTTCAAAATTAATTTCATCTACTCAGCTCTCAAAGCTTTTGCAGGCCTACTTTTTAAAAACAATCCAAATAAAAGTCGAAGAATACCCGGAACTGAAATCAATAAACCGGGAATTTATGATTGCTGCGCTGGGAAGCTTCGGTTCGGGAGAAATGACTTTCGCTTCGGACATAGATTTAATTTTTGCCGTAAATGATTTAAATTCCCATCCGGAAATTCAAAAAAACTTCCAGGCTTTACTTATAAAATTAAAGGAAGGTTTAAAACCTTTTGACGTGGACTGCAGGCTTAGGCCCGAAGGTAAAAGCAGTATTTTGGTTTGGGATTTAAAAGGTTTTGCAAAATACATCCAGAATCGATCAAGGATCTGGGAGCTTCAGGCATACTGCAAAATGAATTTTATATGCGGCAGCAAGAAAATTTTTAACAGCTTAACAAAATCAATTAATTTGCGAATTAAAAGTGAAGATAAAGCTTTAGCAAAAAAAGAAATTATTGACATGAGAAAAAAGCTTTATCCAAAAATAATCGGCTCAATTCCGGGATCATTTAACATTAAGAAAAGCCGCGGAGGTTTATCCGATATTGAATTTTTAATTCAATCAATAATTTTAACAGGTGAAAATCTGTATTTAAAATACAGGGCAAAAAATATTATTAAAATAATTGAACTGTTGGAAAAATCAGGTGAAAAATTTCAAAATCTCAACTCGTTAAAATCTAATTTTATTTTTTTGAAAAACTTGGAATTTTCCGTACAGAATATTTTTAACAGTACTTTGTCTGTATTACCGTCGAGTGAAGATAAAAAATTAATGGTTTCAACATTTCTGGAGTTTGAATCCAAAAAGAAATTCCAAAACTACCTTGATAAAGTTTGTAAAGTCAATTACACTATTTTTGAAGAATATACACATTAAAAAATATTGAAATTCTTAAAAAAATATTATGCCGTACTTACCGGATTATTTGTATTCCTGGTTTATTTAACTACCTTAGCACCCTCTGTTGTAGAAATTGATTCCGGGGAGCTTGCTGCTGTTCAGTGTACATTAGGTATTGCACATCCCACCGGATATCCTTTATTCACTATTTTAGGCTATCTCTTTCATTTAATACCTTTACCGTTCAGTAAGATTTATCAGCTTAATTTGCTTACTTCCATCTGGTGCAGTTTAGGTGTCGGTGTATTTGTATATACGGCCAAACTGGTACTTGATAATGTTAATAGTTTTATTCCTCATAAGTTTATTGAGAAGCAAAGAAATGACAACAAAAAGAAAAAAGGAAAACAAAATCAGCCTATTAACAATCTTCCAAAAGTTGAGATACCGGAAAATAAAAAATATTTAGGAGCTGTTTTGGGAGGCTTAATTTTAGCTTTCAGCAAAACATTCTGGTTTCAAAGTACGTCTGTTGAAGTTTATTCACTTCAAATTTTTATGTTCACTTTGATTCTGCTTTTTCTAATCAAGGCATATCTATATAAAGATGATTCCGCTAAGATTAAAATCAACAATCCGTGGATGATTTTTGCAGCTATTTTGGCTCTTGGATTTTCAAATCACATGACAACGTTATTCGTATTACCTGGAATTGCATATCTTTATTTTGATAAATACAAATTCAATAAAAACAGTTTAATTAGAATAAGCTTGATGCTTTGTGTATTTATCCCGGTTCTGATTTTGCTTTATTCGTATCTACCTATTAGAGCTTCACAAAATCCCGTTCTGGATTGGGGAAACCCGAATAATTTAACCAGGCTGTTAAGACATGTTGAAGGGGATCAATATCATGTATGGCTATTTTCTTCAACTGCGGCAGCGGAAAAGCAGTTTAATTATTTTATTTCAAATCTTCCAAGCGAATTTATTGTAAGCCTGTTTATTTGTTTTGTCGGATTGATAGCTTCATTTATCAAAGCCAGAAAGTTTTTCATTTTTGTTTTAATTACTTTTTTATTTACGGTTTTGTATGCAATTAACTACAATATCAAAGATATCGATTCATATTTTATTCTAGCATATATTTCGCTGGCTTTTTTCGCTGTATTCGGTATTGTTCAACTGCTTTCGATTTTAAAATTAAAAAAACATCCTTTTATAATTTCTTTAAGCTTAATTATTGTTTTTTTGGCTGTCCAAATTTACACTAATTACGATAATGTGAATCAAAGCGATGTTTATACTTTTGAGGATTATACGAAAAGCGTTTTGAATTATTGTTCAAAAAACTCAATTGTATTCAGTTATGAATGGGATTATTTTGTTTCTCCTTCTTATTACTTTCAATATGCAGAACATTATCGTTCAGATGTTACGGTGGTTGATAAAGAATTATTAAGAAGATCATGGTACTATCATCAACTGAATGACGATCATCCTAAGCTGCTGGAAAAGATGATGCCTGATGTTGATTCATTTTTACAGGCTTTAATTCCATTTGAAAGCGGCGGTAATTTCAATCCGAATCTTCTTGAAACATATTATAGAAAAATAATGACTGATCTTGTAGCCACGAATATTGATAAACGAAATTTTTATATTTCGCCTGAATTATTTGAAAATGAAATGCAGAAGGGACAATTTACTCTGCCCCGTGGTTATACACTCGTACCGGAAATTTTTATGTTTAAAGTTGTAAAAGGGAATGAATATGTGCCGGCACCTGATCCGAACTTTACAATTAGATTTCCGAAAAATAGAAATTTCTATGAAAATTTTATTGAAATGCAGGTTGGGGCAATGCTGGCACGCCGTGCATTATATGAATTGCAATTTGATAAAATAGATCGAGCTAAAATTTACGTAAGAAAAATACAAAAAGATTTTCCCGATTATAATTTGCCTGAAGGTTTGGCCGAAGTATTACAAAAATAAAAATTGTCCCTATACTAAAATTTTATTCTGCCGCACTTAATAACTCTTTTATTCTATCCTTGCTCAGCCGGTCTTCGGTATTAAATGACTGGAGCATAACATCCATTTGCTGAATTAAATTTCTCTTATAATATTTTGGCGCATAAACCGAACCGTCAAGCATATAAATACGGTGATCTTTTTCATCATAAAAAGTATAATTGATAAACGGACCTCCCATGCCTTTAGTATTTAACTCCCAAAGACCCTGCGTCAATAAAGCGTACTTTCCTTGAAAATTTACTTCGGAGGTGGTATAATAGTCTCCGGCAATTACAACATAACTGCTGTCGTCGGAAGTTCTATAGAATTTTTCCGTCATTCTATTTCTTATTGCTCTAATTGAATCCGAATTTAGGTAAGCAGGAGAGGCATTGTCAATCCAGTGTACGAATATCCATCTTTCCATATCCGTATTAACTCCCCTCCTTAGCCAAACAAAATTATCTGACGGTTTATTTTGAGCGAGCTGATAATCCGCTTCAACATAAATTACCCAGCCGTATTCTTTTAATAATTTCCCTTCAACTTTCTTTTTTTCATAACGAGAACTATACAGGCTTTCATACAATCTATTATCCGAAATCTTTTGAAAAGCATAAAGAAGATTATCCCTGTTCTTTAAGATATGTGATTCCAGCTTTTTAATTGTCGGAGAGGTTAAAACCATAATAAGCTGATCTCTTGCCCAAAGATTGAACTTTGTAATTTCAAAAACACTGTCGGCCAGAATACCCGATCTAACCGAAGTATCCACAGAAGCTTGTATGAATTTAGCTGTTTTTGATGATGAATTAAATGGTGCAATAATAATTAAATTTTTTCTCTGTTTATATTGATCCAGCTTTTCTTGAGGGATTTGTTTTAAAGTGAACAATTTTTCCGGCTGGGGTGTATAAATAATCTTTTCAAATGTTGAATCAAGAGCCGGTTTTAACGATTGATATTCGGAGGAATCGGCTACAACTATTATTTCATCCTCGGGACCTACGGCAGGCTTCTGGAAATAACCGCAAGAATTTAAGCATATTCCAATTATAATGAGTATAAAAAAGGATAATCCCTTAATCATTATTACCTCGGAACGTTTGGTAATATTAACGATATATTCGGTAAAAGTATCAAATATAATCCCCACATTGTAAACCCGATGGAAATCGGTATTGTTAAATTATCATCGGCAAAACCGAATGAAATATTTTCAACTATGGCACCCACAGCTGCAGCCATAAAGCCAATTAAATATTCTACAGCTTGATATTCAATTTTAGGAGTAAACAAAACAACAATACTTGCACTAATAAAAAAAGCTAAAGTTCCCTCCAGGCTTTTTGCTAAAAATTTATGTTTCCCGAATTTTCTTCCTATCAATGCCGCGGAGGAATCGCTTATAATCAATATACTAAATGCCGTAATAAAAAAGACCTTCGGAAAAATGAGTACGCAAAGCAACGCCGAAATAAATACGTAAGTAGCACCATTTAAATTTTTTTTCTTATGGTCTACTTCATGTTCTCTTAGAAGAAATCCGAAAATCTTATAAAATATTTTACCTATAGATGGATTGATATATCTTGAAAGATCTAAGATTATTGCAAATCCGGTAAAACAGGAAAGGATTATAATAGCACTGGTTCGGGGAATAAAATAATAAATAATTGGGATTGCAAGAGAACAGAGATGAATTAGTTTTCTAACTAACTCATCTCTATAATTAATAGTACCATTATCAAATTGAGTCATCTTTAGGAGCAGGTTCTTTCGGTTTTCTTTGTTCCATCAATTTTTTCACATGATCGGGTAATTCATCCTTATTACCGGATTCATTTGATTCATCTTTTTTTACGGGGGGTAAAGATTCACCACGGATCAATTTATCTATTTCTTCAGAGTCTAATATTTCCCGTTCCAACAGCTCTTTAGATAACTTATGTAATATATCCAGATTATCCGTTAATATTTTTTCTGCCCTTGCCATAGCGTCGTTAACTATTCCCCTAACTTCATCATCAATTTCAATTGCCGTTCTTTCGCTGTAATCTCTATGTCTTTGAATTTCCCGTCCCAGGAAAATCTCCTCTTCTTTAGCACCGTAACTCAATGGACCTAATTTATCACTCATTCCCCATTCACAAACCATTTTGCGTGCAATGTTTGTAGCTTTTTCTATATCATTACCCGCACCGGTAGTGTAATGATTAAATATAATCTTTTCGGCAGCTCTGCCGCCCAATGCATAAGTAATAATTGCTTCCAAATATTCTTTAGAATAAGTATGCTTTTCATCAATCGGTAAATAGCTGGTAACTCCAAGTGCTCGACCTCTGGGTATTATTGTAACCTTATGTACAGGATCAGCTTCAGGCATCATTCGAGCTACAAGGACATGTCCTATTTCATGGTAAGCTGTAGTCTTTTTTTCTTCTTCTGAAATAATCATGCTCTTTCTTTCCATTCCCATCATCACCTTATCTTTTGCTTCCTCGAAATCCAGCATTTCCACTTTCTTTTTATTCTTTCTCGCAGCAAGAAGAGCGGCTTCATTAACCAGATTTGCCAGTTCAGCACCTGCTAAACCCGGCGTACCTTTAGCAACAACTTCCAAATTTACCTTAGCATCAAGAGGTATGTTCCTTGTATGAACTTTAAGAATTCCTTCACGCCCTTTAACATCGGGTCGATCAACTACAACTTGCCTGTCAAATCTTCCGGGTCTTAAAAGAGCAGGATCAAGTACGTCAGGACGGTTAGTAGCAGCAATAATAATTACCCCGCTGTTCTGTTCAAAACCATCCATTTCAACTAATAATTGATTAAGAGTTTGTTCTCTTTCATCATGACCACCGCCTAAGCCGGCTCCTCTGTGTCTTCCTACAGCATCTATTTCATCAATAAATATAATACAAGGCGCATTTTTCTTTCCCTGTTCAAAAAGATCTCTTACACGGCTTGCTCCGACACCGACAAACATTTCAACAAAATCCGCACCGCTTATTGAGAAGAACGGAACACCTGCTTCACCGGCAACCGCTCTTGCCAACAAAGTTTTACCTGTTCCGGGAGGGCCTAGCAATAAAACTCCTCTCGGAATCTTCCCTCCTAGTTTTTGAAACTTTGTCGGTTCTTTTAAAAACTCTATTATTTCATGAAGTTCAAGTTTAGCTTCATCAGCGCCGGCGACGTCTCTAAAAGTAATTTTTTGTCCGGATTGTGTAATCAATTTAGCTTTACTTTTCCCAAATGAAAAAATACCTCTTGTTCCGCCTGCAGTACCCTGCATCCTTCGCATTATTAATATCCATGCACCTATGATAATTATCCACGGAAGAAAACTGAACAAAATATTCATCCATTCGTTTGATTCTTTATCAAAGGTATAGGTAATATTATTTGCAATCCACTTAGGTTCCTGTGAGGTCATAATAGATTCCGGCATATAAACGGAAACATATTTTACAGTTTTTTCCTTACCGTCAACATTTATAGTCTCCTGAGCTTTAAGTTCAGCTTTAAAATAAAAATCCTTATCTCCGGTTTTAACAATTTTGGCATTTAGGATTTCATTGTCATTTAAGAATTTTTCATACTGGGGATAAGTTATATCAACATAGTTTGTGGAATTGGTTTTAAATAACTGCATAATAATTATTGCAGCAATAATTACAGCACCCCAGCCAAAAACCATCCTAATTATTTTAGACCAGTCAAAATTATCATCAGGTTTGTTCGGTCCGCCATTTCCTTTTGAATTCTTAGGAAATTGTTTATTATCGTTATTATTATCAGCCATGAAAAATTTTTTATTTTTTAAATACATTGTTTAAATAATACTCCGTCATTCACTTAAAACATATATCGATCTTAGATTTCTATACTTTTGCGCATAATCCAATCCATACCCTATCACAAATTTGCTGGGAATATCAAAGCCAATATAATCAATTTTTACATTATATCTAAGGCTATTTGGCTTTACCAGCAGGGAAACTACCCTCATACTGGACGGATTATAGGGCGCAATTAAATCTTCAATAAATTTCATTGAAAGGCCGGAATCAACAATATCTTCGACAATAATAATGTCCCGGCCATTTACATCACAATTTAATTCTTTTAACAGCTTCACATTCCCGGAAGATATTTTTTCATCACCATAGCTGGAAAGTTTAAAAAAATCGACCTCACATTCTATGGAAACATTTTTAATTAAATCCGACAGAAATAAAAATGCTCCATTTAAAACTCCTATTAATACGGGAACTTTACCGGCATAGTCTATGGTTATTTGTTTTCCTAACTCCCGAATTCTGTTTTGAATTTCTTCTTCTTTTAACATCGGGATAAATATTTCGGTTCCAATAATAATCCGATCTTGAACTTCATTCTTTACATCAGGCATAATTCGATTACCTTTTCTGTGTTATTAGTTACTTTAAATCGATCATCAAGCCTTAATCCAAGAACCCAAACAATTTGCCCGTGGTTGGTTAAGACAAGCTGTTCTTTCTTTTTTGATGAGGAAATTTTCTGCTCATTAAGAAAATCGGAAATTTTTTTTGAACCTTTCAATCCTAAAGGAAAAAATTTCTCTCCGATTTTCCATTTCCTTAAAATAAAATCTCCGGATACTTTATTAGCTGAAATATACTCTCTCATTTTTGATCCAGAGTATATTTTCGGTGCTTGTATTTCACTTTTTATAGTCAACGTTCTCTCTTTAATCTTTAGCGAATCACCGTCCTTTATTAAAACAGGCTTAAAATTTTCAACTTCTTGATTAGAAGAAATAATTATATAATCTCTTTCCCTGAATGCTTTTAAATTTTGGGATAAATCAACTTTCTTTCCGGCATCTTTATTCAATAATGACTCAATTTTCTTAAAATCATTATAAGAAGTCTGAATTCCGAATTTTTCTTCTAAAATATTTTTTAATAAATAGCCTCTAAGTCCGTTATCGATTTCCTTAAATTTAGAAACCGGAATTAACAATTCTCCTTTACGAAATTCAAAAAATTCTTCGCTGTTTTTAAGTATTTTATCATCTAAAAAGGAAGCAATATTCTTAAAAATCTCAGATGAATTAAAAATAGTTTTCTCCAGGTTCGGGTTTAATTTATTTTTAATTAATGGAATTATATTATTCCGAAGATAACTTCTTTCATAATCACCGCTGAAATTAGTATAATCGATCCTATACTCTAATTTATGAAATTTTAGATACTTCACAATTTCTTCTTTTGTTAAACTGAGGATCGGTCTGATTATGTTTTCTCTTTTAGCAGGTATACCGGAAATTCCGCGAATGCCGGTCCCTTTTATTAAATTTAACAGAATTGTTTCGGTATTATCCGAACAGTTATGTGCCGTTGCTATTTTATTGTATCCTATTTTTTTTAACGTATTGTTAAAATCTTTATAACGTAGAATTCTTCCGCTTTCTTCAATCGAAAGGTTATTTTTTTTTGCGTAATATTTAACATTCCTATTAAAGGAATAAAATTTCAAGCCTAAATTTAATGAAAATTTACGGCAAAATTCCCTATCATCCAGGGCGTCTTTGCCCCTTATCATATGATTAATATGAATTGCACTTAATTCAACATTATACTTTTTTTTATATTTGGCTAAAAAATGAAGCATGAAAACAGAATCCGGCCCCCCGCTTAGAGCCACAAGGATTTTGTCGCCGTATTCAATAAGATTCTTTTCAGCGATAAATTTTATAACTTTTTGTTCAATACTTTTCATCAGCATACAAACATTTTCTAATACACATATATCCGCTATTTTCCGGGCTGTAAATTATTTTCCGCTTTTAATTCCATTATTCGTTCTACATATTTACCCAGTACATCGAACTCCAAATTAACGGTGTCGCCGGATTTTTTTGCAGAAAATATTGTCTCCTCCCATGTATGCGGAATTATTCCAACGGAAAACGTATCTTCTTTTAATTGAGCTACCGTCATACTAACCCCGTCAATTGCAACAGATCCTACAAAAATTAAATATTTTTTAAACTGCATCGGAATTTTAATTGTTAAAAAGTGGCTGCCTGACAATTCTTTAATTTCAATAATTTTTCCGGTAGTATCAATGTGTCCCAGTACAAAATGACCGCCTAATCTTGCGTCGGCTTTTAAAGGCCTTTCGAGGTTAACCATGTCTTCGACTTTTAAATAACCCAAATTTGTTTTTTTTAACGTCTCTTCAATTGTATCCACAGAAAATTCATCCGATGTCTTTTTAACTACGGTCAAACAAACACCATTTACGCTTACACTGCTTCCGATATCTAGGTCATCCATAACTTTTTTGGCAGAAAAAGTGAGTTGAAAAGCATCTCCCTTGGCCAGCTTTTTTATTAATTTTCCTGTTTCTTCAACCAAACCTGTAAACATTTTGTTTCCCTTTAATTAATTATAATAACTTATCGAATTTAAGTTTTCAAAAATAAACAAACAGACTGAATAGAAATTGGTGCGGGAAAATAAATGTGTTTAATTTATTTGACAAGTTCTACCAATATATCATCACCGATTGTATCTACGGACTTTACTTTAACCTTTACAGCTTTTCGAATATCGTAAATTCCCAGATTACCTATTGTCGCCACTCCGTTCCCAAGAATTTTTGGTGTTAAAAATAAAAGAATATCATCATACAAATTATATTTAATAAAGGAAGTAAATATTTTATTACCTCCTTCAACCAGAACAGATGCAATATTTAATTTTCCTAACTCTCTTAGCGTACTTTTTAAATCAAGTTCTCCGTTTTCATCTTCCTTAACAAAAATAACATTTACACCTGAAGAAGAAAGTCTTTTAAATTTATTTTTCTTTCCGGCACTTTTTTGCGAAGTAATAACGATCAAATTTTTATCATTATTATTCCTAAATAATTTACGATCACTTTTAAGCTTTAAATTTGTATCGAGGACAATTCTCTTAGGGTTTCTGCCTTCTGCCAATCTGACAGTAAGATTGGGATCATCTTTTGCAACCGTACCAGCGCCAACCAAAACGGCATCGTATTTGGCCCTAAGAGAATGAACATATCTTCTGGAATCTACCGAAGAGACCCATTTGGAATAGCCATTATAATCGGCAATTTTCCCGTCTAAAGTTTGAGCGGCTTTTAAAGTAATGTATGGAATTTTTTTGGAAATGTATTTGAAAAAAAATTTATTCAATTTCTCACACTCTTTTTCCAGAATTCCTACTTTTACATCAACTCCTGCACCCTTTAATTTTTTGACACTCTTTCCGCAAACCAGCGGATTCATATCAAGAGTTCCTATTACAACTCGTTTTATTTTCTTTTCAATTATTTTATCTACACATGGTGGTGTTTTACCATGATGACTGCATGGTTCGAGATTAATAAAAAGAGTTGATCCTTCCAAATTTTCCGTTGCAGAATTAATAGCATTTATTTCCGCATGATTTTCACCGAATTTTTCATGATATCCCGCACCTATTATGCGATCATTTTTTACGATAACACAACCAACTAAGGGATTCGGACTTACATTCCCCATTCCCTTTTTTGCAATCTCAATTGCCAATTGTATGTATGATTCGTCAGTCAAATGTAATTATTTATTTAATATTTAAAATTTCAAATTCCAATAAACCGGCGGGGGCTTTTACTTTTACCTTTTCTCCGATTTTAGCACCCATTAATCCCTGTCCAACGGGTGAAGTAATAGATATTTTCCCCGCTTGAAAATCCGCTTCCTCGGGTGAGACAAGCGTATATTCGAACGATTTCAAATTCTTTAAATTTTTAATCGTAACGGTAGATAATATATGAATCTCGTTATCTTTAAACTGAGAGGGATCTATTACTCTTGCACGGGACAAAATACTTTCCAGCTTACTAATTCGCAATTCGAACAATCCTTGTTCTTCCTTAGCGGCGTCATATTCCGCATTTTCAGATAAATCGCCATACGATCGAGCTTCGGCAATTTTAGCTGCAATTTCTTTTCTTCCGTTTGTCTTCATTTCCTGCAGCTCCTTCTCAAGCTCAACGAGTCTTTCTTTAGTTAAATATACAAAATTTGCTTCAGACATAATTACTAACTCTCATTTGTTAATTGAGATTTAAAAAAAATTGCCACCGCATTTCAGCAGTGGCATATTAAAATTAAAAAATTTACCCTACTATGTCAAGAAATTTAATTATAGAAATTCTTGTTTTCCCGACTAATAATATTGGCTACGGTGTTGACCGTCATTTAAGCCAATGGAATGCTTTATGCAAATTCCATTTTTATATTCTAGTTAGGAAAGAAGATAAAATAGATACAAGAATAATTGAAATAATAATAACAGTTGTTAATGAGATTATTTCTAATCTTTTTTTAAATTTTTTTGATTCTATTAATTTGCTTTTTTCAGCTCTAGATCTATAATCCCCTTGCTTTATTTCCCAATAATTAGGTTTTGGAAGTGCAGAATATTTTTCCTTCATTTTCTTATCGCTTTTTAGAGAAAGTAACTTTAAATTTTTGACCGGAACGTTAAATTCATAACTATTTTTGACGTACCACCAGTCCAACGGTATATCTATTACAGCAATCAGTTTTTCGTCTTCTGTATATGATGAAAAATCATTTTCAGAAATTTTCGAAACAACATTTAACATATATGTACCCCGGATTTATTTTAATCTCAATAAACTAAAATAATATATTTAATTTTTAAAATTTATCAAAGGTATTAGGATGCGAAATATATTCCATTTTTGATTTGAATTGCATCTTATAAATACGATTAATACTGCAATATTTAGATTATAAATATAAACCTTTTATGAGATTTTTTTTAAACCGAAGTTATAAAAAACACTATTTTTATTATCGAAGAAATAATTAAAAAGTTTAGTACTTAGAATAAATTTCATAATTATGCTCCCAATACTTATGTTTTAGAATATATTTTCATAAAAATAAAAGATAGAATGAAAAAAAGAGTAATTATTACCGGTGCTTCCGGATTAATAGGTTTTAATCTTTGTAAAGAATTAATCAAAAGAGGGGATGAAATTACTATTTTCTCAAGAAAGCCGGATAAAACAAAAAAAGAGATACAAGGGGCAGCCGATTATATTTATTGGAACTACAATAAACCGGAAGAATGGCAAAGCATAGTTGACGGTAAAAACGCAATTATTCATTTAGCCGGAGCCAACATTTCCGGGAAAAGATGGACAAAAAAATATAAAAATGAGATATTAAAAAGCAGAATAGAAAGTACAAAAAATTTAATAAGTGCAATTAACAAATCCACCGATAAACCTGAATGTTTTATAATTTCTTCTGCTGTAGGATATTACGGAAATGCCGGTGAAAAAATTTTGACGGAATTATCCGAACCCGGTTATGACTTTTTATCTATCGTATGTCAGCAGTGGGAAAACGCTTCAAAGGCAGTAGATAATTTAGAAATAAGACGTGTAAATATTCGAACCGGTATTGTTCTAAGTAATAATGCAGGTGCATTATATCGAATGCTTTTACCTTTTAAATTATTTATAGGAGGTCCATTGGGAAACGGCAGGCAATGGTTTCCTTGGATACATATCGATGATATTGTTAGAATTTATATTCAAGCTTTGGATAATAAATTAATTAGTGGGCCAATAAACGCTGCTGCTCCGGGAATTATTTCTATGAAAGAATTCTCAAAAATTCTTGGCAAGATATTAAACAGACCCTCAATGTTTCCTGTTCCAAGAATAATTTTAAGACTGGTAATTGGTCAGGCTGCCGAATCTTTTTTAGCCAGCCAGAGAGTAATTCCTAAAAAATTATTAGAAAATGGATTTAAATTCAAATATGAGAATATACAGGACGCGCTGAATAATTTATTAAAATAAAAAAGGCTTGATTTTCACAAGCCTTTAAATTCATTTAAATATTATTTTTTATTAATACCTGTAATAATCCGGTTTGAACGGACCTTCAACAGTAACTCCTATGTATTCAGCCTGCTTTTTTGTAAGTGTTTCCAATTCACATCCAAGCTTAGCTAAATGCAGCTTAGCCACCTTTTCATCCAGATGTTTCGGCAGAACATAAACTTTATTTTCATATTTTCCAGGATTAGTCCAAAGTTCAATTTGAGCTAAAGTTTGATTAGTAAATGAATTTGACATTACAAAAGAAGGATGACCTGTTGCACAGCCAAGATTTACCAATCTTCCTTCTGCTAAAACAATAATGTCTTTTCCGTCGATTGTATATTTATCAACCTGCGGCTTAATTGTATCCTTAGTATTTCCATAATTATTATTCAGCCAGGCCATATCTATTTCATTATCAAAATGGCCGATGTTACAAACTACCGCATTATGTTTCATATTTTTGAAATGTTTTTCGGTAACTATATCGGTATTCCCAGTCGCAGTTACTATTATGTCGGCTTCATGAACCGCATGTTCCAGAGTTTTTACCTGAAAGCCGCTCATCGCTGCCTGAAGAGCACATATCGGATCAACTTCAGTTACAATAACTCTTACTCCTGCACGAGATAATGATTCGGCAGAACCTTTTCCTACATCTCCATAGCCGCAGACAACAGCTACTTTACCAGCAAGCATTAAGTCTGTTGCTCTTCTAATTGCATCTACAAGGGACTCACGACAGCCGTATTTATTATCAAATTTAGATTTAGTAACAGAATCATTTACATTAAAAGCAGGAATGGGCAATGTCCCTTTATTCATTCTATCATACAATCTATGGACACCGGTTGTTGTTTCTTCGGAAATCCCTTTGATACCTGAAACTAATTCCGGGTATTTATCTAGAATAGTATTTGTTAGATCACCGCCGTCGTCAAGTATCATAGTTAACGGCTTTTTATCTTCTCCAAAAAATAAAGTTTGATCTATACACCACTCATATTCTTCAGAAGTTTCACCTTTCCAGGCAAATACGGGAATACCCGCAGCAGCTATTGCAGCAGCAGCATGGTCTTGTGTTGAAAATATATTGCATGAAGACCATCTTACCTCAGCACCAAGCTCAACAAGCGTTTCAATTAATACGGCGGTTTGAATTGTCATATGCAAACAGCCTGCTATACGTGCACCTTTAAGCGGTTTCTGTTTTCCATATTCTTCTCGAACTGCCATCAGCCCAGGCATTTCAGCTTCGGCTAATTTAATTTCTTTTCTGCCCCACTCTGCAAGAGAAATATCTTTCACTTTATAATCAACTTTTTTCTTATCTTTTTTATCCAATACTTGACTCATTTTTCTTCCTTTTATAATTGATAAAATTTTTAAGCATATTTCTTAAATACAGGGACAAGATCTAATTGTTCCCACGAAAATTCTTTCTCATTTCTGCCAAAATGCCCATATGCAGCAGTTTTTTGATAAATCGGGCGTCTTAAATTTAATCTTTTTATTATTCCTCTAGGCGTCATATCGACTTCTTTTGAAACCATTTTAGAAATTTCTTTATCAGGAATAACACCTGTACCATTAGTATTAACAAAAATAGATACCGGTTTTGCTACACCAATAGCATAAGCCACCTGCACGAGACATTCTTTGGCAAGTTTTGCAGCTACTATATTTTTAGCTATATGCCTTGCAGCGTAAGTTGCACTTCTATCTACTTTAGAAGGATCCTTTCCCGAAAAAGCTCCGCCGCCGTGAGGCGCCCAACCTCCGTAAGTATCTACTATAATTTTTCTTCCGGTTAAGCCGCTGTCTCCATGAGGCCCGCCTATTTCAAATCTTCCGGTAGGATTAACAAAATATTTTGTTTTATTATCAATATATTTCTGCGGGATTACTTTTTTAATTACATTTTGAATTACATCTTCTTTAATAGTTTTTTGCTTTGCATCTGCATCATGCTGAGTTGATATAACAACAGTATCTACACGAACAGGATTATTATTGTCGTCATATTCAATAGTTACTTGAGATTTTGCATCCGGACGAAGATATGGCATCAAGCCATTATTTCTCTTTCTTATATCGGCTAATTTTTTCACTAATTTATGAGCATACATAATAGGCATAGGCATCAATTCCGGTGTTTGATCGCATGCATAACCAAACATTAATCCCTGATCACCGGCACCGCCTTTATCAACACCCATAGCTATGTCGGGCGATTGAGAATGTATAGCATTAAGTACCGAACATGATTCGGAATCAAATTTATAATCTGCGCTTGTATAACCAATCTTTTTAACAGTTTCTCTTACTATATCGGGGACTTCTATATAAGCATTGGTGGTAATTTCCCCTCCCACTAAAACCAGCCCTGTTGTTACAAAAGTTTCACAAGCAACTCTTGCATTAGAATCTTGAGAATATATTGCATCTAAAATACCGTCGGAAATTGCATCGCAAACTTTATCCGGATGCCCTTCGGAAACGGATTCGGAAGTAAAAAGATATGACATTTTATATGTTTTCCTATTTTTAACTTTGAATTTAATTAATAAAAATCTATTTCCGATGAATCACCGGAGTTTAATCTCTTGAAAATTCCGCGAACTATAGAATTGTTGCCGATAATTGAATTTTCAAGCAACGACTTGCTTACTTGAGCATTTGATCCGACAATCGAATTCTTAATTATCGACTCTTCAATTTTACAACCGCTATCTATAGTGGCATATGGACCAATAATAGAATTAGATATTTCCGCATCATCCGCAATATACACCGGATTATTTACAACAACGTTTTTGAATTTCCTGCTGCTGCTTTTTACATCCAAAAGATATTGGTTAGTCGATAGCAAAGTTTCGGGTTTACCGCAGTCATACCAACCTTCGACAGGAAAAGTTGTTATTTTTTCACCGTCTTCTATCATCATTTGCAAAGCATCAGTCAGTTGCAATTCTCCTTTTGTTCTTACGTCTTTGTCTACAAGCTTATTTAGGCTTTTAATTAAAACCTCTGAGTTAGCAACATAATAAAGTCCAACTAATGCCAGGTTGGATACCGGAGTTTGAGGCTTTTCCACTAATTTTTTAATATAGCCGTTATTAATAACTGCAACACCAAATCTCCTGGGGTCATCAACTTCTTTTACTCCTAGAGATGTTTTTTTATTTTTAAAAACATTTTTCAGGTTAACTTCAAAAATTGTATCGCCTAGAATTATAAAAATTTCATCGTCATCAAAAGTAGGTATGGCCGTATAAATAGCGTGCCCAAGTCCTTCCATTTCTTTCTGTTCAACAAAATCGGCATCTATATTCGGATATGTATTCTGAACGAAATTTTTAATCATATCTCCGAGGTGCCCTATAACAAAAGTAGCCTTTCGAACACCTTCTTCAAGAAGTTTATCCAAGATATGTCCCAGAATAGGTTTACCGCCAACATTTAATAGTACTTTTGGTGTAGAAAATGTGTGCGGTTTTAATCTGCTGCCTAAACCGGCAACGGGTATTACTGCTCTCATAACTATATAAGATTTATTTTTGGTGCACAAAATTACCTAATACCAAAAAGAATAACAAATTATAAAGAAGTAATTAAAATACATTTAACTTTTATTAAAATTATTATAAAAATAGTTTCTTGAATAGATGGGTTTATTATTATTTTTTTTTAGTTTTGTACAAGAATTAATATTACGGAGAAATAAAATGAGTGTTATGATTAAAAAGGTTATTGCAATTACTCTATTTTCACTTTTTGTTTTTGCAGCAGTAATATTTGCACAATCCAAAGATGTCGATTTCCTAAAACAATTAAATAACATCACAGACACTCATCAAAAAATAGATTCGCTAAAAGAATTTTTAAAAGAATTCCCTGAAAGCCAGTATGCCATAAGAGTAAGATATGAATTGTTTTCCAGCTATTTGGAAATAGATCAAACCGATTCCGCATTAAATTATGCCGACCAATTTTTAAAACAAATTCCGTCGATGGGGCGATATAACGGCTATAATGATATTGCCTATACTTTAGCACTAAAAAAGGTAGGGCTCGATTCGGCCAAAGTATATGCGGAAAGAGCCGTAGAGACAGCCCGAACATGGAAAATGAAAAACATAGGAATGTTTCTGGATACTCAGGCGCTTGTAATGTTTGATTTAGGTAAAACCGATTCTGCATTGGTATTGGAAAAAGAAGCAATAATAGGTCATGAAGATGATCCTGCATATTTAAATAGTCTTGCAACTTATGAAGGTGCTTCGGGTAAAATATCCGATGCAATTAAAACTGCGGCCAAGGCAATAATTTTGGGCAACACGGATGAGTCTTTGACAAATTTTAACAAATGGGTTAAAAAAGAAAAGCCGGGTAAAGAAGGTGAAAAAAAATTAAAAGAAGAAATAGCAAAGAATACACTTAAAGAATATTTTTCATATTCGAAAAACGAAGATAAGTTAAAAAGTCATTCAGTCGCAGCAGCTTTTTTAGCTAATATCGGAGTCAATTTGCCGGAAGCATATAAATGGGCAAAAGAGGCAGTTGCATCAAAAAATTTATCTCTTGAAGATAAAGTACTTTATACCAGAAATTATGCAATTGTATTAAACGCTGAAGGTAAATCGGAAGAAGCGTTAAAAAAGCTCGAGTCCGTCAAAAATTTAGCTGATCCGTGGGATTCCGATTTCTGGTACACATTGGGAAAATTATATGAAAAAGTAGGCAATAACAAAAAAGCTCTTGATGCTTATATTTCAGGATCAATAGCCTACCAGATCCCTAAGGTTATGAAAGCACTAATGGATTTGGGAAATAAAGAAGGATTATCGGAGAAGGAAATAACCGAAGCTATTAGTAAAAAGCAGACGGAGCTGGCTGATTTTAAACCGGGTCATTATAAAGAGGAAAAAAGCTCCAAAGGAAAGACAGTTCTAGCAGAACTTTTTACAGGTGCCGAATGTCCTCCCTGTGCAGGTGCGGACTTTGCATTTGATGCCTTGTCGGATTATTATCCTAGAAATGTATTTACAATTTTAGAATATCATGTGCATATCCCGGCCCCGGACCCGATGACTAATCCTGATTCATTTAAACGTTATTTGTATTATGGAGGAAATTTCGGTACTCCGACGGTTATTATTGAAGGAAAAGAAAAAATCACAGGAGGCGGCCCAAAATATTTAGCAGCAAATCGTTTTAACGTGTATAAATATGCTGCCGAGAAGTATTTAAATCAAAAACCGGAAGTTCAAATATCAGGTTCCGCAAGTAATAAAAATGATAAGATTAACATAAACTTAAAAATTAAAGGAAACTCAAAACTCAATAAGAGCGAATCGTTACATGTTGCTCTTGTGGAAAAAACTTTAAATTATCCGGGAGGTAACGGAGTTACAAAAAATATTTTTGTTGTTAGGCATTTAATTAATGGATCGGACGGAGTTCCATTAAAG
>CAZCFZ010000011.1:0-82871 GCA_964498065.1 uncultured Ignavibacteriaceae bacterium
AGCCGTTGTTTAATCCGTATTTGTCCAGCAGACTTAAAACTTTGTCATATTCCGATTCTCTGACTGTTCTATTAATAAGAATGTCGCGTTTAGCCATAAAAGTCGGGAAATATTGAGACATTACGGAAATATGAATGTTGGGGCTTAATTCTTCGGCAATAAATTTAAAAACTTTTTCAGTCTCGGCTAAATCATTCGGGAGAACAAGGTGTCGAATTATTAATCCCTTTACAATTACGTCACCATCATAAACAAGTTCATCGCCTACTTGATTGTACATCTCTTTAATTGCAGCTTTGGCATTTTCAAAATAATCATCGACCTTAGAATATTTTTTTGCATATTCGTTATTGCCGTATTTCAAGTCCGGTAAATAAATATCAACAATACCATCAAACATTTTTATCATCTCAAGTGAATCGTAACCGTTAGTGTTGTAAATAATAGGAAGGTGTAAACCTTTTTTAGCAGCGAAATATATTGCTTTTATAATTTGGGAAGAAAAATGAGTCGGAGAAACAAGTCCGATATTGTGGCATTGCTTTTCCTGTAGTTCCAGCATTATATCCGCTAAGCGTTCAAAACTAACTACATTATTCTGTTCAACCTTCCAGTTCTGACTGATTGAATGATTCTGACAAAACATACATTTTAAATTACAATTCCCGAAAAAAATATTACCGGCACCTCTTGTTCCGCTTAAAACCGGTTCTTCACCGAAATGCGGAGTATAGGAAGATACAATCGGTAAATAACCGCTTAAACATTTTCCTAGTTCGTTAACGGTTCTATCAACCAGGCAGTTTCTCGGACAGTTAGTACATGCCTTCAACAAATTGTCTACTCTATCCGCTCTTTCTTTAAGCTCTCCGGATTTTAATAATTTAATGTATGAAGGTACATTGCTCATATAACTTTAATTAATTTTTCAGCATAAATTTACTAAATTGAAAGGAAAAGAAATAAGAGAATATTTTTACTATTTACCTGACTAATACGATTAGGTTTACTTGGTATATTAGAATTAATAAAAAAACCTCCTCCGATTTAGATATAAGGAGGAGGTTAATTAATAATAAAACTTAAAAAGAGCTTTTAACCTTCTTTCTCTTTGGAAAGTATTTGTTCTATCTGATCCATTACTCTGTTCATCTTATCCATTGTAAGTTTAAAAGGTTCTGCTGATAAAGGATCAATTCCTGCTTTTTTAATAAGTTCAATTGGGTAATCGGAACTGCCTCCTTTCAATATATTAAAATATTTATCTACAGCAGGCTTTCCATCCTTTATTATTTTCTCTGCCAAAGCAGTTGCATAAATCAGCGATGTAGAATATTGATAGACATAATAATCATACATAAAGTGAGGAATATATTCCCATTCATATGCAATATACGGATCGACTATACAATAACCTTCGTTGTTACCGTAATATTCTTTAACGATTTTGTCATATAATTTACTTAAGGTCTCGCCGGTAATCGGTTTGCCCGTTTCCGCCATTTGATGCATTGCCAATTCAAACTCTGCAAATTGAGTCTGGCGGAATATAGTCGTTCTTAATAATTCGAGATAGCTGCCAAGCAAATACAATTTTTCTTTATCGCTTTTGGCATTTTTAACCATATAATCATTCAGAAGTGTTTCATTTAATGTTGAAGCGATCTCTGCAACAAATATAGGATATTGAGAATTAACAAACGTTTGATTTGTATTCGAAAGATAACTATGCATTGTATGTCCGAGTTCATGAGCAAGTGTGGAAACCGATTCATAGTCGCCGTTCCAATTCGTTAAAATGTAAGGATGAACATCGTACGACTCGCCTGAAGAATATGCACCGCTTTTCTTCCCAACCGTAGGCATATAATCTATCCATCTGTCATTAAATGCTTTTTGAACCGTATTAAGATAACTTTGTCCCAACGGCTTTAATGCGGCTAAGATTGTTTTTTGTCCTTCCGGAATATCAAATTTCATTTCTACTTTTTTAACAATAGGTGTATATAAATCGTAATAATGAAGAGTATCCACACCCAGCATTTCTTTTTTAAGCTTTAAAAATCTGTGTAAAGTCGGAAGACTGTTGTGTATCTGTTTAATTAAATTATTATATACGGAAACGGGGATATTATTGGCATCAAGTGCAGATTCAACAGATGAACTGTAATTTCTGTCTTTGGCATATGTCCAATCGGATTTCATTTTGCCGCCGAGATTAGCACCGATTGTATTTCGATATTCACCGTACTTTTCAAAAAAAGCTTTAAAAACTTTTGCTCTGTCGCTGCGGTTTGGTATGGAACGGTACTTTGTATATGCAGAAGGAGTCAGCTTAACTTCTTCACCGTCCGAAAGATTTACTTCTGCAAAAGGAAACTCTGCATTTGTAAAGATGCTGTATACATTTTCCGGTGTTTCAGTTACGGCACCAAAGCTCGCCAATATCTTTTCCTCCGACTCTGACAGAGTATGTTTTCTCAGTCTTTGTATATCATCAATAAACATTTTGTATTGAGCTAAATCTTTATCTTCTTGAAAAAACATTTTTATTTTAGAAGGATCGATTCTCAAAATTTCCGGATTTAAAAAGGCTGTTTTCTCCGAAATTTCCGTACCTAAATGCGAAGCTTCCTGTTTCAAAGATTGATAATGTGAATTACTCAGGTCTTCATCGCTAAGCCTATATGCATATTCCGAATAACGATAAAGTTGTTTAATCATATCGAAATACAAATCCAGAGCTGAAGTTAAAGTCTTTGCACTTTCACCAAGCTTACCTTTGTATTCAGCAACTTTATCAAGTTCTTGCGTTATTTTACCCTTTTCTACGGACCAGGTATTTTCATTTGAATAAAGATCGTTTAAGTTCCACGTATATTTAACGGGTACATCTTTTCTTTCAAGATTTTGAGAAAAATTTACAGCCGTTAAAAAAGGACCGATTAATAAAACTAGGACTAAAATTTTATATTTGTTCATAGGAACCCCATTTATAAAATTATTAAAATTTATGTGAGTAAATTTAGTTATAATTTTTAACATCTCAAGCTATTTAAGTTTCTAAAGCCGCTATTTAAACTTTTTAAATGTATATATTAAATTTTTAATTGAATGTTTATAAATTAGATTGTAATTTCATAATAGGGCTTCAAAGGGAATGCGGTACTTAAATGATAACATGGAGGTATATTTTATGAAAACATTTATTATCCTTTCCGCATTTTTTCTAAGTCTTTCATTATTATCATGTAATAATGAAAATCTTACCGGAGTTGCAACTTCGCAAAACAGTTCAAATATCTCTATCGGCTTTTCCATGAAAAATGCCGCTAACGGAATAACCAAAATTGAAGGTATTTTATCCAGACAGGGGTATGACACTTTATTTACGGATTTTGTAATTCATAATGACAGCGCTACAGCAAGTTTTAATAACATTGCTGCCGGTGCTTGGCATTTACAGGTTAATGCTTACGATGCATCTAACATTTTAATGTATACGGGTTCTGCTGATGTTGAAGTTTATGCAGGTGTAACAACTCCAGTTAGCATTACTTTAAATCCCGCATCAGGATCAATAAATATTACAGTTACTTGGGGTGCAGTCGGAGGAGAAAATCTAATTTATAATCCGAGTTTTGAATTTAATGGTCAGCCGTCAACTGCAGGCTGGTCTATTTTGGATACTACTTTGGTTAGGGTAGTTCAAGGTGCTCCTCCCGGTGAAGGGAACTGGTCTCTTTGGATTGCACCGCAATACGGACCTATTTCTGCCGGAGGATTTGCTACTACTAATATAACCGGTCAATCCGGTATGTCAAATTATACATTATCTTTCTGGGAATATAACTTTAGTTACATTTTCTCTGGCATGGTTATAATTACTCAACTTAGAAAGGGAAGTATAATTTATAGTGACTATATCCATGCAGATACGACATCATGGACATTGTTTACGAAGAAGTTTCAGCTTAGTATTCTACCAACCGATACCCTGCAAATTTCACTAAGATCGGAAAGTCCTATTGTCGTTGCAAGTAATCCTAACGCAACTGATTCTGTAAGTAACGGAGTACTGTACGACGGGATTACTCTAATAAAGAATTAATTTTATCCTGGTAAAACTTATCCTCAGTCCGTTATGAATAGTTTATTCATTTGTTATATTAATATCAATAGGTTAAAACTTTTATAATAGCCGCTGCGTAAATAGAACGCAGCAGCGAGGGGAGGCTAGGATTAGGAAAATTAAAAACTCAATTCGATTGTTTCATGGTCCTGATCCTGTTTAGAGATGATTATAATTTTATACAAATTATTTTCTATGGTAATATTAGGTAATGTATCGGATTTTTTTCCATTCACTTTTATTTCCTTAAGAGCAAACGGGGAAATTATTGTTGTTTGATTTTCATGCCCCGCAAATGCTGAAAGATTTAAATTCATTATATTCTTTCCCGCATCATAACTGCAATTAACTAGCGAAGAATTAGTCGATAACAGGTAAGGATTCGATGGCGTACCTAAAACTACCTTTACATTTTTTACTTTCTTTAGATTTGCCGGTATTACCGCGGAATAAAACGGCTTGCCATCATATAAGATAGAACTGATATATTTTCCATGACCTGTAACTTTTACAAGGATAGGATATCCATTCGCATTTAGAGTAAAAGCAGATGAAGTTTGTCCTTCCGGTAAAAACGGATTTAAGCATATGTTCCAATCATTTTCATTAGTCAAATAAATATTATAAAGTGAGTAAAGATACCATCCTCCGAACCACATAAACTGAGGTTTGTCAACAGTTCCATATACAGCAGGATTATTCTTATCAGCATTTCTTACTTCATACATTGCCGGCTGACCATTCGGACCATTCATTATTCCATCAAGTGTCATTGTTCTTTTAATAAAATCCAAAGCTTGATCTTTGTTTCCGTTTCTTGCCAGAGCCACAGCATACCAAGCATTATCCTGAGGCCAAACACCTCCGTTGAAATAATAATATGGTGCACCAACTTCATCTCCGTATCCAAGTATTTTTTCATATTTTAAAAAATTCATAGGATATGCGGTATATACACCGACATTCTTATCAAGAAGAACATTTGTTGCAGTTTGTAATAATTCATCTGAGTGCAGACTATCTAGCATTCCATAATCAACTGCAAGCAAGGATCCGATATAATAATGAGGGTCTATTGAACCATCGTGCAGGTAATTTATTAAGTATTTATATTTATCATTCCAGAATTTAGCCGTCACCTGATTTACCATATTATTGGATAATTTATCATAAGATTCGAGTTTATCAATGTTTTTTCCTATTACGGCAGAAATAAAATTATAATCTCTCAAGGCTTTAGCTGCAAGAATAGTCATATAAACTCTCGGTCCAAAATTATTTCCAATATCCCACCAATCAGGACGATATGACCACATAACATCATCCGGTTTCTTTGTAAGCATCGCATTTTTTAAGCTTTTAGTAAGATAAGGATAAAGATATTCAAGTAACTGTTTATCGCCTGAATGTTTCAGATAGCTAGCCGATGCAATAATGAACCAGAAATTATTCCAATTGTCGGAATTTGCAAACTCTGTTACGTATGCAGAATCCATCCAGTAGTATGCATGAGGAATTACTTTTTCTTTATTCGCATGCTCGACGATGAATTTTAAATCTCTCTTAACTCTCGGCAGATCAAAATTAACAGCTGCAAGATCTGTTAATAGGACATCATGTGTAAAGAAGAAATTATATTCTGCAGGACAAGGCATTGGAACTATTTCACCATTTATATAATGCTGGTTAGCTGCTAGAACAGCTTTTGCCCAGTCTACCGTATGATCAATAATTTTATCGCCGGTATAAAGTACACCGTCCTTAAAAGTCTTATTCAATACATATTCATTATATTTACTAACTTCTTTTTTATAATTCTTTGATAAATAATCAACGATCTTATCCACTTCATTACCCCGGCAGGAACCCACAATCTGAATTACTTTCATTGTTTTCTTCGGTGCAAGTCTTTCTTTATACTGAAATTTAGCTGCCGGGATTCCACGATTTAAATTTGACATTATTTGATCTTCAAGCTTTCCATTATGGGTATACCACCAAACATTATTTGGTGTTCTTGAGCTATTTAAAGAACCAACGGTATTATAACTTACCGGTTTTTCTCCCGCATTAGCTACAAAAAGATTTGCATGTTGTGTCCCTTCATCATTGAAGGATGCAATAATTGCGTTGTTTTTCTCATCATATCTGGTAACAGCACTATCTTCCAACGCATATGTATGACAGGTTTTTAATGATAACTGCAGCTGAGTGTAAAATTCGAATTGTTCTGTCTCATTACCGGTATTGGTAATTTCATAGGTAATAACCATTGCAGGTTTATCTTTACAAAATTCATAGGTAACATCGATAGACTTTTGAGAATCGCTTTTATGAAATGTTACACAATAAGGTGTTGAAGTGAATTCATATGTCTCCGTTCCCAGCCATTCTTTCTTATCGTTTCCGATCTTCAAGCCTGCAGCCATAATAAATGTTGTATCACGTTTCCAATAATCAGTGCTTAGATCTATGCTGTTAGCAACCGGGTAATAAAAGCTAATCCTTTGCGGAAGAAAAGTACTATGGTGCATTTCCACTCCAACATACGCAGAACCAACCGATACCTTTGCATTACCATTATATTTTACTTCAAGTTCTTTTTTTAAGTCCGAATAATTTTTACTTCTGCCGCATGATGAAAAGAATAAGATAAAAAATGCAAACAGTATTATGCTAAATACCCATTTTATATATTTTCTCATAGAATAAACCTCTGGATGAATTAACCTATAATTGTAGAATTTACAATTAAGTTTTTTCAATACTTGCAAATCTTCTATTCATAAATCTACTTTCTACTGCTAAATAAATTTTTTGACTGAATAAAATTTGTTGCGTGTAGTCTTTAGAAGAAGAAAGGGGAAATAATAAAATGAAAGCAGCAGAATTCTTACGATTCAATTTTAACTCCCAAACGGATTAATTTGTTTGAATCTTGCCTCTTAAAAATTAATTTTTGAATTTGTGGTTAAACGTTTAACCAAAATAATGCTTTATTTAATCAACAGCAATACTTTAAGTAAAAAATTATTTTAATTTTTTTTTGTATTCACAAATTTTGTCGATTATAAAAGAAATTAATCATGCAAAATGTTATTTTAATATTTACTATTATTTAACGATCAAGAGAAATGAGCAAATCATACAATCCAAGGATGCATTCAGCAGAGCACATTCTTAATCAGACTATGGTTAGAATGTTTAATAAAGGACGATCATTTTCGGCACACATAGAAAAGAAGAAATCAAAATGTGATTATCATTTTGACAGAAACCTTACTAAAGAAGAAATAGATGAAATTCAAGCTACAGTTAACGAAGTTATTAAAAAGAATTTAACAGTTAAGGAAGAATTCTTACCAAGGGAAAGAGCAGAGGAAACATTTAATCTTGAAAGATTACCTGAAGGTGCCGGAGACAATATCCGGATTATCAGAATAGGCGACTATGATGCTTGTCCGTGCAGCGGCGTGCATGTGAGTAATACAAAAGAAATCGGCGAATTTAAAATAATTTCCACGGATTTTGATATCGGCGTATTAAGAGTACGATTCAAATTAGTTGAAAATCAAGGCTAAATTAGTTTTGAAGAATTATTCTTTATTGTTTTTAATCTGATTACCAGACCATTGGATTTTTAGAAATTTTATCCAAGGGTTTAAATGTAGAATTTTTATCTCTTGAATTAGACCGTGGAAAAGTTAAAACTATACTTGTACCTATATTTTCATTGCTATTGATGTCTAATTTGCCGCCCATTAACATGGTTAGTTTATAAGCAATAGTTAATCCGAGGCCGGCTCCTTCATATTTCCGTGTATAACCATCTTCGTCCTGAACAAACGGTTCATATAATGATAATATGTTGTCGGTTTTAATTCCCCTGCCTGTATCGGCAATAGTTATTTGAACTTTATTATTTATAATATCCGAGGAAATAACAACATCGCCCGAATTCGTATATTTAATTGCATTATCTACCAGAGAATTAATAATTCTTTCGAATCTAACCCAGTCGATTTTGATATTAAGATCATTATCGTTAAGTCTTAAATAAAAGTTAAGATTTTTCTTTTGAGCCTTTTCCATTTTTTTATTATAAACCGACTTGAGAACCTGGTTGACATTTAATATAACCATATCGAGCCGGAGTTCGCCTGAATCTATCTGAAATACCTCAACTATATTTCCATATAAATTAAGAACCCGGTACATTACTTCTTTAAATGAGCCTATTAAATCTTTAATTGTATTATAGTCTTGTTCATTAATACAATCATCAATCATTTCGGAATATCCAACAATAGCATTTAACGGTGTACGGATTTCATGCGACATGTTTTCCAGAAAAGCAGCTTTTAATTTATTTAAATTAATTTCTTTTTCGTATGCAACTTTTAACTGCTGTTGATATAGAACCTGATCGGTAATGTCTTTCATGCTTACTATATATATAACTTCTTTTTCAAGTTGATCATCGATACTTGTTATTTTTACACTGTAATGCCTGCTGTTCGTATTATTATAATTAAATTCTATAAAGGAATCCGTGTTGGAATTGTATTTATCGATGGCAATTTCAATTGCGTCATAGAGCTCTTCACAGAGTATGCTGTCAATATTTTCTTTGAGTGCAAAGGCTTTGTCAATTGAAAATGTTTTGCAGAAGTTATCATTTGCATTTTCAAATTGATGCTGCCCGTCTTTATCTCGAATTATGAACAATAAATCGGAAATATTATTTATTATCGATTTGAGTCTTCGTTCCGATTTTTTGATGTACAAATTTTTCGATACATAACTAGTGATATCATGCGCTGTAAGAATAAAATTCACAATGTCGTTTTCACTCCGGAATACCGGATTAAGCATAAGTTCGTAGTATTGGATAATCCCGGATTCATCTACACACGAGATGGTTTTTGTCCATCCCCTTTTACCTCGTACAGAATCATTCAATGTTTTTTTATCTTCATTAGTCAAGTAAAAGACCAACGCGTCGGCTATGGAATTCTTAAAAAATAACTCAATACCTGCCTTAAGAATTTTTTCAAACGGCGTTGTGGCATAAGTAATTATGCCATGTTCATCCGTTATGATTACGGGAATTTTACCGTATTCAAGTGCATTATGAAGATTATTTATTCTTTCTTCCAGTTTGGTCTTTTCACTGATTGTTTTAAGAATAAGAACAAAGTAGTAATTATCAAATATTTTTATTCTTTCTGCTTCTACGTTAAAGCTGCTGTTTTCCGATACGGCATTTGGAAGAAAAAGGTCGAACTGCAGATTATTATAATTGCTTTCTATTAAAGATGTAATTAAGAAACGAAGGTTTGGTTCACTGTTAATGTTAAGAAAACTATCCGAACTTATATTGCCAAAAACTTTTCTAAATTGATCATTGGAATAAATTATATTGCATAAATTGTCAACGATAATCAGAGGATTGCTATCCGGAAATTCATAGATATTTTCAAATCCTTCTTGAGATGCAATTTGATTATCTTTGATAGGTAAATTATTCCGAGAAAGTTTATTCAACATTTACAACTCTAAATTTCTTAATAACTAAAGTTTCACCATAATCCTTTTTAGAGTCTTCTCTTTTAGTTATTCTCTGCCCGGATAACTTATCCAGGAAAATAAGTATATGACTGTTCAAGAGAATGAATTCTTCCTGGATCCCGTAAAAAATTCCCTCCAATAATTCATCAAAAAAATATTTTTCTTCTCTTGAAATTTCCCTGTTAATATCCAGATTAAAAACTCTTTGGAAAAATATATTAAGAGCTGAAAAATTTATAAGTACGGGTTCTTCGAAATAATTAATATTTTCAACCTTTACCGAAAGGTCCGCAATAATTTTTTTGTTCGGATTACCCTCTTTGATTTCTTTAATTACATTGTAATTAAGTACATTTATCTCTTCAAAATTTACAAGGTCAATTACGGTATTAAATTCAATATTGGACAGAATAAATCCTAGGAATAATTTTTCCCCGGTTATGTATCTAAATTCTTTTAGTTTCCACCTGACACTATTTAAGAATTTAAATGCAGGTGAAATATCCGCAGAATCATGCTGAACAACTTTTCGGGCATAAGCAGAACCTAAGAAAGTCCCGAAATTTGATGCATGACCACCGTGCGAATAGTCGCTTTTTGTCGATATATTGTTAATTTTTTCAAGCATGCTCATTATTCCTCAACTTATAATCGAAAAAAACCGGTAATAAGTTAAGGATCTCAGTCTAATTTTAGCATTTTATTATCTGAAGAATAGCTGATAACTTGCGGATTTTGAAGGTGGGTAAGGTCGTTTGCTAAGGTTTTTATTCTTTCGATTGATTGATTGATTATAAATAACTCTTCCTCGAAGGATGATTTTTTGGCTCCCAGGTCATCTTCAATGTTTTTGATGGAAACCAGCAAGCTGCTAAGCGGATTGTTTATTTTGTGCCCTATTGTACACGCCATTTCAATAAGGGCCTTGTTGTGCTCAATATTTTTCAATTCGTTTTGAAGATTATGAATTCTAATTCCCGATCTTATTCTGGCAAGCAATTCCTGATTTTGTACCGGCTTAACTAAAAAGTCGTCTGCGCCGATATCGAGGCCTGTAACTCTATCTTTAAGTGATGCACGCGCAGTTAGAATAATGAAATAAATGAGTTTATAATTTTCATCCTTTTTAATAATATTACAAAGTTCAAGCCCGTCCATAATAGGCATTGTCCAATCTGCAAGAATAACTTCGGGCATTACATTATTCAACATATCGTATGCATCTTTTCCGTTGGAAGATGTATATACCTGATAATTATTTTTTGTTAAAAGTTTATTTAGAATAAACAAAGTATCGTTATCGTCTTCAACGACTAAAATTTTATTCTTATTCAATTTCCCACGTACCTATTTACTTTATTAATTAGATAATTAAAATCAACAATCGGTTTTGTAATAAAATCTTCCGCCAGACTTTCTTTTAAAAAATCTTTTTCCTCCCAATCTGGCCAGTATGCTGAAACCAATAAAATAGGAGGATGATTTATTCCTTCTCTCTGTTTAATAAAACTGGATAAACCAATTCCGTCTATTTTCTTACCCATAAGATAAGTATTCTTCAAATTTATATCCATGATAATCAGATTAATATTGTTTAATTTCAACTGCTCGATAACTGCATCACCATTATCTTGAATTATGCAATTGAAACCGCTTTTTTTAAAAATGTATTTATAAAAATCGATAGAAAAAGGATCATCTTCTATTATAAGAATATTTTTCATTTTTCATCTTCCAGGTATTTTACAATTATACTGATTCTTCTATTAACAAAACTATAGGGATGGGCAGGATCACGAAGACGCCGGTCTGCATAACCCCTCACCTGATCAATCTGCTTTTCAGACAATTCGCCGGATATAAGCGCACGCCTCGCGGAATTTGCCCTGTCGGCGCTCAGCTCAAAATTTGTATAGCCCATCGAGCCCCCCATGTATGGCCGTGCATCGGTATGACCTTCTATAATAATTTTATTCGGCAGCTTTGAAAGCTGATCTCCAATCTTCCTTAACAGCAACTCGGCTTCCTTAGTCAACTTTGCAGTGCCTATTTCAAAAAATAAATCTTTAGACGAATCCAATAATTCTATTTTTAAGCCGTCTTTAACAAATTCAATTTTAATCTGACCGACTATATTTTTAAAAGTTGGGTCGA
This sequence comes from uncultured Ignavibacteriaceae bacterium, assembly GCA_964498065.1. Taxonomy (GTDB): domain Bacteria; phylum Bacteroidota; class Ignavibacteria; order Ignavibacteriales; family Ignavibacteriaceae; genus FEN-1297. Next base: position 11,858 of record CAZCFZ010000011.1, read on the forward strand.
GAGAAAGTTCGCCGAGAATTTTTTCACCCATTGCTTTAAGAATTTCCACTTCCTTTTCATGAGAATTTGGAATCGCAGGCTTTTGAGGTACTTTAAATGTGGGAGAATCTGCTCCTATAAGACTCTTGCCTTTATTGGAAAAACCAATCGGATTTTTAAAATAGTTAGCCACCAATTGTTTCACATTTTGATCCTGGCTTAGCACCCATAAAACAATAAATAAAGCCATCATAGCTGTTACGAAATCTGCATATGCAACTTTCCAGGCGCCGCCATGATGGCTTCCGTGTTTTTTAACTTTTTTTATTATTCTCGGAGGAAGATCATTACTGTTGGACACAATTAACTCCTACCTCTAACATAATCTTCCAATTCGCTGAATGTAGGACGTTCATCGGAAAAGATTGTTCTCCTTGCAATTTCAATTGCTATTATAGGCGGATTGCCTTTAGCATATGCAACTATACACGCTTTTATTGTTTGAAAGGCTCTTGTTTTATTTTCTATATTATGTTCTATATTTGCTGCTAGAGGATTAACAAAACCGTATGAGAGAAGTACACCTAAAAAAGTTCCCACCAATGCTGCAGCAACATGGTGACCAACAACCTCCGCCCCTTTATCAATAGAAGCCATTGTAACAATAATTCCCAGAACGGCAGCGACAATTCCAAGTCCCGGCAGCGAATCACCGACCCTTGAGAGCGACGCCGGAACAGGCTTGGATTCGATTTCGAATGTTTCAATTTCTGTATCAATCAGTTCCTCAAGTTCATGAGGTGGAATTCCGCCTGAAAGCATAACCTTCATCGTATCCGAAAAAAAATTACTGAGCATTTCATTGTTAACAAACTTTTTATTCGTAGAAAGAATATCGCTCTCTTTCGGGTTTTCAATATGCTTTTCAATAGCCAGCAGGCCGTCTCTTTGGGCTACCAGAAATAGTTCGTTGAAGGACTTCAGCAATTCCAGGTAATCTTTTTTATTAAAATGATTGGGTATAACCGATTTGGGAATTTCTGCAATTATTTTTTTAAGAAGCGAAAGCGGAGACGATATCAATATACTGCCTATTGCAGCACCTACTATAATAATAAATTCCGAATATTGTAAAAGTAGAAAGAGATTTCCTCCGGCTAATAAAAAACCGGCTACTATAGCCAGAATTACAACGAGCAGACCTATAATTACAAACATATTATCTTTCTATTAGAGAATTTGATTCTGCTATTTCTTCAACTAAAGAGAAAATTTGATCGCACATTAATCTTATTTGTTCCCAATTTACATGCGCTCCCGAAATCTGATCTTCTATTACTACGCCTAGGACACTCAATTGCGAATAGCCTATTGTGCTGCCTGTTCCCCTAATTTCATGTGCGATATTTCTAATACTCTCCTTATCATGTATCTGCAGTCCGTGTTTTAATGCTTTCTTCTTTTTCGGGAAAGTTTGTAAAAACATAGTCAGCAAATGCTTTTGTATATCTTCTTTTTTAAGAGCAGGCAATAATGTTTCATTCTTTAGTTTTGGAAGAAAATCTTCACCCAAAAGTTCATTTATATTTTTCAATATAATTTCTTTCTTTAACGGTTTGGATATTACCCGATCGGCACCTGCTTCAATTGCAGCCAGAACATTGGATCTATTTGTGTTCCCGCTTATTACTATAACGGGAATAGTTTTATGATTTTCCAAAACCTTAATTACCTGCAGCATCTTAACGCCGTCGAAATTCGGCATCATTAAATCGAGGAAAATCAGCGCGGGATTATGCTCCGCTATTTTCTGAATCCCGTCTAGTCCGTCGTGGCTTGTAATAACATTAACATGATAGTTGCTAAAAAATTTTTTTAATGATTGACATATTATATCCGAATCATCGACTACTAAAATGGTATTATTATCGTGATTATCATTCATTATTAATTTTCCTAATCTTGTTTAGTTTAAGTTTGGATAAATCGGCAGCTTTTTTATGTTTACCCGATTGCGAGGCTTCAATTGTAACTTGTTTGATGTTTTCATAGATCTCTCCGCGAAAAATTTCGACATCTGAAGGAGCTGAGAATCCAAGCTTAACCTGGCCTTCCGATACGGCCAGTATTTTAATTGTTACATCCGGACCGATTTTTATTTCTTCGTCTATTTTTCGAGTTAATATTAACATATTAATTCCGGTTTATCATTCTTTAAAAAGAGAATATTTAATAGGATATTTTTCCGAGTCCAAAATTTTTTGGAAGCCTGTTCTTGTTGTTTGATTTATATATACGGGTGCTTTTAAGTTTACAGTTGTTTTTAAAATATCTTGATTCATAGTAACTATGCCGAAAGGCTCGCAGTCTTTCTCTTCATGATATTTGTCGTCAATTACTCTAATGCCTATTAGCGGGAAAGCTATTTCCGGTGAGTCGATCGAATTTAACCAATAAAAAAGCTCGCCGTCTATTTTGATGAACAGATATTTTTTCTGCTGTTCAAAACCGAAAATACCGTTTGCAAAATATATAATATGCTCAGCAGTATATTCTATTTCGCCAAATTGGTTTGTTCTAATTTTCATATATATCACTTTTTTATTATTACAATATCTACTCTTCTGTTATTAGCGCGCCCTAAAGCCGTACTATTTGAATCAATCGGCCGGTATTCCGAATAACCGACAATTGAGATTTTTTCAGGGGGTAAATCTTCATTATGAATTAAGAAATACGCCGTATTAAGTGCCCTTGTTACCGAAAGATGCCAATTGGAAGGAAAGCTTGGAGTATTTATCGGTACATCATCGGTATGCCCTTCAATTCTAATATCATTAGGTAATGATTTCAAAATTACAGCTAATCTATCCAATACCAGCAAGGAACTGCTTGTTAAATCGGCACTGCCCGATTTAAATAAAATATCATCAAGTATATGAATAGTAATTCCTCTTTTATTTTGCTCCAGCATAATGGAATTATTATAATGATATTTGTTTATAAGCTGCATAAGTTTGCTCTTTAATAAATCATTGTTACCAATTTTAGAAGGAGCAACAGCACTTTTAACGCTTATGGTTTTTGTATGATTGCCGAAAACATCACCTACGGCGGAAATTATTCTTTTATACTTATTAGCATCTATATTCGAAATTGCATACAAAATAATAAAAAGCCCCAGTAATAAAGTTATTAAATCGGCATAAGTTATAAGGTACCTGTCTTTTTCACCGCTTTCATGAAAAGGAGATTCTTCAGGATCTAATAACCCGTCATTTCTAATTGTTCTCTTTGTGGTAATAGGCTTAAAAGTCTTGCTTTTACTAACGAGGGAATCTCCCCGCTCTGCAGTGCCAACGTACCTTCCAGAGAAATCTCCATCATATGTTTTTCTTCCAAATGACATTTTTTTAATTTATCACCAATTGGTAACCATAAAATATTTGCACTAAAGACACCCCAAAGTGTAGCAATAAATGCTGATGCTATATTTTTAATTAAAGAGTTGGGATCTCCGCCGGCATTTGCAAGAGTCATTATTAAACCCATAACAGTACCGATAATTCCCATAGTAGGCGCATATCCGCCCATTTTTGTGAAGATGAAGATGTTGGAAAAATGCCTTTCCTGCGTCGCTTTCATTTCCAATGCAGCAAGATTTAGTAACGAATCAGAGTCGGTTCCGTCAATTGCATATTTAACAAGTTTTTGCGGAAATAAATATTCCAATTGATTTAACCGCTTTTCAATTGCCAACAAACCTTCTTTTCTTGATATTATCGAAAATTCTACCAAATTATTTATAAGTTCCTTCAAATTATATTTTGAAGGGAAATATGCCAGCTTTATAAGATTCCAAACATTTTTAAATTTTTCAAAACCGAAGCCGATTATTACCGCAGAAAAAGTTCCTCCGAAAACAATTATTAACGGAGGAATTAAAAATAATGCGCCGAATGCGCCGCCTTCTAAAAAGAATGCACCGAATATTGAAAATATCCCTAATAATAATCCTTCTAATGCTCCGATTTTTCTTTTCATAAGTAATTGAGTATCGATTGTGTTAAAACTTTTGAAGCCATTTGATATGACATTTGTAATAAAGTCTCCTGGCTTGTTAAATCAACCGATGCTTTTGCAACATCAACACCGTCTGTTTGAGATACAAGTTCCTGTAGCTGTAAAGTTTTGGTATTTAACAACGACTTAGCATTTGTAAGTCTATTTGCAATATTACCCGATTTAGAGATATTATTTATTAGTCTGTTATTAAAATCAGTAACAGCTTGCATCTGATCGGTTGTTGGTTTAATACCGGCTTTTAAATTATTACTAATATTAATTAATGTATTGAAAATATCGGTCTTCTGGTTGGTAGTAAAACTCAATGACGACGCACCGCTCTTTTCAGTAACAGCAGTCGGATCAAAATTAAAATTAATATTTTTTGAAGGCACATTTATTTGAATTAAAGAAGGTGCTTTACCGTCAACGGACTGGAGATTTCCATTGCTGTCGAAAACCATTGATTGAGCGGCAGGTGTAGAAGTAAGCACCGAATTATTGCTGCTGTCCAGAATATCATAAGTAAAATTATAAGTATTTGCAGCTGTTTTTGTAAAATTAGCTTTAAAAGTATATTGGTTTCCCTGTGCATCGTAAACATTTGTTTGGCTTGTTACAGTTGCACCTACAGCAGTGCCGGAATCTATGCTTCCCCCTCCGTTAACTATTGTTCCGAAAACGTCTGTTCCGCTTAAATTAATTTGGTCGGATATATTTGGAGAAATACGAATATATTGTGCACCGGATATATTACTGTCTTTTACTTCAATAGATTTCCCGTCGGTAGTATAACCAAAAGGTGCATTCGCATTATCGGTACCGGCAAAAACATACTTACCGCCGGATTCGGTATTGGCGGAATCCATAATTAATGAAAGTGCAGAATCTATCTGTTCGGCAAAACTTCCCATATTCTGACTGTTAGCAGCATTTTGTACCTGAGTTAGGTCTGATAATACATTGGTAACCTGATCCTGTATATTTTGCAATGCTTGAGTAGAGTCATTCACAAAATCAAGGCCGCTGCTAATATTGCTAATTATGTTATTTGCCTGATTTATCTGGTTATTCCATCCTATAATATTAACCGTACCGATCGGTGAATCTGAAGGCTTTTGAATAGTATTGCCTGAAGCAATTTCGGTTTGCAAATCGCTAACTTTGCTTTTTGTAGCCGTTAAATTATTCAAAAAGCTATTTGTCATCATTAAGTCCGTTATTCTCATATTACGACACCATGTCTATTAACGTTTGTAGCATTTGATCTGCAACAGTAACTAGTTTTGCTGAAGCAGCATATGATTTTTGATATTGAATTACGTTTGTCATTTCCTCATCAACAGATACTCCGGAATAAGAAGCCTGCTGCTGTTGCAGCTGCTGCGATACAAGATTATAGGAACTGGCCGTATCCGTGGCGCTTTTTACATCCGTACCAATTTTACTTACAAGTGAAGAATAATTATCCAGAAGCGTAGTGCCGTCGGATTGTTTTTGAGTACTTAGCCCGGCTATGTTTAACGCAATATCCCCGTTCCCGGATGTACCGTCCGAAGAAGCTGCTATTTTATTGGGATCATTAAGAATAGCATCGTTAATTTTTAATGTTCCGGTGGTATAGCTGTCGAAAAAGTTTATACCTGTTTGCGGCGGATTATCTAAAGTATAACCGCTTGATTGCTGACTGTTTACAGACTTCATTAAATTATTAACAAATGTATCCAGACTGTTTTCATAAGAAGGAATTGTATTGTTATAAACATTAGTATCTGCATATAATTGGCCGCCGGTAAGATTTAAACTTGCGGCACCGTCTTTAGTAGTAACAACCATTTTACCGTTTTGCATGGCGGTTTTAAATTGCACTGCTGTTACTTTATCTGCTGCAAAAGTTCCTCCGATGGAGATGTTGGCCATATTTTGAGAATCATAATTAACATTTATATTCACCATGTTGCTTAAATCATTAATTACTTTATCTCTTGTATCCAGAAGATCATTTGGAGATTGGCCGGCATTTTGCAAATTAAATATTTGTGCGTTTAACGTCTGTATCTGCGTTAAATCGCTGTTAATGGAATTAACATCCGAAGAAATTTGATTTTTAAGATCAGTTTGGATAGAGTCCATTCCTTGTCTTACTGTTTGTATCTGATCGCTTAAAGATTGTGCCGCCTGGACAACATTTTGCCTTAAAGCAACCGAATTAGGTGTTACCGAAAGCTGCTGCCATGCATTAAAAAATGCTGTTGTTAGACTTGAAATTCCCTGATCGGAAGGCTCATTAAGTAAATTTTGCACCTGGCCTAACATTACACTGCTTTCATTAGAGCTTGAATATTTTGAATTATTTACTCTAATCTGCTGATCTGTTAAAGCATTATGTACTCTGCTTATATCCTCCAGCTTCACGCCGGTACCCCAAAGAAAACCGCCGTACTGCTGCGGAGTTTCCGTACCAAGTACAACCCTTTGCCTGGAATAATCCGGGTTACCTGCATTGGAAATATTTTGAGCCGTTACATCCAACGCTCCTTGATAAACCGACAAACTTCTTGTAGCAATATCAAAAACATTACTCAATCCCATTTCAATATCTCCTATCTACCAGGACATTTTTTTTCGTTGAAACTAATTCAGATATAAACTCTTTTATAAATTCCCTAGCCTGATTTATTAAGGCTTTATTTTGATCGTTTACTTTGATGATTTCCAAAATCAATTTCTTCATTGAAGATTGTATCTTAACTAATTCTTTTGTATTAAATAATTTCAACCTGTCCGCCTCGGCTATAAAATCCGAAAGTTTATTTGAACTTATATTGAGAGAATATTTTGCGGAAATCTGCTGTGTAATATCCTGTCTAAGGGTTTCACAATTCCCGATGTTAAACAATATAATCCCTATGTTTTTAAGAGAATCCTCAATTCCTTTATTATCCCCGTTTATTATTGCTTTTTGATGTTTTAATAAAGCATCCAAATATTCGTTAAGAATTTGGTGCTGTTCTTTAAGGCATCTAAATAGATTGCTCAGTTCCATTATTGTCTCCGTTTAAATGGTTTAAATAGCCAACAACTCGTTTAACATAATTCTTTGTCTCTTCAAACGGCGGAATTCCGCCGTATTTATCAACATTTCCGGGACCAGCATTATACGATGCTAAAGCAAGATTTAAATTCCCATTATATTTTCGAAGCATTTCAGCTAAATATTTAGTCCCTCCGTAAATATTTTGCTTTGGATCCCAAATATTTTTCACACCCATATCATTCGCAGTTGAATCAATTAACTGCATCAATCCTTTTGCTTTAGCACCTGATACAGCCTTTTCTTTTGCGGCTGATTCGGTAAGAATTACAGATTTTATGACATTTTTGTCAACTCCATAAAGATTAGATGCGTTATTTATGATATTTTGATATTGACTTAGTCTTTCCAATGCCTTTTTACTGGGAGAAATTGAAGGTAAAACTTTTGAATTTATCTGATTTTCAGTTTTTTTTTCTTGATTCAACGGAGTTGATTCGGCAGGTTTAATACTCTGTTTAGTATTATCTGTTTCTATTTTTTTTACAGTATCTGCTGATTTTTCAATTGAAGCATTATTAATAAGTTTATTTAAAGGTTCGTTTTTTATTTCATTAATACTTGCATTCATATCTTCCCCGGTAATTTTCTTATAAAGTATATCAGCTATACCAAGGCTTTTTCTTTGGGAAATAAATGAAGCAATTTGATTTTGAAAAAGCATATCGAAATCATCGCCGCCGTAACTGCTGCTTCCAAACATACCGTCGGTAGTTTTGGTCATGCTTTTCAGCATCATCGAAGTTAAAAGACTTTCAAATTCTTTTGCAGCATTTGCAATTTTTTCTTTCTGGGCATCCGAATAACGGCTTGTTATATCTTGTGTGCCGGATATTTGTTTAAACGGATTATCTACTTTTAATTGCAAATTGTTCATTAAAATCCAATTATTTTATTAAATTATTACAAGCTCTCCGATAAGTGCACCAGCCTTTTTAAGTGCCTGAAAAATTGAAATAATATCTCGCGGAGATACTTTTAACGAATTCAAAGCTGCCGCAACTTGCTGGACGGTAGAAGCTCCCTGTATGGCAATGGTGTTTGTAGAATCTTGAGTAACATAAGGTATAAGATTATTAAACACCTGGGTAGTGCCGTTTGAAAACGGAGCGGGCTGTGAAATTATCGGGTATGATCTTATTGTTATATTTAAATTCCCATGAGTAATAGATGCCGGTAATATTTTTACATTGCTTCCCGCAACTACCGTACCGGTCTTTTCATCCAAAACAACTTTTGCAACCTCATCTTTTTGTACGGTTATACTTTCAAGCTCAGCAAGAAAAGAAACCAGGTTACTTTGATTATCAGCAGGTACGTTTACTTTCACTTCAGCACCGTCTTCGGCAAGAGCAATTTTATTTCCGAATTTAGTATTAATAGCATTTGCAATATTATTTGAAGTAGTTAAGTCCGGAGCTCTTAAGTAAACATTTATTACTTTATCAGGCAAAGGATTCTTTTCAAGGGGAAGCTGGAGGATACCTCCCATTGGAACGCGTCCAGCCAGTGCTTGGTTCCTTGCAATTCTATTTCCTGTGGGAGTTTGGATATTATAACCGCCTACCGATAGAGGACCTTGTGCATAACCGTAAACTTTCCCGTTCATCCCTGATAAGGGAGTCATTAATAATGTACCGCCCTGCAGGCTTGAAGCATCTCCCATTGAAGAAACCGTAACATCAAATTTTGCACCCGGTTTAAGGAACGAATTTAATGTGGCAGTAACCATTACAGCAGCAACATTACGAGTAATGAGGTTATTCTGAGATACTGTTATGCCGAATCTTTTCAACATGCTTGTAACTGATTGTATTGTAAAAGTCGAGCGTTGTGTATCGCCGCTGCCTGCAAGGCCGACAACAAGCCCATATCCGATTATTTGCTCGGAACTCTCACCGGTAATATAGGCTATGTCCTTAATTCTTTGTCCATAGATTGAGGTAATACCTAAAAGCAAAAAAACAAAAACAATTTTTTTCATTTTAATTTTGACCTTAAAAAATCCAATGTAAAAATTTTGTTAACCAGCCGGGTGATTGAGCACTATTAATTGATCCGTTACCGGTAAAAACAATCTGCGCTTCGGCAATATTGTAAGATAAAACGGAATTGTCGGCAGAAATGTCGGCAGGACGGACAATCCCTTTAATAAAAATTGTCTGTTCTTCACCGTTTATGGTAATTTTTCTTCTTCCTTCAATCAAAAGATTTCCGTTTGCCAGTACGGAATCAACTGTTGCACTAATTTTTGTATTCACCGATCCCTGGCTTGATGTAGAACCGGAACCTTTAAAATCATTTGTGGTCCCTAGATTTAAATCTGCACTTGGAAGTGTTTTTGTCCCCATATCGCCTTTGCCCGACAACCCCAGTGTACTTGCTCTACCGGTAGTTGTTTGTGCATTATTTGATGCCTGTGAAGATTCAACTACAAGAATTGTAATTGCATCCCCAACCTGGCTTGCCTTCTGATCGGAGAAAAGTGAAGAGAAAGCATTCTGCCTCATATTTTGCGCTAATAAGCTCGAGGAAAAAACAAACAGCATTGAAATAATTATTTTTTTCATGTTATTACTCAATTATAATTACGTTTTTCGAATCAATGATTTTAGCTTTAAAAAGTTTTTTGTCTTTAGTTATAACCGAAATTATTTGATTGGTTACGCCTTCCTGTCTTGCAAATACTACTGTTGAAACTATTACATTACCGTTAATGTACCTGGCATAAAGTTCGTCTCCGACTTTAACAACAGGGATTTTTTCCGTCATCTGGTCAACTAAAATATTTCCGGATTTAATAAATATTTTGCTTCGCAAACAGCTAATATCCTTAAGCGAATATACAGGCGTACCTTTTATTTGAGTTATATCTTCTTTTTTAAAAATAAAATCGTTCTCATTTAAATCTGTTTTTTGCGATATATTTTTTACTGCTACAAGAACATTCTTATAAAGTTTTAATTTTACGGATAAAATAGATCTAAACTCCCTGCCGCTTTTATCAACTACCTGAACAGGTATATAAATCATATTACCGCTTAAATTGAATTCATTTGGTTTTAATAACTCAATTTTTTTATAAGTTGAGGGTAGCTGCAGAATTTCATACTTGTAATCCTGATATCCGGAAAGATTCTTCTTCAAATAATTTTCAATTTGTCCTTTAAAGGAATTATTTGAATTAATAACCAACGACAATATGAATAATATTATCATACTCATTTAAGAAGTCTTCAAGTTATTTGCCATTTGCATCATATTTTCAACTGTTTGTACGGTTTTCGAATTTATTTCGTACGCTCTTTGTGCCGCTATCATTGCAATCATTTCCTGAACTATATCAACATTAGAAGATTCCAGATAGCCCTGATTTATTTCGCCAAAACCATCCTGCCCGGGAGTGCCGATTATAGGTGTTCCCGAAGCATCGGTTTGTGCATAAAGATTATCGCCCAAAGATTTTAATCCGCCTGGATTCATAAATCTAGCAAGTTGAATGTTGCCTAATACATAAGAACTCCCGCCCACTTGATTAACTGTTACTGTTCCGTCTTTAGCTATAGAAACACTCAATGCATTTGAATCTAAGGTAAGACCGGGATCTAAGATATAACCGCTGGAGGTAACAAGTCTGCCGTCGGCATCAACTTTGAAGGAACCGTCGCGCGTATAAGCATAAGTTCCGTCGCTTTTCTTTATCTGGAAAAATCCGTCGCCTTGAATAGCACAGTCAAGCTGATTATTAGTTGCGGTTAAGTCACCCTGAGTAAAAATCTTTTCTGTTGAAGTCGGTTGTACACCGTTTCCGATCTGGAGCGTATCTGTTGTAGCTCCGCTTACACCGGTAGCGGAAGAATCAACAGGGCTTACGTTTACCTGCTGATACATTAGATCTTGAAACTCCGCTCTGTTCTTTTTATATCCCGTAGTATTGATGTTTGCAATATTATTTGATATAACTTCAATATTTAGTTCCTGAGCATACATGCCTGATGCTGCGGTTCTAAGAGCTCTTGTTGGCATAATCTTCTCCTTCCTTATACTTTACCAATTTGGTTTGCTTCGTCAAGCGATTTGTCCAAATAATTTATAATTCTATGTGCCGAGTCATATTCATTATTCAGCTGAATCATATTTTCCATTTCTTTAATAGGATTAACATTAGATTCTTCAAGATAGCCTTGTTTGACAGTATAATCACTTAGTGATGCAGCCTGATAACCTACGCCGTCCGCAGAAAAATTTACTCCCGTAGTTCTTGGCGCTTCCTGCGGATCATTCATTTTTGCAATAAGCAGATTATCAATAATATTTCCCCCCATGCTTACTTCCCCGCTGGTTGAAATTGTAACGAATTTTTTTTGATCGGGTGATAGTTTATCCAGGTAAATTGCACCATTCGTACCCATAACCTTATTGCCGTTTTCATCTACAAGGTATCCTTCGTTTGAAATTTTAAAATTTCCGTCTCTTGTCAGTTCGGTACCATTATCTGTTTGAACGACAAAATATCCGTTGCCGGAAATTGCCAAATCCAGGGGATTAGAAGTCTGCATAAGATTGCCTTGTTCAAAGTCCGTATTCTGCTGTAAAGCTACTTTTCCATACTGATTCATTACCATTGTAAAAGGCATCTCTTCTTTAAACCCGGTTGTATTTAAATTAGCAAGATTGTTGGCAACTACTTCAATATTTTTCATCCTTGCCTGCATTCCTCTGGCTGCCAAATAAATACCTTTGACCATAACTATTCCTCATTATTTAATTTATTTTTAAGAATAAATTCAATCACTTGCATAAAGACAAAATTCAGCTTAAAAAACATGTCAACATAATCCTTGTAAAAATCCGTAACTTCAGTTATTGTCTCGTCCTCAGGCATAATAACTTCATATTTATTTTCCGTTGTCATCTGCTATTTAGTTTATTCTATTAATAGAGTGAAAATCTTTGATCTTTGCATATCCGGCAGAGCTCTTTTCTGAAAGATTTACATTTACATTTAATGATGTTTTTCTTACCAAATCTTTCTTTAACTTCTTTTGAACAACAAGATAATTTTGGTTTTGTTTATTAAGCGATACATTAATATTTATATTGTTGCCGGAATCGATCCCATCAATATGAGCAGGACCGGATAATTCACTTTTCAAATCATAAGAGCCGGTTAAAAATCTTGAACCGTTATCTTCCTTTTTACTCTGCAGATTATAAAATACCGGCTGATATTTTTCGTTATGCTTTAAGATAAAAAACTCCGGTGATTGGCCGACTTTCAGGAAAAACATTTTTTGATAGAGGTATGAAAAAATATATGCAGCTAACTTTGATATTTCATTACGTTTGCTGCCTAAATTTTTCTTAGTCCAATTTAATAATTCATTTACCTCACATGTCGGCATTTTTCCGCCTTCTTCATCCAAATTAAGGACGACAATATTTGCCAGATCATTAATTTCATCGGCGGTATGAGATTCCGAAATAAGTTTTATAAATGAAGAGAAAATTAGTTGAACCAATTGCTCTATTGGAATTTGAAAATACTGTATATTGTTTTCGTTTACTTTTGAATAGTTTACGGAATCGCTAAATAATTTTATTAAAAATTCCAAGTTTGATAAGGCGGCATTCTTTCCTTTTTTCTCAATTAAATCGATGAGGTTTTCAATGCTTGATTTAATAACAGGTTTCCCGATTTTCAACAATATTTTTATTATTTCCAACGAGATATCAGTTATTTCTACATTAAGTTTATCCAGCAAATAAATCAGCGAATCGGAATCAAGTTCCGCATTATGTAAATCATTCAGTTGAAGCTTTATCGGATTTAGATTTATTGCTTTTGCAAGCAAAATATCTCCCGGCAAAACCGTTACGGGTAAATTTGACTGGTATAACTTCCCGTTGACTAAAATTTTATACCAGTTGGAATTTCTTCCTAAAACTTCAATCCGGACAATGGAGTGCAGGCTGCTGCCGAAAATAAAGTCACCTTTTATGTGTTCCATGCCGCCGGAATATTGGGTCTGTAAATTATTCATTACTTTGTAAACCAAGTTTTGTTTAATTCATTTGATTTAATTTTTGCAGCAAGTAAAATTTCGCTTTGAGAAATATTTAATTCCTTTGCTGCTTTTAATAATCCTTCTTTTGATTGATTATATAAGGAAGGACTGTTCTTAAGTCTGCTACGTACACCGGATAATTTATTATTATGCTTGACAAATATTTTTTCTTCTCTTAATAATTTTATATTGTTTTTTAATGCCTGTTTGGTTCTGAATAATTTACTGCTTTTCTTTCTTCTAATAACTATTACAAATGCCGCTATAATGGATGCAAATACAAGAATTTTAATTTTCATCCAGGTTGTGAATAAGGAATTAAAAAAATCCGGAAGTGTAATTAAACTATGTGAAATAGCTGCCGCTTTTTTAATTTTAACATTTTTAGTTTCTGCTGTCTTGGATTTTGATTGTTCGGCAATCATCTTCTTATGTGCCTGTTCAATTTGCGCGGCAACCATTTTTTTGATATTTATTCTCCCGGATTCTCCGTTCGAAGGAATAATTAATGAGCTATCATCAGCTTTAACTTTTTTCTTATAAGCCTTATTTTTGCCGTACATTACTAATGCGAGTAACATAATTAACAAAACAGATAGAACTAATTTCATCTTACTATCTTCCTTTTTAATGGAAATGATAACTTGATTATCGTACCTTTACTATTATCGGACTCGTAAGCAATTCCGCCCTCATGCTGAAGCATGATGTTCTTTACTATCTTAAGACTGATATCATGCATTCTATCCTCACTATCCGTTCGCAGCTCCTCGAAATAATCTGTCGATAAAAACGTAACCGTTACTTTTTCATTCATGCTTCTTGTCTGGATTAAAATACCGCCGGCTTTATTGTTACCGGCTTTAATCAAATGGAAAATATTTGTTAAAATCTGATTGATATAATTTTCATTGGTAAGTAAAGGCGGAATATTATTTTCCAAGTCAAGCACGCATTCATAATTTGCATTCTTTAGCGAAGAATTAAACATTAAATAAAAATCGTTTATTAAATTATTTATGCTGCAGGGATATATTTTATTTTTTATATCTCCGGTATTTGCAAAATTTACAAGCCTGCTGATTACATTTTTAACTTTTTTAACTTGAACATTTATCGTATCCAGCACATTATCATCTTTGGAAGAATTATCGCTTCTTAAAAACTCGGTACTGCTTTGAATAACCTGCATCGGTGATAGGATATCTTCCACAATCCCTGTGGTTAATTCTCCGATAGCGGAAAGCTTAAAATCATTAGAAAGTTTTGATCTAAATAACTGTAATTCGCCGTAAGTTTTTTTCAGCTCTTCTTTCTTCGTAATTAATTCCAGACGGGATAAGAGCATTTCCAGACAAATTTTAATCAAATTGATTTCCGAAGAATTTTCATTTAGAGTATGAGACAACAATACCAGCAGCAATCCTTTGTTTTTTATTCTGCCTGAAAAGGGTACTATTAGATAAAATGACTTTGTTCCGTCTATATTGTAAACAAGAGAATCCAGAATAATTCTGTGCTTGCCGGTATTGTAAATTCCGTTTAGAGTTCCCGAATTAAAGGCATTGTTTATAAAATATTTTGCTCTTGAAGATACATTCGGCGAAATCGGTTCAAATGAAGATTGTTCTTCATTAAATAAGAAGATATTCGATTCCTTACTATTTAATAGATTTGTAAGAATGTCTCTTAAATTATCTACCAGTGAAATGCGATCGCTAATATTTCTTATATTTTTAATGAAGCTTAAAATTTTAATTAAAACATCATATCCTTTGCCTGCGACACCGGGTAATTCTTCCTCACCTACAAATTGACGATCTCCGAAAACAGCTGCTGTTGTTCCGGCTTTTTGTATGGAAGGAAGCGTTTTGTGAAACGCTTCATACCTTAAAGTATTGCTCTTAATAATTCTCAATTTAAAAACCTTACCGATCTTATCTGATGAATGAACAACTCTTTATAATCATTTATAAAAGTTTCTGCCTCGCCCATTGATGTAATCCTCAGATGAGCCAGTTCGGCAAGATTCATCTGAAGTCCTTTATCCCACTGTGCGTCGCCGTTGGAAAATTTATATGCCATAAAGTCTGCCATGTGAACAATTGATGCAAGCATTTTATTTTTAGAAGAATTTTCCGGATTATGATGATTAAGGATAGCATCGCACAAAGCTTCGGGAAAATTCCATTTTTCAAAGAGATATTGGCCGATTTGTTCATGGGTCATACCCAGAACTTCTAGTTCTGCTTCCTGATAATTAACTTTTTGGGTTTTAACCATTTCATAAATTTCTATAAAACTTGAATGCATAAATCTGTGGATAATAGATAAACCGACATCATGAAGAAAACCGGCGACAAAAGCTTCACCTGAATTTGAATAATCCAAGTCATCTGCAAGCTTTTTTGAAGCAGTGCCGGTTAAAAAAGAATGCAGCCAAAAAGTTTTTTGGTTCATGTATTTATCGGTTTTATTTTTAAATGATTCAACAATTGACAGAACCGATACAATATTTCTTAATTCATGATGACCCAGTATAAGCAACGCAAAATCAATAGTTGTAACTTTTCTCTGCAGGCCGAATAAGGGTGAATTTGCAATCGTTAAAATTTTTGTTACCAGCCCTTGATCGGTTGAAATAGCATTAGTTAACTGGAAATTAATAGTCTTAGGATCATCCAATAAATTTAGAACTTCCTGCAGTGCTTTGGGAACCGGCGGAAGGTTAAATATATTCTTTAAAATTAATTCCGTCTTTCCTTTTTTCTGTTCCAATGTAGATGTTAGTGATACCATAGTATTATTCTTCTTTAATATTTTATTTCAGATGATTGATCTTTAAATAGCTGTGCGCGGCTGTCTATAAAATTGTTCAGCCTTGATTCATCTCCGAATTTTAAAATGTCGATAATGTTATCGTCAAACTGCATGTTTTCGTCCCAGTAAAAACTTCCTGCGCCAATCCGCTGAGTCATATAATCTGTAAGGTGAATAATGGAAGCAAGAACTTTATTCTTTTCTGCTTTAGACGGATGATGATGGTTTGCAATTGCTTCGCCAAGTGCTTCAGGTAAATTCCATTTGTCAATTAAGAATTTTCCTATTTCTTGATGAGTAAAACCGAGCACTAACTCTTCCGCATTCAAATGTCTCATATGCTGGTACTCCACCATATTACAAATAGTATTAAAATCTTTATTGAAATATCTTTGAACGACGGATATTCCCAAATCATGTAAAAGAGCGGCGGTAAAAACTTCACCGGATTTCGGATAACCGAGGTCATCGGCAATTCCTTTTGCAGCGGTAGCAGTAAAAAGCGTATGATTCCAATAGGACTTATCGTCCCAATTGTTTTTATCATTTCCCTTAAATGCTTCAATCATAGACAAAGCCATTACAATATTTTTTATATGCTCAAAGCCGAGAATTACAATTGCAAATTCAATTGTTGCAACGCGTCTGGGTAAACCGTACAAAGGGGAATTTGCAACCGTTAATATTCTTGCAACTAATCCTTGGTCTTTACCAATTACTTTACCAAGATCGGAAGCGCTTGTATTTGAGTAGCTTAATAATTTAGAAACTTCAAATATTATTGAAGGAATTGAAGGAAGATTTCTAATATTAGATAACAGCCTAATATTTTTATCTTTAATATTTTCAGTCGAGTTGTTAATCATTTAAACATGCCAGCTTTGTTTTTAACATTTCAATTATTCTTGTATGTACTTGTGAAACCCTTGATACCGTTATATTAAGTAACTTGGCTATCTCTTTATAATTCAAGTTTTCATAATAATATAAGCTTATAATAAGCCTATCTCTTTCTTCAAGACTTTTAATTGCTTCAACCAAAAGCTCTTTAGCTTCATTTTTTTCAGCAGTTGTATCTGGAATCTCACTTTCATCCGGTAATATCTCATAAAGCATATAGCCGTCTTCATCATCTACAGGACTGTTTAAAGAAACATTTGAATAAATAGGTTGACGACGTTTTTCATTTTGTACAGGCCTTGGTTTGATCTGAAGCTTTCGCAGTTCGTCTATAATTTTTCCTCTTATTCTTTGAATGGCATAAGTTTCAAATTTAGTTCCGTAATCAGGGTCAAAACGATCGATCGCTTCGCTAAGTCCTTCGACTCCGAATTGAAAATAATCCCGGTCATCAAGAAATTCTAAGGAAATAAATTTCGAGTTATGAATAACATAATGAACTAATTTTACATAATTAATTATGATTTGTTTTTTAAGGCCTGTAGTTGGGGCCTTTTTAAATTCCGCCCACAAATTTGTATTATCCATAATAATTATTTCCTATTATTATCTATTATTTCTTTCTTTTTGTAAGAAGCTTTATTTATTGCGTTAACGAACACCATTACTATAAACCCGAGCATAAGTGTTGTTGCTACAAAAACTATAAAAGATCTTAATAAAACTTGCTGGACCGGCAAGCCGACGCGACTGAAAAAAATTAGAGAGAGAGAAAAAACCAATAAACCAAATTGAAATACTATTTTATTCATTTTCCATCAAGTTTTTATTGAAAAAATTCAATTATTATACCAACTCTTTCAAAGTGAAAAACTTGGTTGAAGGTTTATATTCGGCTGTTTTTTGACGATTAAAATGCTTGTGAAATTTGCGGTTGGAGAATATTAGCCATATGATTGAATTCATTAAGTGTCTGTGAAATCACCTTTATCTGGCTGCCGACTTTTGAATTAATATTTTTTTTAATAAATATTTCCTGTTCAATAATAGAGTTGCTAACAGATTGGTTAAAACTTACTTCTCCTAAAAAAACCGGAGTTTCTTTTAAAAAATGTTTCGATGCCACAGATAATTTGTCAAATGTTTCTTTTCCGTCTTTCCCGTCAATACACTTATTCACAATAATTAATTTTTTCCCGCTATATTGACCGGCATTCAATAATTTGAGCATTACATATGAATCCATTACAGCGGTCGGTTCCGGTAATGTTACAATTATATTGTTGTCTGCCTGATTCAATATAGACAATGTTTCATCTCCTGCACCTGAACCCGTATCTAGAAAAATGAAATCATAATCTTTCTGTATTGATCTCAATTGATTAAACATATTAGAAATTATCCCTGTCTTTTTTACAGGATAGTTCAGTTTCCCGGAATCACCAAAAATAAAATGCAGGTTGGGTTCATATACACTGACAAGCTCACTTAAAAGCTTTTGTTCGGTAAAAAAATCATATAAAGTTTTTTCGGCAATTACATTAATCATAATATTTGCATTCGACAGGTTGGGATCTAAATCTACAAACAAAACTTTTTTACCTTGTTTTGATAAGGAATAAGCAAGATTTAACGATATAAATGTTTTGCCAGTACCTCCCTTCCCCGAAGTAAAAGCAAAAATTTTGGATGATATGTTTTGATTTTGATTTTTATTCAGCTTTTTAAGCTCAAATAATCTTTCTGCCTGCCCGAACATTAATTTATCTTTCCCGTATATATCATATTGGCTATAAATTCAGGATCTGCCGATATTATATCATCCGGTATTACCTGCCCGTTTGTTAGAAATGATGTCGGAATATTAAATGTATTAACAACATTTAAGATATTTCCGTAGGTTACGGCTTCATCAATCTTGGTAAAAATAACTGAATTATAATCGAATATTTTAAATTTCTCTGCAACATCTGTAAGATTTCTCGTTGTTCCGGTTGAACTTAAAACGAGGTACGTTTCATTAACATTGGATGCCTTTAAAAACTCGGTTGTTTTTGATAATTGTTCCCGGTTATTCTGGCTTCTCCCTGCCGTATCTATAAAAATAATATCCTTGTCCTTAAATGAATTCATCAAGCCGGACATGTCTTTGGGTTCATAAGCAACCAGCATATCAACATTACTTATTTCGGAAAAAATTCTTAACTGATCAATTGCACCGAGACGGTATGTATCTATCGAGATAAGTCCGACACTCAGGTTATGCAATATCTTTGATATTACCGCCAATTTCGCAATGCAAGTAGTTTTACCTACTCCTGTCGGTCCGACTAATGCAACTACTTTTGGTTTGTCTTCTTTCTTAACTTCAAAATGATATGTAGGAATCATAGATGCCAAACTCGATAGTACATAGCTGTTCAAATTCGATTCATGAAGAAAGCCCTTATATTTTTTTAGCTGATTAACAAGAGATGTAATAATCGATTTTTTAACTTCATGATTAAATAAAGTATCCACCACCTTCTTTAATTCTTTTTCAATATTGTTTATAGAATCGGATTTATATTGACTTTTTCTTGAAGGTGGCTGTTTGCCTTTTGAAGATTCTTCCTTAATAGAAGGATTGATAAAAATTTTATCAGTCAATTTTTTAAGCTCATCCGGGAGATTTTGATTAATTCCCGATGAATTATTTTTTACATTAGCTCTTACGGATTCGATAACAGCTTCCTGCTCCTCTATACCTGCAGTAATCTCAAACATTTTTTGGGAATTCCCGCTATTATTATAAATTACCCTTGTACCCAGAATTACTGCTTCGCCTCCCAATTCATTTTTCATTTGTACCGAAGCCTGTTTTAATGTCGGGGCAATGAATTTTTTAATTTGCATCTGCTACCTCTAATTTTTCTATAAACTCAATTTCTATATTTGAAGGAAGTTCCGAATATGAAAGTACAATTACATCCGGGAAGCTTGAATTAATCAAGCGGTAGAAATACGGCCGTATTGTTGCCGATGTAATAATAATAGGTACATAACCCAGCATTTTAAAATGATCCGTATATATTTTAATAGTATCGTTTAATTCTTTTAATTCAACGGGATTAAGACCTAATGTTTGTACCGCCTCTTTTTGATTTTGTAGAGACTTTGTAATACTCGATTCAATCTCTTCTCCCAATGCAGCAGCATGTATTATTCCATTCTGGTCTTTATATAGGTTTGCAATAGTATCACCCATAGCATGCCGTACATATTCCGTAAGCACATCAATATTTTTTGTTACTTTGGAATAATCAATTAAAGCCTCCAGGACTTGAACAAGATCTTTTATTGGTATGAATTCTTTTAACAAATTCTGCAGTACTTTTTGAATAATACCGAGAGTCAAAACATCCGAATTTATATCTTCAATAACAGCTGGATATTCTTTCTTTAAATTCTCCAGAAGCTGTTTCACCGCTTGCCTGGTAAGAATTTTATCGAAGTTTTTCTTAAGAGTTTCCTGCAGGTGGGTTGATAAAACGGAGATACTATCTACAACAGTATATTCAAGCAGTTCGGCTTTATCTTTCTCTTCACGTGTTATCCAGTAACTTGAAAGATTAAATGCCGGATCTTTCGTAGGAATGCCGCTTAGAGCTTCATTAACATTTCCCGGATTCATTGCAAGAAATCTGTCCGAATAAATTTCATAAGCAGCAACTACATTTCCTTTAATCTTAATTATATATTCATTAGGCTCAAGCTGAAGATTGTCCCGAACCCTAACCGGAGGAATTAATACACCATATTCAAGAGCTATATATTTACGTGTTGAAGAAATTTTTTGAAATAAATTTCCACCCTGTTTTTCATCTACCAAACTTATTAATCCGTAACCTATTTCAATCTCAACCGGGTCCACCTGCAGGTACTGCTCAACTTTTTCCTCTATAGGTTCAGCTTCAACCTCCTGCGGTTCAATACTAGCAGATGATTTAGCTCTGGCTTTCTTAGTTAAATAAGCAGCCGTTCCCAACGCAGCACTTAACAAAAGAAACGGTAACATAGGCATACCGGGAATCAATGAAAATAAACCGACTGCACCGGATACGGTTGCAAGTACCCGCGGATTCGACATAAGTTGTTTCCTCATCTGCAGATCAAGTGCAGTTCCACCTGCGCTTCTGGTTACTACTAGTCCTGCAGAAGTTGCAATTAATAACGCGGGAATCTGAGAAACCAGGCCGTCACCAATGGTTAAAATAGTATAAGTATGAATGGCGTCTGTAAATGACATTCCTTTACCGGCAACACCAATTATAAATCCGCCGATAATGTTTATTGAATTAATAAGAAGACCGGCAATTGCATCTCCTTTAACAAACTTGCTGGCACCGTCCATAGCTCCGTAGAATTCGGCTTCCCTGCTGATAGATTCTCTTCTGGTCCTGGCTTCCGATTCATTTATCAACCCGGTATTTAAATCTGCATCAATTGCCATTTGTTTACCGGGCATTGCGTCCAGTGTAAACCTTGCAGCAACTTCCGAAATTCTGCCGGATCCTTTAATGATTACTATAAATTGTATAATTACAAGTATAATAAAAATTATAAATCCTACAACATAGTTTCCACCTACAACAAACTGTCCGAAAGTATCAATAATTTTTCCGGCGTAGCCGTCTAATAATATTAATCTCGTGGAACTAATATTTAGCGAAAGCCTGAAAAGAGTAAGAACAAGCAGTAAACCGGGGAATACTGATATATCCAGCGGCGATTGAATATATAAAGAAACAATAAGAATTAATATTGAAAGCGTAATATTCAGTGATAGGAAAAAGTCCAGCATTGCGGGCGGCAGCGGAATTATCATCAAGCCCAGCATAAAGATCAGGCCAAAGGCTAAAATTATATCGGTATTTCTTCCTAAAGATTTCAATTTATACTATCAGCTTTTTTTTCTTTTTGTTTTTTAATTGAAAGATATAAGCCAGTACCTGTGCAACGGCCTTAAATAAAGCAGATGGAATCTCATCACCAACATCACAGATTCTGTAAAGTGCTCTCGCCAATTCTCGATCTTCATGAATCGGGACATTATATTCCCTGGCTATTTCTTTTATTTTTTGTGCTAATTCGTCTACTCCTTTTGCAACCACTTTAGGTGCCGAACTTTTTAAAGCATCATACTTTAATGCAACTGCAAAATGAGTAGGATTTGTTATTACTACATCTGCTTTGGGAACATTCTGCATCATTCTATTTTTTGCAGCAGCATATTGCAGTCTGCGTATTCTAGATTTTATCTGGGGGTCGCCTTCGGATTGCTTGTTTTCTTCCTTAACTTCCTGTTTGGTCATCATCATATCTTTAATAAATTTTTTCTTCTGAAAGACTAAATCTATTGCTGCAATTACTATATACAGAAGCGATATCTTCCATAACAGGTTAAATGAAGATTGTACCATATATTTTACGATTTCAGGAATTGTCAATTCAACAAGTATTGAAGATTCCGTTATAAAACCGGATAATACGGAATAAGTAAACCCTCCAATTACGATTAGCTTTAGCAGCGACTTTGCAAGTTCAACTATAGAACCGGATGAGAAAAATACTCTCTTTATTCCGGAAAACGGATTGAATTTATTTAATTCGGGCTTTAATGCTTTAGGACTAAATTTTAATCCTACCTGTGCTACATTGGCTACCAAACTTACGACAAATAGTATTCCTAATATCGGAGCGAGAGTAATCAAAAAGAAAAAAAGAGTTTCCTTGGTAAAATTTTGGATCATATTCCTATTAATATTCAGAACATCCAGTTTATTAAAAATATTTATTGAAAAATCCGAAATGCGGCTGCTTAAAAAACTCTTTGTAAAGTATACCATTAACAAACCGGAAGTAAAAATAGCAAACGCGTTTACTTCGATACTTTTAGCTACCTTACCTTCTTTACGGCTGTCTTCCAGCTTTTTACCGGTAGGTTGTTCGGTTTTTTCTTGGCCGTCGGTTTCCGCCATAATTATTGTCCCATCGCTCTCATAATAGACATTAAATTATCCTCATAACCTTTCAATAAATATTTTATTACATATAAATAAACAGGTGCTAAGGCCACTAATAAAATAAAACCAAGTCCTACAACTAAGGGCTGCACAACAAAGAAAACCTGCATTTGAGGAATGACCTTCGCTATAATACCTTCAGCCAGGTATATTAAGAAATAAGAAACCATTATTGGCGAAGCTATTTTTACGGCAATTATAAATACATCTGCAGAATACTTAATAAGTAGGTGATAAACGGATTCATTTATTGTAAATACACCTAAATGAACTATTGAAAAGGAATAAACAAGCGCACTTATTATATAATGATGGCCGTTGATTAAAAAGAATAACAGCAATGCAGCCATAAATAAAACCTGACCTATTTCATTAGTACTTGTGCCGTCAATCGGATTTAATGTTTCTGCCATAGACAGTTCCATATTTAAACCGATTATTGAACCCGCAAACTGTATTCCGTAAAAAACAAAGTTCAACATATAACCCAAAATTAAGCCCGTAATTATTTCTTTTACCGCATTTGCAAACAACCAGCCGAGCGTGAACTCCACCACAATAGTCGACTTATTAATCGTTAAAAAAATTATATATGCAATTAAAAGCGCTAAAAATACCTTTACCAGATTCGGAATTGATTTATGACTGTAAATAGGTGAAGCAAAAAATGCTGCGGCTATTCTTAAAAAGATAAGAAGTACAATTACAAAATCGCCGACCGGTATATTAATCATCTTAATACTGTAATAAATATTGTTAACATTTTATCGGTAAACGTAATAACTTTATCAAGCATCCAGGGCAGCAAAAAAATAATTGCTATTGCAGTTACAAGAATTTTTGGAACAAACGTTAATGTCATTTCCTGTATAGACGTTGCCGCCTGGAAAATCGATATTATTATTCCAACTATCAGAGAAACACCCAGTATCGGTAATAATATTAAAAAAGTTGTATAAAATGCTTCTTTTAGAATTTCGATTACCAATTCTTCAGTCATTTACCTAAAACTCCTTACTACTGACCCAACTATTAAATGCCATCCGTCGACAAGGATAAATAATAAAATTTTAAATGGGAGTGAAATAAGAGTAGGCGGAAGCATCATCATTCCCATAGACATTAAGATACTCGCAATTATCATATCAATCATTACAAAAGGTATAAAGAGGAAAAAGCCGATTATGAATCCCGCTCTCAGTTCGCTTAGTACAAATGCAGGAATTAATATATAAGTGGGGAGATCCTTACGATCGTTTGGTCTTTTAAGATGGGCTAGACCTATAAACAATTCAAGATCATCATTCCTTACATTTCTAAACATAAATTCTCTTACCGGTTCAATTCCCTTATCGTACGCCTGTTCGGCCGTAATTTTACCATTCATTAACGGCTTAAGCGCGGTATCATTTACTTTACTCCATGTAGGGGCCATTATAAAGAAAGTAATGAATAGCGCAATACCTGCTATTAGCTGGCTTGGCGGCATCTGGGGCGTACCCAATGCAGTCTTTAAAAAGTGAAAAACTATTATTATTCTTAAATAAGAAGTCGTCATAATCATTAACGAAGGAGCTAACGATAGGACAGTTAAAAGCAGCAAGAGCTGTAATGTAACCGAAATATCGCCGGGCTTACTTGAAGTACCGACATTTATTCCGATATGGGGAAACGGTACCGATGTCGCCTGCTGTGCATGAACCAAAGCCGGACTTAAAACGATAAGCAATAAGATTAGAAAAATTACCTTCTTCATTTCAGTCCAATATTCTTTTTTAATAAATCTAAAAAATTATTCTTATTATCATTATCGGAGAATGTTTTACTTAAATCTTCAGGCTGATCCATTTCCTTAAGAAGTGAAATAGAATGTTCGCTGACCCCAAGTACGAGAAGTTTATCGTCAACTTTTACAACGGAAATATATTTTTTAGGCATAATCATATGTGAGCTTATAACATTAATAGCAACCGAACCTTTTTTATTTCCCTTAAATGAAATTCCGAACTTTTTTACAAAAAACAGTACACCGTAAAGCATGCCTACAATAAGTACCAATGGAATAATTGCTTTTACTATGTCTAGAAAGGTCATTAGTACAATTCCTTTAATCTATTTGCGGCTTCATTAAGATTTGTTATTCGTATGCCGAAGTGTTTGTCAATAACAACTACTTCTCCTTCGGCTATTTTTTTATTATTTACATAAATGTCCACCGGTTCGCTGGCCAATTTATCCAGCTCAATAACATAGCCTCTTTCGAGTTCCAAAATTTCTTTTATCTGCATCTGAGTTCTTCCGAGTTCAATAAAGACATTCAGTTGAAGATCTTGAAGAAAGTTTAATTTATCGGAGGAAGTTGCCCCTTTAATTTTGGAATCATCAAATTCTTCGAAGTCAGCTATACCTGCTGTTACTTTAGAACCCTGCGATTTTTCCTGAGGACTGGAAAAAACTTCCTCTTTTGCATCTTCATTTTCTTGAGGCATCCGGTTTTCTTTTTCTGTACTATCTCCCATTATTTTACCTATAATAATTTATTGTTCGTTTCTGCTTTTCTTGTAATTTTAACTGCTTTGTGTTTATTAATTACTCCTGCACGCCCGTAAAAAAGAGTTTTATTACCCACTTTTATTAAATGTTCATCACTAATGGTGGTATCAAGTTTAATAATATCCCCATTTTCCAGATCTAATAACTCCCTTACGGTAATTTTGGCCTTACCAAATTCTACAGCTAAGTTTAAAAAAGTTTTGTATAAATGATTTGCTAAAATTTCATTGGATGTCGTACCTTTATATTTTGTCGGTCTGATTGACGACAATTTTTGAGATGAAAGTTTTGATAATATTGTATCGAAAGCAAAGGTAGCAAAGCAAACATTCATCATATAAGATTTTTCACCTATAATAACCTCGAATGAGATAAGTAATACCGATTCGCTTTGTGACGTAATCTGGGCAAAGTCAATATCGGATTCAAATCTTTCAATTCTGAATTCATAATTATCAACCATTTGCCAGGCTTTGCGCATGTCGAGCATAACTCTTTCGGAAATCTGTGTAAGCACTTTTTGTTCAATAGGTGTAATAATATTCGTTTGTTTGGCTCCTGTGCCGCTGCCTCCTAGCAGTCTATCTACCAGAACAAGAGATAAATCAACATTCAATTCCAAAATGCCTTTTATATCTGTATTCTTTATATCAAAAGTATATAAACATGCAGGATTGGAGACCGATAATATATATTCCGAATAATATATTTGATCGATGGATGTAACATTAATATTTACAATACATTGAAGTTTCGAAACCAAAAAAGAAGCAAAGCTTTCTGCAAAATTCTCATGGATGTTTCTAATAGTTCTCAGCTGATTTTTCGAAATTCTATTAGGCAAACGAAAGTCAAATAGTACGGCTTCCCTTTCATTATTTTGCGACGGAGCTTCTTCTTCCCCGCTTTTTACTTTATTAAGCAGGAGATCTATTTCTTGTTGTGAAAGTACTTCAGCCATAATTTTATTGAATTATATATTTACTGAAATAAACATCATTTATTGTTACATCGGGAATTAATTTTTCAAGTTTCCCGGTAATTTCCGTTTTTAAAGTATCTCTATAAGCTGTGTTTGCCAGTTGTGCAATATCCTTACTTGATAGTGTCGTAATAACTACATCCTTAACCATTGCCTCCCGTGATTTTAACTCTGTTTCCATTTCGGCTTTGGGAATATCAAAGCCTACGGTAGTTAATAATAATCTTTTACCGTCTGTATTGGCGGGATTTACAATTAGATCACTAATGGAATAAATGTATTTGCCTAATTCGACAGGAGCTTTATCTTTGGGATTCTTTACTTTGGTTTCTTTTACATTTTTAACGGATGTAATACCGTTCTGACTTTCTATTTTCTTTATTAGAATATTAGCTGTAACAAAATAAACCAAGATAAGCTGCAGTATAAAAATCGGAATACCAAATAATAAAATTTTGATATTAAATGAAGATTTTGCTGCTGGGGCCTTAATTTCTTCTATTTTTTTAACTTCTGATGTTTCTTCTCGTGTTTCCATTAATTTTCTAATTTTTTTGATAATTGGTTCAATTGATATGCCAATCAAATCCATATTCATATAATTAAAATTATTAAAAGAAAAAGCTTTAAATTGGTTATTATTCTACACTTGGTTGATTTTATAAAGTTATGTATGCATAACAAAACAAGAAAAAGGAGTACCGTTTGCCGGTACTCCTTTTTTTTCGGAAGGTTATTAGTGAGTTATCTTATAAGATTTGTAATGTCCTGCAATAAAGTATCGGAAGTTGTTATTACATGTGCATTAGCTTCGAAACCTCTTTGAGCTACAATCATATTTGTAAACTCTTTAGCCAAATCAACGTTCGACTGCTCCAAAGCGCCGGACTGCATTGTAGTTGCTGTTGTTTCGCCGGGTTCTCCGACAATCGGATCGCCTGAGTTCGCAGCAACCGTGTACATGTTGTCGCCAACACTAACTAATCCATTATTATTTGCAAAAGTTGCGACCATAATCTGAGCTAAAGCCCGCGATTGACCATTGGAAAAAATGCCTTCTATGTTTCCATACTGATCGATGTTTATATTTGAAAGTGACGCCGAAGCTGAACCGTCTTGCGTTAAAGCAGCAATCTGTGAACTCAATGAGTTCTGTGTAACGCCTGAAGTTCCCGAACCAAAATCCAATTGAATTGTTTGATTTTCCGCTCCGCCGGATGGCGCAAATGAAAGTATTGCCGGATTTGGAGACATAGTTGAAATTTGTCCGTTCGAATCAAATGTTATTGTTCCGGAATTGTTTGATAATGTTCCGTCCGTTGCAGGTATTGATGCATTCCATCTCCAGGTATTTAAATCTGTTTTAGTGAATTGTACCGACAAAGTATGAGCATTGCCTAAAGAATCATATACGGAAACGGAACCGTTTATAATAGTTGGTGTTCTATTATCATCAACAATATAGCTTAATGTATTATCCGTGCCTGTTCTCACTGCTGTAGCATCTAATGAAATATCACCAGTGTCAATGTTTGTTCCGTTGGAAGTGGTTGTAAGTGCGGGGATGGTATACGTACTAGGTCCACTGGTACCGTTGATTGTAACGCCAGTTGCAAGAGGAGAAGTAGGAGTAAAATCACGAAGCACAGTGCTTCCATTACTTATTTTATAATCGATATTATATGTATTTGCGGCGGTTTCGGTGTATTTTACCGTAAGATCGAGTGCATTTCCATTCTTATCATATATTGTACAATCTTTTGTTGTATCATTCGGATAAGTAGTACCGGGAATAATTGTACCGCTCTGCACTATATTTTGAGTTTGTGTATCTGTTGAACTACTTTGAAGGTTTCCGCCCCAGGTTGCAACAGATGTTTTAATGGCGGGTATTTTTAGATTCTTATCTATTTTAACATTTTGAATTGTATTTCCCGACGGGATCGCTCCGTCAACAGCAACTTTACCTTGGACTATAGCTCCGTTTTGCGGATCGACTAAGTTACCGTCTGCATCAAAAATAAAAGAGCCGGCTCTGGTATAATAGTTTTGCCCGTTACTTTTCAAAATAAATAAACCCGGTCCTTGAAGGGCCAAATCGGTAGTGTTGCCGGTTTGTTCAAATGTTCCTTGCGACCAATTTTTATCGATGGAATTAATTTTGGATCCTAATCCTATTTGAAAGCTGTTTGTACCGCCGGTTGTTGCGGTTGGATTGGTGCCGGCTTGAATAAATTCATTGAACGTATCGCTAAAAGTAACTCTAGAACCTTTAAATCCTATAGTATCGACGTTGGCAATATTGTTGCCAATAACATCCATCATGGATTGAAGATTACGCATTCCGGATACGCCGTCGAATAGTGAATTAAGAAGTGCCATTTTAACCTCCTAAGATTTTTATTGTTAGTTGATTCAACTTCAGTCAGTCGGTCGAATCAGCAGAGCGTCCTAAAAGGTCCCGCTCTGATTGTTTAATTAATTTTTATTGTGCAAAAACTACACTGTCTATATTTGTAAAAATATTTTCTTGACTGTCTCCTACAGGTAGAGCAGTAACAACTGTCCTGTTGGGAATGTTCACCACAAATGCCGTATTGTTCATCATAACCAGAGAATCTTTTGATCCTTTAGATTCGGCTTTTTGAACAGCATCCTGGATTTTATTGATTTCGATATCGCTTAATTGAATGTTACGGTTTTCCAATCTTTTTAAAGCATGATTTGAAAACTTTACTTTATCCAGTTCCTGCTGAAAAATTGAATTAAAGTCTTCAACATTTCCTTTAACTTTAGATGGACCGAAATCCTGCTGCTGATTTATTGGAATAAACGGAACGCTTATGCCATTTATTTCAGCCATTACTTACCTCCTTAATTAGATCCGTTTACAATTTCGGAAATATCCGATAGATTATATTCGGTATTATCTACCAAAAGTTTAGTACCAGAGGTTGTGTACTCTACACCCGTAATTGTACCATACTTAAATATGTCCGGTGCCATATCCGCCCCCGAGGTTGTTTTCGCATTTACTTCAAAAGTATAATTACCCGTAGGTACTTTATCACCGTTATCATCGGTAAAATCCCAGGAAATTTTGTTGTCGCCGGTACCGGTAGGTAAATTATCAAGTGATTTTACGAGTGTGCCGTTTGAATCATAAATATTGATTGAAACGGATGAAGCATCCGATTGTAGATTATAACCAAGCTGAACTGAATTTTGACCGTTGTAAGTTAAATCCTGCCCGCTTACTTTTACATCTTTTCCTATGAGAGTAGCTGACATTGTGTTGTTGATTGATTGAGCCAAAGAGTAATTTGCATTTATACTTTGAGTCATTGAGTCATTTAAATTCTGTAATTCTTGTAAGGAACTGAATTGCGCCAATTGAGAAGCAAACTGGGTCCCATCCATAGGATTTAAAGGATCCTGGTTTTTCATCTGCGCAATTAGCAGCGTCATAAAATCATTTTTACCAAGAGTATCATTTGCCTGGGTAGTGGATGATGATGTATTTGATGAAGTGCTTGATGATGATGCTGCTGTTGTAGCACCACTTACAGTATTGATCATATAAGTCCTCCTATATTAAATATTCATAAGTATTATAACCCATACTTTTCTTTGAAGATTCCGCACCTGGTGCAGAATCAATTTTCTTATTAAAGGAAGTATGATTTGTTTTTTTCTTTTGAACAAAAGATTTGTTTGATTTTGCTTCACCTCCTGATACTGATACTGATACATTGCTTAATTGAAGGCCGTTTTGAGTAAGTGATTGTTTTAAGCTATCAATATTGTTTTGAACAATTTGTTTTACGGATTCGTTTTCAACTTCAATATTTGTATGAACCACTTTATCAATAACTTCTACGGAAACTTTTACTTTTCCCAGGTTGTCGGGTTTCAATTTTAATTCTAAACTTTTTGATTTACCTTTTTCGATAAAATGAGAAATTTCGGTAATTAGATTTGATGCTTGGATTGTTTTGTATACGTTATTGAATTGCTGCACGTTTTGATCAACAATATTATCTTTAATTACAGACTGCTTATTCGAATTCAAAGCTTGAGAAGATGAAATTGTTGCATCACTAAATTGTTTTTTCCATGCATCCGAACTGTTTCCGTTATCTTTACCGGAGGTATCCACATTGGTACTGATCACCTGATCTGCTTTTTCAGTCGAAGAAGCATGAGTAATAATATTACCGTTGTTTCCGGATTTGTTTTCATTATCATTGTTCGATTGCTGTTTTGATGTAATTGCCGTACCGGCTAAGTTATTAACAGGATCAGACTGCACTTTAGCCGCATCATTTGTTGGAACTGAATTTATTGTTTTAACTTCCCTTATTACATCTTTACTTTTTAAGTCATTGCCATCAGTGGCCGTTGATGTATCACCCCCGGAAATTTTTGTCTGTACGCCTGCTTCTTTTAATATTTCTGATGACAGGTTCTTTACCGGAATACTTTTTAAGTTTATATCATTAGGATTTACAATTCTGCTCTTAATTAAAGGTTGAACTGAATTTATGTCTATAACGGAATTTTTAGATGGAATTTTATCTTTCATCATCTTACTTGAATTTACTTCTGCAACATTTTCATTTTTTACAGTATTAGAGCTTTTTAAATCTTTAATAATGAAGTTTCGCACTATTTTTTGATTGCTTAAATCAGAAGTAAAATTATTCGTCTTTGCCCCAACTGTCGGATTTGAAGGCTCAGAAAATAACTCAGGAATGTGAACAGGGAAAGTACCTTCAACTTTAGCAATATTTTTATCCGGGTTAAAATTCTTTATTAATGAACCGGAATCAGGTGTTGTATCGCCGGCATTTTGTTGATTATTTTTTATAACGGTATTATTCAAACCGTATAAATATTGCTCAAGATCTTGAATATCTTTTAACGTCGAGTTTTTATTTGGGGATGAAACAGTAATAGTAAATTGGTCATTTAAATCAGACTTCATCTGATCAATCTTAGAGTTGACACTATTCACAACCTGACCGACATCCTTCGACTGTACCAGTTCAGAATTTACATCTTCCTTAGATGATTCAGATAGATAATTTGGAATCTCATATTTTGAAGGAGACGGATTTTCAACTTCTTTCAATTTGTTTATGTTGCTTTTTACTCCGTTTAAAGAAGCGGCCAGTAAAACATTATTATCCGAATTTTTGTCTTTGGATACAACTTGATATTTCAAGTTGCCGGTGGAAATTCGATCTAATAAATTACTAATAAATTTTTCCGCACCGGGATTTTCATTGTTAGCAGCTGTTTCGTTTATTGCTTTTGGGGGGAAATTTGAAATTTCAATTTGCACAGGCTGTCCTTGAAAATTGAAATTAAGCACAACGGGTTTATTTGCTTGCAGTATACTAAAAATGGCCTGATTAAGATTTACATTATTCAGCTGGTCCGGCTTACTTTGCTCATTTGTTTTTTTACCTTCAACTTCTGATTCCCCGGATAAGTTTACGGCATTATCAGTTTGTGGAGAAATTCCTTTTACATTATTTAGAACGAAACCGAGACTTGAAAGTTGATTAAACAAATCACTTAAGAAAGTCTGTAAATTTTGTGCTGAAACGGTATTGAGCGAGCCCGAATTATCGGGAACAGTAGTTGTTACGGAAGTTTGTTCGGAAGTACAATCGGCAGTTTTTTGTTTTTCCAAGAGTTTGGAATTGTTATCCGAAACGGATGCGGCTTCATCTAATATATCCTGAAAAATATTAGAGCTTGAATTTGTTGAAATTGCATTAAAATTTGAACTGCTTGATTCGGTTTGATTAGTGCCTACTAAACGTACAATATCTGAAAATAAATAATTCGGCTTATTACTTTTAATTAATTTAGGTAAGCCTATGGTATCCGATAAATTGCCGGTATTTGTCAACTGTGGATTAAATAACATATTATTTCGCTCTCGTTATTCTATTTGCCGTTTCAGGATTAAATTGAGATAGAATTTCTGCCGCACTTTTTTTTCTCATAGAATAAATAATATCTCTGGCTACATTATCGGAATAACTTCCGATTATTTTAGCTGCTTTATCAGGATCCATAGATTCGTACAATTTTGAGGTTTTTTCCACCCATGCATTATAAATACTATCCTCTTTGGATTTTGCATTCTCCTTTGCTGTTTTTTTCTCATCATTTTGCTTTATTAATTCCTCGCTTGTTTGCTGCAGTGCCAATTTCAAACTTTTTACACTATCCATTAATGCAGAGCTATCCGGTTTGCTGGCGTAAACCGTATCGGTCCTTTTGTCAACCATAAGAACTTTAAGCGAGTCAAAAAATTCCCGTTTAAATTCATTCTGGAAATAACTTTTTAATTCTGTTAACTGTGCACCGCCGGAAATCGGAGATGATGTTTTGATCGTCTTCTTCTTAATAGGGGTAAAGTCGAATTGAAATATATTTTTATAATGTGAATTTAAGTAAATAAATGCCCCGGTAATTAGCAAAAATGCCATAACAAAAGACACGATATATATTATTATAGATTTCACTTATTTTGCCTAACAAACTTTTGAGTTGCCAATTCATCAATTACTTGCATATCGAGATGATTCTGCTCATTCTTAAAATTTTCACTGTAATTATCTTCAAGAGTTTCAAAAATTGTATGTTCTTTGCTTTTCTGAACAAGTTCGGACATTTTTATTTTTCTTTTTTCTTTCAGCTTATTTATTTGATTAAGAATGGAAATCCTTTCTTTTTCTAAACATACCTCATATCCGTTTTTAAATTTCAATTCGCCTGCAGTTATATTATGACGGATAGGAGCGGTTCTGCTCGCCATTACCTCACCGGTTAATTTATCATATTCCATCATCAGTTTATCAATCTGGATTTCAATTACAGCAACTTCTTTTTGCACTTTTTTTTCAAGTGTTTCTTTTACCTTCTTAACTGCTTCAAATTTATAAACAAATTTAGCCATAGCTTACCTACAAGGGTTGCTCTATAATTTGATTTAACCTCGATATTGTCTCTTCATAGAGTGTCTTTTCCATCATATCCTGTTTTAAAAATCCCCTTAAAAGATTTATTTTGGATAAAGCATGATCAATTTGAGGATTACTTCCCTTTACATAAGCACCTATATTAATTAAGTCTTCCGCTTCCTTATAAGTTGCCAGTATTTCATTAAAAACAATTGCCCGTTTCCGGTGTTCAATGTCAACAACATCCGGCATTACACGGCTAACGCTTTGTAGCGGATCTACAGCAGGAAATTGTCCTTTATTGGCAAGTTTTCTCGAAAGGACAACATGTCCGTCAAGAATTGATCTAACTGCATCGGCAATAGGTTCAGTCATGTCATCGCCGTCAACAAGTACAGTATAAAATCCTGTAATTGATCCCTTTTCAGTTGATCCAGCTCTTTCAAGAAGCTTAGGCAAAATAGCAAAAACAGAGGGTGTATATCCTTTTGTTGTCGGCGGCTCACCGACAGTCAATCCTATTTCCCTTTGCGCCATTGCAAATCTCGTGACGGAATCCATCATTAGAACTACATCCATTCCTTGATCGCGAAAATATTCTGCAATTGTAGTTCCTATAAAAGCACCCTTCATTCTTACAAGAGCACTTTTATCACTTGTTGCAACAATTACAACAGACTTTTTTAATCCTTCTTCACCAAGATCTTTTTCAATAAATTCTCTAACTTCCCTGCCTCTTTCTCCAATTAATGTGATTACGTTTATATCTGCATTTGTATTACGAGCTATCATTCCCATTGTAACACTTTTACCAACACCGCTGCCTGCAAATATTCCAAGCCTTTGCCCTTTACCTACAGTAAGCAAACCGTCAACAGCTCTAATACCGGTCTGTAAGGGAGTAATTATTCTCTTTCTTTCCAAAGGACTGGGCGGGCTGCTATATATTGTTGTATAATTTGAACAATTCAATGCCCCTTTGCCGTCAATAGGATTGCCTAAACCGTCAATTACTCTTCCTAATAATTCCATACCGACGTTAACAGAAAAACTTTTACCTGTAGCTTTAATTTCACATGACGGAGAAATGTTTTGCACTTCACCAAGCGCAATTGAAAGTACTTTTCCATCCTTAAAACCGACTACTTCCGATTGACAAACTTCTTTTCCTTCTCTATCTATTATTGTACAAATTTCTCCCAGTGAAACATTTGGTCCAATAGAAACTATAACCAATCCGATAACGTCGGAAACTTTCCCGTTAACAATTATTGGATCGATTCTTTCAATAATTCTTTCAAACTTGGAATAAATTCTTTCTGCTACTTCCATTAAATGTTTGCTTCCAATTGTTTGCTTATTTCGTTTAATTGAGATGAAATTCTTGCATCTACATTGCCGATTTCGGTTTCAACCAAACAACCGCCTTTTTCAATCCTGTCTTCCGGTTCAAACTTAATTTTATTATAAGAATCGCTATTAAATTGCTCCTGACTTTCTTCATTAATAACTTTAAAATCTTCGGGATTAAGCTTTACAAATACCTTATTTGATCCCATCACTTTTTTTATAGATTCCTTTAAAATTGTATTAATTACGGTTTCCCGGTTTATTTCTCTCTTAATTATCTTTTCTGCAATTGAAACGGATAAATCTATAACCAACTTTTCAAATACGGATTCATATTCATCGATTTTGCTTTCCAATTGTAAGACTATATTATCAACGCTCTTATATTTTTGAGTTATTCTTTCGGTATATTCCTTTTCATAAAATTCTTTTACTTCTTTCTTTCCTTCATTAAATCCCCTTTCGTAGTGCTGATCCAATTGCCGTTTAAATACATTTTCATCGGTTTCTATCGTATAATTTTTCTCTTCAAGCGGATTTCCCAATAAAACGCTTAACCTTTTTGATTTTGCATTAATTTTAATAGTGCTAGACATACATATCTTCGTTGCCTCCTCTTAGATTAAGGCTTATTTCACCGTTTTCTTCAAGGGCTTTTACCACATCAATTATTCTGGCTTGCGCCGATTCAACTTCTTTTAGCTTCACTTTACCCATATACTGCAATTCTTCTTTCAATAAATCCGAAGCCCGTTCAGACATGTTGGAGAATATTTTATCCTTTAATTTATCATCTGCAATCTTTAATGAAAGAGCAAGGTCTTTTCTGTCAATATCGCGCAAGATTTTCTGTATATCTTTATCCTGTATGTTTATTATATCGTCAAACATGAACATTAATCTTTTTATTTCAGCAGCTACATCCTGATCTTTTTGTTCAATCCCCGAAAGAATTTCTTTACTTAAACTGATACTGGTTCTATTTAAAACAGCAGCAAGACTTTTTGAACCTCCGATTTTACTTAATGATTGGCCCATATTTAACCCGGCCATTTCATCAACAACTTTTTCAATTTGCTTTAGTGTCTGGGGAGAAATTTTACCAAGGGTTGCAATTCTATAGGCAACATCGGTTCTTAAAGGTTCTCCTAGTTCTTTTAAGGCATCAGCGGTTTGATCGGGATGAAGATGAGATAATATTAATGCAATTGTCTGCGGATGTTCTTTATTTAAGAAATTTATTAGTTGTGTGGAATCTGCTTTCTTTAATACATCAAAACCTTTTAAAGTTGTCAGGTTTTTAACTTTCTCAATTATTTCCACTGCCCTGTTTAGGCCGAATGATTTTTCCAAAACTGCCTGGGCAAATTCAAGTCCTCCTTCCAAAACATATTCGCGTGCGGTAACCATTGTGTAAAATTCTTCAAGCACGGCATCAACTGTTTGCGAGGGGATATTTTTAACTTTTGATATTTCGGTAGAAATTAATTCTACTTCCGAATTATCCAGATGCTTAAAAACCTCTGCTGCACTTTCTATATTCATAGCAATCATCAGCAAAGCTGCTTTTTGTAATCCGGGTAAATCTACCGGTTTTAATTCTCGTGCCATATTCTCACATTATAATTCATCTTCATGTAACCAGACGTTAATTAATTTTGCCGCATCTACAGGATTTTTGGAAACATAATTGACTATTTTATCATGCTGCATTCTTTTATGTGCTGCTTCATCAGATATTTCATCTTCCAGGTCTCCTAGAGGCAGCAAGTTTTTCTTTTTCACCGGATTATTAATTTGCGGTGCCCTTGTACCCCCGGCTAATTCCGAAGGTGAATAATTATTTAGTTGAAGGTTATCGTTTCCGGCAAAAGTACCTATAAGTATCTTTTGGTTTTTCAATCGTTTCATTAATCCTTTTAGTAAAAAGATAGAAGCCACTATAGCTATTATCATTATTAACGGATTTATCCACTTATTTACATTATCCACTGCACCGCCGGGTTCGGCAACCTGCACATTATCTAATCCCTTGGTTTCAAAAGGTATATTAACTATGGAAAACTGGTCTTTTCTAGAAGGGTCAATGCCTACAGCGTTTTTAATAATTTCCTGAAGTTTATTCATCTGTTCCTTTGAACGGGGTGAAAAAACTGTTTTTGTTTTGTCTCCGGTTTTAACTTCCTTCGGTATATCGTTAATTACTGCCGCTACGCTTAAACGCTGTATGTTTCCGCTTCCTTGAATTACTTTTTCAATTGTTTTATTTATATCATAATTAGTTATGTTGTTTTGACTAATCTGGGCTGTAGAATCAGTAAGGTTTTTACCGTTGTTGGTAGACTTAATCGACTGTTCGCTTATCGCTACCTGAGAATTCGGATCATATGTCTCCATCGTTTTTTGTACCTGGTCAAAATTCAAATCAGCATTAACTTCAACCATGGAATTTCCGTATCCCAAAACATTATCAAGCATACTTTGCGCTTTCTGCGCCAGATAATTTTCGACTGATTTTTTTATTTCATACTGTTTAGAACTCGATACCGCCAGCGGATCGGTATCTTCTTCTTTGGATAAAAGCTTACCTTCAGTATCTATAAGAGCAACTTTCCCGGGCTGAAGGCCTTCAACACTGCTGGAAACTAAATTCAAAATTGCTGCTATATTATTTCTTGATAAATAATAACCCCTTCTTAATTTCAAAACGACGGCTGCTGTTGGTAATTTTTGCTCATCTTTAAAAACGGATCTATGCGGAATTACTATATGAACTCTCGCCCCCTGTACTCCGTCAATTTCCATTATTGTTTTTGCAAGCTCACCTTCAAGAGCTCTTTGATAATCCAACTTCTGCATAAACTCCGACATTCCCATAGTTGATTTATCAAAAATTTCATATCCTACCACACCTGAACTGGGAATGCCTTTGCTTGCCATGGACAACCTTTCTTCATAAACTTTATCCTTTGGTACTTTAATAACCGTTCCGTTATTATCGATTATATAAGGAATTTTTTGTGCATTTAATTGATCTACTACTTTTGCAGCATCGTCCTGGGCTAAATTCGTATAAAGCGGAACGTAGTCGGGTTGATTTAAAAAGAATAAAAGAGTAATCAGCATTACTATGGTTACTCCAACTGTTCCGCCAATTATAAATTTTTGCTGAAGCGAGAGCTTATTAAATATATTTGTTACTTGAGTTAAAGAATTTTCCTTCATGGTAATTAAACCGGCATACTGGTTAACTGATTATACATATCTAATGCTTTATTCCGGATCTCCATTAATAATTCCAGACTTGTTTTAGCCTGTTCCCCTGCTATCATTACATCCTGGATTTCAACATTTCCGCCCTGTACAAACTGGTTTGTTAAATTATCCGCATTAAGCTGGCTTTGATTTACTTTGCCTATAAATTCCGTTAAAACATTTTTAAAATCATCACCCTTGCTTTTATCCGCACCATTCAGGTTATCTAATTTAGGAACGAAACTTTGTAATGCATCTATTTTCATACTCAACCTCTTTTATCAAATAATGAACCGATTTTTACTCCTGACATTTCCCCGTTCTTTTTGTAAAAATGATAATCGGTAACTTCCGACTTGTTATCAGGGAAAAGTCCCATAAAAAAATTTTTCTCATCCGTTGAAAGATTATTTTTATTGGCTTGAGCTGCCGGATTAGCTTCCGATTTACCGGGAACTTCGTTTTGCTTGGGGTGTCTTACGGTATTAGGTAATATCTGGGGTGAATAGTTCCCGATTACATTTGTTGCAATTTTCATTTATTATATCTCCAAAGAATCTTTCACCATCTGTTTAGAAGCATCTAAAGCAGTCAAATTTGATTCGTAGCTTCTAGTTGCCGAAATCATATCAACCATTTCGGTTACAATATTTACATTTGATTCCTGGACATATCCTTTGGCATCTGCGTTTGGATTGTGAGGATCATAAACCAATGCACCTTGCTGCTGGTCAGTTTCAACCTGAGTTGTTAATCCCGTACCTTCAGAATTACCGTTTATATCGAGGCTGGAAGCGGGAACGGAAATATGTGCCTGGTCGTTTACATTTAACGGAAGCACGCTTTGTTCCATAGTAAGATTATTGGCGAACTGATTCTGGTCATCCTTAATTTCCAGGTATTTTCTTTGATAAGGCTGACCGTTAGCCATTCTGGTTACATCAGCATTCGCAATATTTTCAGCAATCAGATTCATACGCTTCCGCTGTATGCTTAATCCTTTTGCACTTATATTAAAGCCGGGAAAGTTAATTCCGATTTTCATTAGCTTACATCTCCTTTTATTACCATTTGAATATTTCTAAAGTAATCTCCAATTTTTTTTGATGTAAATTGGAAATTGAGATTGTTTACGGCTAATTCCGACATTTGCTTATCAATATCAACATTATTTACTCCTGAAACGTTGTCATTACTTTTATCCGTAACAATCTTATAGCTCGGAACTTCATCAGATGGATTTGCGCCGATTTGCCTTGAATCATCAGTCTTTAATAAGGCGGTCATATTATCGTTCAACACGTTTTTAAATTCAACATTCTGAGTATGATAATTTTCGGTTCCAACATTTGCTATATTTTGCGATATAATTTTATTCCTAAGAGCACAATAATTAGCAAAGTTTTCAAGTAATTTTATTGTTGATTGTGACATTTAAACACCTAAAATTAATTTTATTGTTAGGTTTCAAAATAAATGCCATTAAAAGGGTGGGAGTTTTTCCAAAAAATTTATTGGTTGTAA
This sequence comes from uncultured Ignavibacteriaceae bacterium, assembly GCA_964498065.1. Taxonomy (GTDB): domain Bacteria; phylum Bacteroidota; class Ignavibacteria; order Ignavibacteriales; family Ignavibacteriaceae; genus FEN-1297. Next base: position 51,496 of record CAZCFZ010000011.1, read on the forward strand.
ATTAAAATTGGCTATATATGAACAGTTGTAAGTTATTAATCAGAATAATCTAGTATTACCGATTTAGTTTGGCCGCAGGAACAAACAAATTTAATTTCTTTAATTGAATCATTAGCATCTTTTTTTAAAATAATTTTTACGCCTTCATGGCTTTCTTCCTCCACTGAAATTTTTGTCTTGCCTACCAGTTCAGCATCGGTACTTTTAATAAAATTGCTTGAAGATTCATTTAAATCATAATTATATTCTCTAAATAACGGTTCTTTGAAATTATTTTTCATTTGCTGTAATCCTATTTATTATTTCCGGAAATTTTTCAAGAGGAGCAATTATATCTGCTAATCCTGAATCGGCAACTGCCCTTGGCATGCCGTAAACTACGCAGGTACTTTCATCCTGCACCAAACTGTATCCGCCGAGTTCCTTTAATTTTTTTATCCCTTCAAGTCCGTCTTTTCCCATTCCCGTCATTATAATGCCAAGCATGTACTTCCCGTAAATATCAATAATAGATTTAAGCATTATGTCTACACAGGGCCGGTGTAATGTATCCAATGGCTCTTCAGAAATATTAATAGTAACTATGCCGGAGGATTTTTTTTCTAAAGTCATATGAAAACCGCCCGGCGCAAAATAAATTACTCCGTTTTTTACAATTTCATCATTTTCGGCTTCTTTAACTTCAAGTTCACTCATTCCGTTCAATCTTTCGGCTAGGGACTTTGTAAACTTAGGGGGCATATGCTGAACAATAAATATGGGACAATTGATTTTTTTTGAAAGCAGCGGAATGACTTTTTGAAGAGAAAAAGGTCCCCCGGTGGATATACCAAGTCCGATTGCCTTAAACCCGATTGCCGGAATATTGTTGGATTGATTTATTGCTGCAGATGTTTCGGAATGGCCTTTATCTATATTTCGAACTCTTCTTAAACGATCTTTTAATCTTTTTTGATTAACAATTTCTTTTACCTTATTAATCAAATCTGCTTTTATCTTTATTATATTAACATTCACATATGATAATTCTTTAGGAATAAAATCAACAGCACCATATTCCAGCGCTTTAATCGTACTGTTTGCACCTTCCGTGGTTAAAGAGCTTACCATGATAACAGGCGTCGGATAATCTTTCATGATTTTCTTTAGTGCCGTAAGACCGTCCATTTTAGGCATTTCAATATCCAATGTCACTATATCAGGTTTTAAAGACTTTACAAGTTCATATCCTTCCTGACCGTCTCTAGCAGTTGCAATTACACTAATTTCAGGATCACTTTCAAGCATTATCGAAATAGATTTACGCATGAAAGCCGAATCATCAACAACCAGAGCTTTAATTTTTCTATTTAAATTATTATTCAGCAATTTTATTTATTAATTCGCTTATATCAATTATCATTACGACAGTGCCGTCTCCCATTATGGTAGAACCGGCTATGCCGTTAACATTTCCTAAATAAGTACCCAAAGATTTTATAACAACTTCTTTTTGTCCTATTAACTCGTCAACTTTTATTCCAAATCTTTTTTCGGCTAATCCGACAACTACAACGTTCTGCCATATCTTTTTGTTTTCCGATTGAGAATGCCCGTAGAGAAGACTATCGATTGATACCAAAGGAATAACACTATCGCGTTTTCTTATTACTTCATTACCGTTTATAGTATGAATATCTTCTATATGAACTCTGAATGCTTCAATAATAGAGTTAAGAGGAACAACAATTATTTCGGAATTTACTTTAACAAACATACCTGGGATAATTGCCAGAGTCAGCGGCAGTTTTACAATAATCTTTGTTCCCTTTCCAACAGCGGATTCAACACTAATTATACCCCGCAGTTTTGTTACGTTGGTTTTAACTACATCCATTCCGACGCCTCTGCCGGATACATTAGTAACTACTTCAGCAGTTGAAAACCCCGGGAGAAAAATTAAATTGTAAATATCCTGTTTGGTTAACTCTTTTGATTTTTCTCCGGATAGCAAACCTTTGGAAATTGCTTTCTCTTTAATTATGTCTGGATCTATTCCTTTACCGTCATCCTCAATCGTTATAATTATCTGATTTCCCTCCTGTTCTGCAGATAATTTTATTGTGCCGTTCGGATCTTTACCTAACTCAGTCCTTTTATCGGGAGGTTCAATTCCATGGTCGACCGAGTTTCTTATTAAATGTACGAGAGGATCGTTAATCTCTTCAATTAATGTTTTATCAAGTTCCGTATCTTCGCCTTTTATTTCCAGATTAACCTGTTTATGTGTTTCGCGTGCCAAATCTCTTACCAGCCTGGGGAACCGGTTGAATACTTTTCCAATTTTTACCATTCTTGTTTTCATAACAACAAGCTGGAGTTCATTAGTCATGAGATCAATTTGTTTTGTTGCATCGGCAAGGTCTCTGGAAAACTTAGTACCCTCAAATTCGAGAGCAAATTCCGAATTTACTTGAGCCAGCCTGTTTCTTCCCAATACCAGTTCCGATGCTATATTAAGTAATTCATCTAACCGTTCAACATCGACCCTAATTGTATTTTCGGTTTTTTTAACGGCATTATTTACAATGTTTTCCTTGGATAAAGATTCTTGCAAAGATTTTTCTTTTATAGATTTTTCTTTGGGCACTTCAACCGGTATATCTATAGAGACTGTTTCCCTCTTCTCCTCCGGTTCTTTAAGAGTTTTATTTTCAACCTGTCGAGTTTTTCCCTTTTTCAACATCTTTTTTGCTGATGATTTTTTTACGACTTTTGAACTAGTTTTTTTCTTCTGCGATACGGCTTTTTTCTTTCCTGTTATTTTTGATTTGGGTGATGACTCGCTTTTTGCAGTTGTCTTTTCATTCTTCTGTTCAGCTGCCGGCATTGCTTCAAAATTGCCACCGATAACATTAATTAAATTTGTCAGGATATTCACTGTCTCGTCAACGGGAACATCTTCAGTTAAATTTGTTTCAATAGAATAAAGTAATTCCTTTATTTTATCATACGCAAGGATGATCCCATCAGCAAGTTCAGTAGTTAAAACAGCTTCTCCTTTTCGCAGTTTATTTAAAATATCTTCGCAGCGGTGAGTTACCTGTGTAAGTTTATTCAATCCTAAAAAGCCGGATGTACCTTTTATCGTATGAAAAGATCTAAATATATCATTTAACAGCTCATCATCATCAGGCCTGTTTTCAAGTTCAATCAAATTCAGATCGAGCTTTTCCAAAATCTCTTTTGTCTCTACTAAAAAACTTTCAACAATCTCCTTCATTTCGGGATCGTTGAGCATCGAATATGTATTACTGGAAGCCATGTCTATGAAAATAATTTATCAATTTCATCTTGAGATGTTTTATTTAAATTTTGATGAACAAGAGAATCGGCCAGTTCTTGCTTTTCTTGCGATTTTGAGTATCTCGCATCCGGATTAAAAGCTGATTTATTTGTCGAATCCAGCCCTGCGAGGTCAATATTATTTATCTCAGACTCATCAAGATGGACAATAAGAGATGATAATCTTTGACGGACAGACTCAATTAAATGATTAACCGCGGCTAATTGCTGGGCGGTAATATCCTGAACTTGAAGAGATAAAGTTATATTATAAACGTCATTTTTAATTTTATTAAATACTTCCTGAAATCTTGTTAATACAGCAAAATTGTTATCAAGTTTTTCGAACTCTTCTATCAAATTCTGTTTATCGGGCTTACTTTTCAATATACTTTTAATCTCCTGCCAGAGTTCTTTTTTCTTAACTTCCCTTTCGTGTGCCGATTTTAACTCGATAGTGATTTTATCCAAATCGTTGGAAATTGAATCTGCTATGTCCAGTATTTCAGTTGTGGCTAATTCCGTAGCGCTTGAAATATTGTCAATTTGGTTTTTAGCTTTCGGGATTTTATTCGTACTGTCCGCTATAGATGTATTTATATCTTCCAATAGAGGAACGGTTTCTTTCATAAAATCTATAATACTCTGAATTACGGGAATAAGTTTTTGTCCATATCTGAAGACGCTTTTTAAATCATTCAGTCTTTCGAATAAATCGGACATAGTTGAAACCTGTTTCATAATAATAACTTTCTATGCTACTTGTAAAACTTGATCGATTTTTTCTTTGAGTATTTGCGGAGTAAACGGCTTAACTATATAATTATTTACTCTTGCCTGCAGTGCTTCAATAATATCTTCTTTTACACCACGGGTAGTAACCATTAATATTGGAATTGATGAAACATTATCGTCGCTTCTAATTGCTTTCACTAGTTCGAGACCGGAAAGTACAGGCATATTCCAATCCGTAATAATAAAATTTATACTATTGTCGCTCCCCAGCTTAGTAAGAGCTTCTTTTCCGTCTCCAGCTTCTACATAATTATTGTAACCGAGGTTTTTTAACGAATTTATCACAATTCTGCGCATGGTTACGGAATCGTCTACCACAAGAAATTTTAGGTCCATAATTTTTCTTTCAGTTTAAATATTTTGATACTTCGTAAACTATTCTTTTAGGGTCAAAAGGTTTAATTAGATAGGAATTAGCTCCTATTTCCATTCCTTTTTGAATCTCGTTGCTGCCGGCTAAAGATGACAAAATTATTATCGGTATATCTTTAAACTGTTCATTGCTTCTCATCTTCTTGATTAATTCAAAACCATCCATGTTGGGCATATTTAAATCTGTAATAACCAGACTAATTTGCTTGTTTGGTAATTTTTCCAATGCCTCCATGCCGTCCACGGCAGGAATTATTTCGTAACCTTTCATTGCCAGGGCAAATGTCACGAACTTTCTAATTGAAGGAGAGTCATCTGCCACCAGAATTATTTTTTTCATTTTGAATTATTACTCCTTTTTGTAGCCAATTGTCTTTGGAAAATTAATTATACTAAACGCCTTGGATATCATGTGAAGAGTTTCTGCATAACCGATAAATAAGTAACCGCCTTTGTTAAGGGAATTATACAAATGATTAATTACCTTAACTTTGGCTTTTAAATCAAAATATATTAGAACATTTTCACAGAATATTATGTCATAATTAAACATAGCCCGCATTTCTATATCATCAACAAGGTTTAATATCCTAAAAGAAGCCATTTTTTTAATTTCCGGAACAACCTCAAAAGTGTTGCCTCTATTTTTAAAATATTTTTTCAAATAATATGCCGGAGTGTTTCTAATAGAATACTCCTTGTAAACTGCAGACTTAGCAGTTTGAATTACAGTTTGGTCAATATCCGTACCCACAATTTCAAATTCTATGTTAGGAAATTTAGGCTTTAACAAATCATGGATTACTATAGCAATTGAATAAGCCTCTTCGCCCGATGAAGAAGCGGCACTCCAAATCCGAAGCTTTGATTTTCCTAATTTTAACTTCGGGACTAAAATTTCGGGTATAACCTTTGCAACAAGTGCATCCAGTTGTGCCTGGTTTCTGAAGAAATAGGTTTCATTAATTGTTATTGCTTCATATAAATATTTTTTCTCCTGATTACCATCCCGTTTGAACTTCAACAATTCATAATATTCTTCAAACGAATTTAGTCCCAGAAAATTAATCCTTTTAAGCAGTCTGCTTTCAAGTAAATATTTCTTATTATCATGAAAATATATACCGCAACTATCATAAATTAGTTTTCTAAAGTTTTCAAAGATAAAATTGGACAATGTTAAATTACTGCTGATTTTAATCTGGTAACCGATTGCCGAATTGATAGTCGTATTTGGTAATTCAGTCATATATTCTTTTCTCGGTTTCTATTCTGGTTGATCATAAGAGTTTTGCTCAAGGACAAATTTTGCCCTGTCGCTTATCATTTCTTCCTTATCCTCAGTTAATTTAACAATTGCGTTTTCTGCAATTTCGTTATGTACATTACTTAGAATTTCAAGTAATTTTAATTTATTCCACAAGTTATTATCATTTAGCATCTTGTCAATAAACAATAGTGCTTTATCGGTATCGATTATGAACAGCAGTTCCATTGCCAATTTCCTGACTTCTTCATCCGGATTATCCAGAAAGTCTATTAAAGAGTCGGTTAAGTTTATTATCTGCAGCTCGGTAACAAAATCTTTGTAGCCTAATTCATCATTACCCATTATTTCCAAAGAAAGTTCAAGAAGATTTTTTAAATTTTTACAATCGTTATCCAATAGGCCTATAAAAATTTCGAAAAATCTTTTAGGATTCTCTAAAAGTTTCGGCTTAATCAATTTGTCGGTTTCATTATCCTCTCCATAAACCTTTATGTAAGCATTGGTAATATCTTCGCCTTCAAATGCAACAATTAGTTTTATGGCTGCTTTCCTATATTTTGAATCCGCTTCTTCAATAGTGTCGAGAATAGAATTCTTCATTTTCTCATCAAATGGTACATCAAGATTATATTTTTCTTTTAATAAATAGATTGATTCAATTATAGGCCATATTAACGGACCTTTTGTTTTATTTAACTCTGAAATAAGGAAATAAAAAGATTTTTGATCTCCTACCGAGCCTAAACTTTCAATCATTGAAAATTGTGTTAAGCTGTCCTCATCGTTATATTTTGAAATAATAAAATCCAATGCCTTGGAATTACCAATTTTTCCAAGTGCCTCAATTATTGTAGGCTTAAACAATTCGTTTCTATCATAAATCAGAATCATTTGATCCAGAGCGGCTTCATATTTTAAATTACCAAGTGCTTCTATGCAAGCCATAATCACATTGTCGTTTTTATTAATTTGCATAAGCTCCAATATTTCAGGTGCTGCCTTGGGTTCGCCAATTAATCCCAGAATATCCACAATAAATTTTTTATCATCATCGTTGCCTAAGTAAATATGTTCCAGCATGGTTTCAACCGAGTTGCTTCCGATTTTTAGTAAAATTTCACCTGCTAGGTTTCGAGTGGAAATATTAGGTGAAGAAACATATTTAACAAGATGTCCGGGAATCTGAGGACTTGGATTTACCGATAACATTAAATCAACCGTGTTTCGAACGCCTTTATCCGTATCTTCCAGCATTGTACATATATCTTCAACAAGTTCATCCGGTAAATTTTCATTGAATAATGATTCCACCGCTGAACATCTTTCTGTGGGATCTCCGGATTTTAATTGTTTTAACATACCAGTTATTACACTATCATTTCGGGTCATTTTATAATTCTCCCAAATGATTTTTCCTTAAAATGATTTTTATTTCTTCTATTCTCTTAAATTATTATCGAACGATTCATTAATATTTTTAGTGAATTCTTTTGTTTTTATTCAATTTTGGTGCCGTAAAAAAATATTTAGGATTCTACTTATTTCTTAAAAACACAATAATTAGTTGTATAATATTAACCAACTGAAAAAAATTGGACATATATTAAATGATAGATCCGAATACGGTTAAATAATTAGGTTAGGATTTAATTTTTAAAATATTGAATTAGGTTTTTCTAATGATGTTTTAATCGTTTGAGGGTGACCCATAAAAGTATACTATGATAGAAATACTGAAGTTATGAAGAAAAATCTATGACTGTACACTTATTATGAGAACACCCTCATTATTAATACCGGGCAAATTTTGTAATTGAGATGTTAATAAGCCCAAGGTTTAAAATTTTACTTTTAATTAAAGCCTGTTTTTTAAAAAATATACAATAGTCTTTAACTGAACTATAAATATGTTTTGCCGGTCTCTTAAAAATGATAACACTTTCAGTGAAATGAATTTATCCCTTCTCCTCTCTTCGTTTTCTAATTCCGCCGTCTTGTCGTAAGCTCTTTATGAATTTGCTTTTACAGTGACGATTTTAAATAAAGGTATTTCCTTATCAAACTATCTTTAATTATAAATTTTTGCGTTTTATATTTTTCGATTTTATATCTGAATCCGAATTTTGAACTCATCGGCAAACACTTATTAATTAACTTCATATCCGGCAAGAGATTTGCCGTTGGTTCCACTTTCGACTTTGTTTTCATCAATTTTAAAATGAGAGATCAGTTTTTCAAGATTTTGGGTAAGATTGCTCATCTCCTCTGTTGCATTCGCTATCTGCTGGGATCCTAAAGCACTTTGCTTTGTTACATTATTAATTGATTCAATGTTTTGACTGATTTCTTCTGCAGTTGTAGATTGCTGTTCACTGGCAGCAGCAACCAATACTGCAACATCCGATACCTTTTGTGCGCCGTCAATAATATCATTAAGAACTTCACCCGCTTTAATAGCCAATTCTTTTCCGGAATCAACTTCTTGTTTTCCTTTTTTCATAGACGCAACAGCTTCTGTTGTATCATTTTGTATCTGCTTTATCATTACGGCAATTTCTTTTGTAGCTTTAGTTGTACGCTCAGCTAATTTTCTAACTTCATCTGCCACAACCGCAAAACCTCTGCCTTGTTCACCTGCTCTGGCTGCTTCAATTGCAGCATTTAGTGCTAGCAGATTTGTCTGATCGGCAATATCCTCAATTACCTGAATAATTTCTCCAATAGAATCGCTGCTTTTTCCCAAAGCTTCAACGGTTTCCGCAGATTTTTTTACAACTTCGGCAATCCTCATCATACCGCCGATAGTATCTTCCACAACCTTTCCGCCCTGTTTAGCTTTATCACCTGAACCTTTTGCCGTTTCAGCAGCAAGAGAAGCATTTTTAGTGTTATCTAAAATAGTTTTCGCCATTTCTTCTATAGAGCCTGCTACTTCCGAAATTTGCTGTGTTTGTTCTCCTGCACCGGCAGCCATTTCTTCTACGCTGGCTGAAATTTGATTAGATGCACTGGCAGTAGAAAGAACTGTTTGCCTTACCTTATTCAATGCTTCGGAAAGTGAGGTAATTAGTGTATTTATATTGTCCTTAATTAACTGATGATCCCCCTTAAAATCACCTATAACCTTTTTCGTAAAGTCGCCCTTAGCCATAATTTTTAACACATCGGCGGAAGCATATATTGGTGCCAGTACGGCTTCGAGGATTGAATTAATACCTGTAATCAATTTCCCCCATTCACCTTCAAACTTTGATGAATTCCCCCGTACTGTTAAATTACCTTCTTTGTTTGCCTTAATCAATTTATCAGCTTCATTAAGTAATTCCTCAATCGTTTCGGCTTCTTTATTGAATGCAATTGCCAGAGTATCTTTATCTGAAGCTAACGGCACTTTGCTAATCTTACCAGCAGCAATTTGCTGAGCTGCATAAATTTTGTCAACCTGTGCATGTTGAAGTACTTTTAATGATTCAGCTAATTCTCCGACTTCATCTTTGGTATTATAGTTTATTACAACATCGTAATTCCCAAGTGCAAATTCTTTTACTACCTGTTTCAATTGTTCAAGAGGCTTTGCAATAGCAGGTGCAAGGTAAAATACCGAAAGTATAAAAATTACTGTACCGATTATAGAAAAAATTAACAGATATGTAACCGAACTGTCAACCGAGCTCTTAACAGTTGTGTTTAGTACATTTCCTTTTTGTGTTAATTCTTTATGAATATCTTCAAATTTATTTAATAATTTTACTCCGACTTCTTCGCCGGAAGAAGTAGCTATATCGGAAGCCATGTCATAACTCTTTGTAGCAGAAGCACTTAAAATTGCATCAGCTACTAAGCTTTTATATTGCTCCCAAATATTCTTTACTTGTGTAATTTTTTTACTTATACTGGTATCTAGATTCGATTTTGTTAGTGAAGTTATGCTGGAATCGATTGATGCCTTTAAACCATAATATTCTTTGGCGTTCTGATTAAATTTACTGGCAAAAGCAGGCATTGAAAATTGCATCATTAAGTATTGGGTGTGCTGGTAATTTGAATATATACTGCTTATTTGTTCCTGCGGTATAATATATTCATCAAAAATCTGATCTTTAACTTTTAGCATTTTATTCAGCTGCAAAAAGCTGATTAAAGCAATTATCACCGAAATTGCTGCTAGGAAGCCAAATCCCCCTTGTATTTTCCGTACAAATTTTATGTTTGAAAACCAATTCATTTTTCTACCATTATTTTATTTAAATGAATCCGAATAAATTTAAATTAGTTTTAGAAATAAGATTTTTATTCCTTTGATTACTGAAGCTTAAACGTAATTGCAAGAGACAGCTTAACCTTAACAGGGACACCTTTATCTTCACCCGGAGTAAATTTCACAGATTTTATTCCCTTTATAGCTGCTTCATCACAACCGCCGCCAAGACTTTTAATAACCTTTACTTTATCAACATTACCGTTTTCATTTATGTAAAGGAGCAAATAAACTTTTCCTTCAATCCCATCCCTTTTTGCTACATCGGGATAAGTAATATTTTTATAGATTTCACTTAATCCACCTTTAGGCTGAGGCATAACTTGAGCAAAAGGCAAGTATGGATCCTGTTGTTGTGCAAATATTTTGTTTGATGATATAATTACCGTTAAAAATATTATAGAAATGAATAAAAAACTGAATAATTTCATTGTTATCCTTCTAATATTATTATTCTTTTTTAATTCTCACAGGTATATTATCGGAAGTTGTTTAAATAAGTTAATATTAGTAGGGTAAAAAATGTAATCTAGAGAAATGTTTAAAAGAAGAGACTTTTTACTACTTAACAAAAACAGGTCGTATTTTCATTGTTGGATCACTTCAAAAATATTCCAATTATGCAATTTAATCGTCAATTCATAATAGACGTGTAATAAAACACTATTTACCTCATTTACAGCAGAAAATTTATATTAATTTTTATCATCCAATATTGTTTTGATTAATTTTAATAACTCAAATTTTGTAAACGGTTTTGATATGTAGTGAGTTAATCCCCGGGATAAAAATTCGCGTTTATCATTTTTCATTGCAAATCCGGTAACTGCTACAACAGGCGTTTTTTCATAACCTGGAATATTCCTGATTTCTTGAGTTACTTCCATACCGTTCATTCCTGTACCTAATCCTATATCCATTAAAATAAGATCATATTTATTCTCCGCAGCAAATTTAATTGCCCCGGCTCCGTCGTTTGCTGTGTGTATAGTAAAATATTTATTAAGTATATAATTTAAGTAATTTAAACTAACCTCATCGTTATCGACAACAAGAACTTTCATCATAGTATGTTCTTTAAATGGATTATCCGGTTGTTTTTCAATTTTTTCAGCTTTTTTTATTTCCGGTTGAGTTAAAGGAAATTTCACTATGAAAGTTGAACCTTTACCCAGTTCACTTTCTACCGAAATATTTCCATTCATTAATTCAACAGATTTTTTAGTTAAAGTAAGGCCCAAACCTGTTCCTTCGAAATGTCTATTATATCCTTCGCTAACCTGCCGGAATTCTTCAAAAATAATATCCAAACTATCTTTTGGAATTCCGATTCCGCTGTCTTTAATTTTTATTGTCGACCATGACAAACCGTGATTTACTTCCGAATCAACTTCAATAATAATTCCGCCTTGCACGGTAAACTTAAGTGCATTGTTTATCAAATTGTTTATTATTTGTACAAAAATTCTTTCGTCAACATTGGAATATACATTCTCCTTAATAGAGGTCTTTATATAAAGATTTTTAGAAATAGCAAATCCTTCAAAGTTCTTTAAAACTTCTTTTATTAATCGGCCGATATTTATTTTTCTAAATAAAAATTCATGTTTATTCGATTCCAGCCTGGCTAAATCCAATAAATTGTTAAGTGTATCAAGAAGCCTTTTACCGCTGGAATAAATGGTACTTGCCATATCTTTATAATATTGATTTTTTAATTCGTTTTTTAATAATTCCGAAAAACCCAGTACGCCTATCATTGGGGTTCTTAATTCATGACTCATATTAGCTAAGAAATTAGATTTCAGCCTGTTCATTTCCTCCGCCTTTTCTTTTGCAGTCTTTAATTCTAATTCATAGGCTTTCCTATCTGAAATATCCCTAAAAATACTTAATACAAGTATAGAATGATTTATTTCAATTACTGAATTTGATACATCCACCCATAATTTCCTGCCGTTCCAAAGTTCAATTTCTGCCTCTTGTTTACTAACATATCTTTTATTTCTAATATTATCCTTAAAAATTATAGAAGCATTATCAACCGGTTTATAAATAAGTTGGTAAATTTGACCCAATAATTCATTTTCAGACTTCTCGAATAAATTACAGAATGCTTTGTTCACTCTTATTATTATTCCATCATCATTGCAAAGTCTCATCGCATCTTTGGAACTTTCCCAGACAGATCGAAATTCGACCTCGGATCTTAATATTAATTGTTCCGTTTTCTTACGTTCCGTTATATCTACTATTGTACCCATTACGGCTTTACCGTTTTCATAATCTATCAATTCGGTAAATAAAAGGGCGTCTATTTTACTACCTGATTTGGTTTTTAATATATATTCTATTTGTGTTACATTTTTACCTTCTAGATGAGATTTATAACTTTCAACTAACCGGTTTTTATACTTCGAATCAATTAATATTAAAAAATCAAAATTTGAATCATAAAATTCCTCACGGCTGTAACCCATCAACTCAACACATTTTTGATTTACATACACAACTTTACCTTCATAACTTATAAATATCATGTTGGGTGATTGTTCTGCAAGATAACGGAACTTTGACTCACTTTTCTTCAATTGTTCAATTGAATTTTTCCTCTCGGTAATATCTTCTTTAACGGCAAGATAATGTGTTGTTTCACCATTTGAATTTAATATAGGCGATATAGTAGCAGATTCCCAAATTAAGGTACCGTCTTTCATTTTATCCAAAAATTCTCCACGCCACTCCTTACCGGAGGAAAGAGTTTTCCACATTTTTTTGTATTCATCTATACTTGTATGGCCGGATTTTAAGATATTCGGATTCTTACCAATAACTTCTTCCCTTGAATAACCTGTCAGTTCACAAAAATGAGGATTCACATATTCTATTTTCGCTTCCAAATTGGTAATAAGTATACTTATAGGACTTTGCTCAACAGCTTGAGATAATTTATTAATTTCCTCTACGGTTTTATTACGTTCAGTAACATCTCTGGCAACTGAAACAATGTATTCTCGTTCAAGTCTTATCAGCTTAACATTAGTTTCTACAGGAAACCTGGTACCGTTTTTTCTATAATGAAAACGCTGTACTACCATTGAGCCGAATTTTTTTAAGTCAGAATCTGTTGTCATAAATCTTTTGGGATCAATATCTCTATCAACATCAAAAATTGTCTTCGATAATAATTCTTCTCTTGTATAGCCGAGGCTTTTCCAAGCATTGTCATTAACGTCAATAAATTTGCCGGTTTGCGGATCAATAATCTCTATAGAATCGTTTAATTGGTTGATTAGTGCGTTAAAAAGGACTAATGAAGCTTCGTTTTTTTTCCGTTGTGTAATGTCTACCGTATTGCCCAGTATTGCAGCTTTACCTTCATAATTTATAATATTTCCCCTAAATTCAACATCTATAATACGGCCGCTTTTCGAAATGATTTTAAACTCATATTCATCCGGAGGTGAATTACCCTTTAATCTTTGTACCGCACGTTCTTTGACCAAATCACGGTCATCAGGATGAACCAAATCCCAAAAATATTTATTCAGCAATTCATTTTGAGGATACTCGGTCAATTGAATCATAATTGGGTTTACATACTTAAATCGATTATCCTGAACAATAAAAATAGCCATGGCGGCATTTTCGGAAAATTTTTTAAAGCGCTCTTCGCTTTCAACTATTTTCTCCAGCAGGCTTTTCTTTTCATTGGAATATTTTAACTCCTCCTTAATCTTTGCCTGACTTCTATAAAATTTAATAAGGTAAAAAGTAACTAATAATAATAGAATTATAACTGCAGTGAGCAAAAGTATTGTATTATAGCCAGCATTATTCAAGTAGCTTAGTATATTTTCGTTTGATGTAGATACTACTGTCTTCCATTGTTCGTTATTTAATTTTATTGTACTGAATGAAGCAGTTTTTTCTCTATGACCTTTCAAAACATACTTCACTGTCCCGTTTTTGTTTGCTTCAATTATATTTAGGTAAGATTTATCGGCGTGGCAGTTCATACATTTCCCGGTAATATTGTCAACTCTTCTGGTTTCCATTTGAGGATGATCCGATTGAAACAGTATATTCCCCTCAATATCCATTACCCATAACGAATAAATATTTTTTTCTATATGAAGCTGTATTCTATTAAGATTGAAAAAATTATCTGCGTTAATTTTATAAGCGACAAAAATGTAGAAAGTTCTTCCCGTTCTATTTTTTTTATTTTCGGAGGATTTTATCGGGATGTAAATAATAAAGTTACTTGCTTCCTCTTTCTTGCTACCAAAATTTTTTTCGTCATCAATAAAATAACTTAATCCGCCTTTTATACAATCCTTTATTATAGTCGGCTCTAATTTAGCAGGAAACGCATTATTGTTACTTGACTTAACAATAATTCCGTATTTGTTATAATATGCTATACTCTCTACATATGGCTGAAAAGATTTTCTAAAAAGTTCACCGTTTCTGGTTAGTTCAATTAAATCATTTGAGCTTCCATTTTTATAAATAAAATTTGTAAAATTTACAATTATATTTACTCTATCTGTAAAAGTGGAACTAATATCATCGGCTATATATTGCTGGTGATTATTAAATTCGGTAAATAATTGTTTTTCAGAAGATTTATATATAACGTATATAAAGAAGATGACGGATAAAAACAACACACCGGATATCACCAAAATCAATCTATACTTTTTCATATCTTTTCAAATATTTCGAGTCAATTTAAGGCAACTACGCAAAATTTATACTAATAATAATACAATTATTCAAATAAAGAAAATAGTTTGAAACATAAAGCGGCAGGTGCTAATTATTACTCCTTTTAATTTTGATATTCAAAAATAATTTTTTCCAGGTCAATTAATGTAATCAACCTGTCTTCCAGTTTGGCAATTGCCATTATAAACTCAGAAGTTGTACCGCTTACAATTTCAGGCGGCGGTTCGGTAATATTTTTAGGAATTCTTAATACCTCTTTTACAGCATCTACTATAAAACCAACTGTCTTTCCTCTTACTTCTATTACTATTATCCGCGTATTCTTATCGTGTTCTTTTCTTTCAAAACCCAATTTCGACCTTAAATCAATTACAGGTATCACCCTTCCTCTCAAATTCACAACGCCATCCACAAAATATGGAGCATTTGGGACTTTGGTTATTTGCAGCATCCTGTTAATTTCCTGCACAAATAAGATATTCACTCCAAATTCCTCATTACCTATAATAAAGCTTACTAATTGGAGTATTTCGGATAAATCCTTTTTTTGTTCTTCAACTTCGGGCATTCTTCACTCCTGATTAATGCTATTATATTAGCTCTAAATATTCCACCCTAATTATCGAATTACCGGGGAAATTCTTTAGGAAAAATTTATTTTATCTTTAAGATTACGGCTTTTAAATAATTGAGTGAATAAAAAGAAAGGATAAGAATCACAAGGACAAATTTTAATCCTAAAAATTTGCGCGAATACCTTTATATTATAAAACAGACAATGTAACTTTGTACCTGGAAAAAACAGCGGATATATAAAATAAAGAAATATAACTATCAATACACTTTAATAGAAAAAGTTTTAATTTTTTATTGCTAAGTTATGTAAAATATTATAATTACAGACTGATAATATTTTACAGTATAGCTAATATATAATTTCTGACGGGATATATTAAAAGGAGAAAAGGATAAATGGAATTAATGAAAGAAATACGGAACATTAGTAATAATTTGGATCCCAATAATAAAAATGAAGAATTTTTATCGGAAATTAATGTTAAGTTAAAAGAGTCTGAAAATAGACTAAGAGAGCTTAGTGAAAGGAAAGATAAATTTTTCTCCATAATTTCACACGATCTTAGGAATCCCTTCCATGCATTAATAGGGATGTCGGATTTGTTAGTAAACAATATTGATGACCTCTCCAAAGATGAATTAAAAACTATCGGCGAAGGGATTAACAAATCGGCAAAGAATTTATTGAATTTAGTTGACAATCTTCTCGAATGGTCTAGAATTCAATCCGATAAAATAAATATTAAACCTTCAACTTTTAAACTTTATCCGTTTGTAAATAAGATTATTTCCGTTCTGGAAGGAAATGCAATAAATAAAAAAATTCAAATAGAAAATATTATAGATAATAATATAAAAGTTACCGCCGACAAGGTTATGCTGACTTCCATAATACAAAATTTACTTTCCAATGCAATTAAATTTACAGGAGAAGGAGGGTATATAATAATATCTCAAAAATCTAATGATAAAATAATTGAGATCAGTATAAAAGATACCGGGACCGGCATGGATTCCGAGACTCTAAGAAAATTATTTATTTTAGGTGAAAAAAATTCCAAACCGGGGACTGCAGATGAAAAAGGGTCCGGACTGGGATTGATTTTATGCAGGGAACTCGTAGAAAAAAACGGCGGCAAAATTTATGTGGACAGTAAATTAAACAGAGGTACAACAATTAGTTTTTCCCTCCCCATAGTTAATTTATAATTTTTCATAAAATTAGTTAAAATATTTAAATTTTTTATCGATTATTAATTTGATGAACTATTATGTCATAACTTTTTAAGGGAAGAAAATGTTCAGACAGAATAGGATTAAGCTAAACTACATCCCTATGGCCTAAAATAGGATGGGTTTTTGGTGAAAACTAGAATTTTAATAGTTGATGGGGAATCGATCTTTGGTAAATTATTTGCAGCGGAAATAGAAAAATTAGGTTATAAGGTTATTGCAGTAATTTCAAAGACTAAAGAGGCTTCCTTTTATATCGAAAAAGGTAAAGTTGATATTATCTTTATTGAAGCTTCTAAGAGTATTCCTACTAAATTATTAAAGTATTTAAACTTCATTTGTTCGCGTTTTAATATCCCGGTAATTTTAATTGTCAACTCAATTAATAAGGAAATTCCGGAATATGGAAAGAATCCACAGCTATTTACATCCTTAATCAAACCATATAATCTGCACGAACTTAAAATTACAATCGAATTAGCATTATTAAAAGCCAACCAAATAAAAAGTAATAGCGATTTAAGTTGGCTTATAAAAATAGAGAGAAATATTATTCTGATTATAAATTCTGCCTATAACAGTAAAAAATTGATCAGAGATGTTTGCCGTAGCCTGGTATTAAAGTCTAAATTTCAGGCAGCGTTTATTGTTTTACTGGATAATACCAAAAATATAACTTATTCTGCACAGGCAGGTTTAAAAAACATTAAAGCTATAAAAAAATCATTCAAAAAAGACAATCCTTCCCTCTGGGTAAATAAGGTTTTGTCAAATGATAATATTGTTGAAGTTGATAATTTAAAAAACATAATGCAGCCTTTTTTAAATAATAATCAACAACCTTTAAATATCAGACTTAAATCTGATAAAAATACTTTAGGACTAATATCCGTCATTTTGGAGAAACGAAGAGTATCAAGAGATGAAAAAATTATTTTAAAAAATATTGCGTCATATATAGCATATTCTATCAACAATATTGAAATAAAAAATAAAAATCTGGAAGAATTACTGACTCGATCCAAAGCTAAATTCCGGATGGTTATTGAAAACGCTACAGACATAATATTTACTGCTAATCAAGACGGTAATTTTACATACGTTAATAATGCCGGGCTTATCAATACAGGCTATTCCGAACATGAATTACTTAAATCCAATTACCTGGATTTAATTCTGGAAGAATATAAAGACTCGGTAAGGAATTTCTACAAGAAACAGTTTGAATTAAAGCAAACCTCGGCCTACATTGAATATCCTTTTCGCGTTAAGACAGGTGAAATAAAATGGTACGGCCAGAATTCTACTTTGATATTGGAAGATAATATTTTCAAAGGTTTCCATTGTATCTCGAGGGATATAACAGAGAGAAAGCAATTTGAAGCTGAACTTAACAAAAGACAAAGTGAGATAACTACATTAGTTGATAATTTACCCGCTTTAGCATTTTTAAAAGATTTAAACGGACGTTATATAATTGCAAATCAAAAATTCTGCGACGCAATGGGCGTTACAAAAAATCAGCTTATAGGAAAAACAGATTTTGACTTTTTACCGGAAGAACAAGCGGAATCATATTATACGGAGGATTTAAGAGTTATTGAATCGGGAGAAATGCAATATGTACTTAAAGAAAATGTATTAATTAATAATAAATATTTAACTATCGGGACGAGAAAAGTACCTCTTAAAGACGAAAAAGGTATTGTGTTCGGTTTAATTGGTCTTGGATTTGATATTACTGAACATAAAGAAGCTGAGGAAGCTATTAAAAAATATACAAAAGAACTTGAAGAACTAAATGCTAATAAGGATAAACTTTTCTCAATAATTTCGCACGACTTAAGAAGCCCGTTTCAAGGATTATTAGGACTTTCAAGTGCTATTGTTAATGAATATGACAACCTTAGCCATGACGAAATTCAGATGTTTTTAGAAAGCATTAATAACACAGCCCAAAATCTTTATAATTTAATAGAAAATCTGCTTCAATGGTCGAGAGTTCAAAGAAGCAATATAAAAATGAACCTTATGAAAATTGAGCTGCACGATGAAATCGAATATATTATAAGTTTAATTCAAAACAACGCGGCAAAGAAAAATATTCAAATTATAAATGAAACCGCTAAAGGAATTATCGTTAATTCGGATGTAAATATTTTAAATTCAACTCTGCAAAATTTAATTTCAAATGCCGTTAAATTTACTAATCCTGATGGAAAGGTTATCATTTCTGCAGTTAAAAAGGGAAATGTTGTGGAATTAATGGTTAAGGATAACGGAGTAGGGATCTCCGAAGAAAATCTCGGCAAGCTTTTTCGAATTGATATCAGGCATTCCACGCCCGGTACGGGAATGGAGTCAGGAACAGGTCTCGGATTAATTATCTGCAAAGAGCTTATTGAAATTCAGGGAGGCACAATCAGCGTTAAAAGTAAACCGGGTAGAGGAACGGAATTTATAGTAACACTTCAACAGCACTAATAAACACTCGTTAAAATTATTTCCAACATTTTATTAAATTAAGTCCTAAATTAAATTAATCTTAAATATTAAGGTATTATAAATAAACTTTAATCTCTCATAATGAGCAAATATAATATTCTTATTGTCGAAGATGAAAATATTGTAGCTTTAAATATTAAAACCATTCTTAAACATCTTCATTATAATACATTAGGTCCGGTCTCCTCCGGAGAGGCTGCAATTGAACTAGCCGTAAGTCAAAAGCCTGATTTAATACTGATGGATATAAAACTACGCGGGAAATTGGACGGAATTGAAGCCGCCGAAATAATCAAAAAGACTACAGATATACCAATTATTTATGTTACGGCATACAGCGATGAAAAAATCCTGAAGCGGTCTGTAGCTTCCGATCCTTATGGTTACATCGTAAAACCATTCGATAAAAAGGAACTTAAAACCGCAATAGAAATTGCAATGTACAAATCTCAGTCTAAAAAAAGATTAAGACAAAGCGAAATAAAATTCCGAGATTTGATTGAACAAATGAATGAAGGCGTAGTTCGGATTGATATGGATAATGTAATTCTCTTTGTAAACGAGCGCTTTTGTGAAATGGTTGGTTATTCAAGCAATGAATTAATCGGGAAAAAATTTAATGATCTCCTTTTATTCAATCCAAAGCAAGACTTAATAACAAAAAAGGGTAGGACAAAAGATAAAGAATTTTCCACCAGGTATGACCTTGAATTAAAGAAAAAAAACGAAGAAAATTTATGCGCTGAGGTAAGCAGTTCTGCGGTTACCGATGACGACGGGAAAGTTATAGGCTCTATCATTATTTTCTTAGATATATCGGGAAAAAGGGAAAGTGAAAAAATAGCTTCAAATCTTGCAGCCATTGTAGAATCTTCATTGGATGCAATATTTAGTGAAACACCTGAAGGGAGAATTATTTCATGGAATAACGGCGCCGTATTAATGTACGGTTATTCTGCTGAAGAAGTTATCGGCAAGCATGTTTCGATTCTTGTACCGCAGGAAAAGCGCAAGGAACAGGAAGAGATTATGTTAAAATTAAGGGGAGGAGAGTCTTTAAGTAATTTTGAAACTATTAGAATTAAAAAGGATAAAGAAAAGTTTTTTGTTTCACTAACCACATCGCCAATTAGAAACAGTAAGGGTGATATTATTGCATTTTCTACAATTGAACATAACATTGACAAACAAAAAAAGGCAGAGGAATTTGTTAGAATATCCGAACAGAAGTATAAAAATTTTTTCGAATATGCACCGGTTGGTATTTATACTTCCAATTTTGATGGAAACATCCTTTCCGCAAATTTAGCATTTGCAAAATTACTCGGCTGCAATACTCTTGAAGAATCACTTAACCTTAACCTTAACCGGGATATATATTTAGATAAAGAAATCAGGAATGAAATAATAGAATATTATGAAAAAACATTTTCTCCCGCCGATGTGGAGGTTCAATGGAAAAAACAAAACGGAGATACTATTTGGGTTCAATTAAATTTTCATTCAATTAAAGATGGGAATGGAAGCTTACTGCATTATGAGGGTTTCGTAAGAGACATAACAAAGCATAAAAAAAGCGAGGAGCAAATATTAAAGTTGTCAAGGGCTGTTCAGCAAAGCCCCGTATCTATTATAATATTAAATACACGCGGAAATATCGAATATATTAATTCAAAATTTTCTCAGATTACGGGATATTCTCAGGAAGAAATAAAAAATTCCAGTCCAAATTTATTGTTAACGCAGATGCTGTCTCTTCCGGAAAAAAGAGTTATCTGGGACACCGTAACTTCCGGCCATGAATGGAAAGGCGAATTTAAACATTCAGGAAAAGATAAAAATATAATTTGGGAATCTGCTTCAATATCTCCAATTATAAATGAGCAGGGTAATACAACACATTACCTTGCAATTTTCCAGGATATAACAAAAAGAAAGATACAGGAAGAACAACTCATTATTGAAAAAGAAAAGGCTGAGAAGTCCGATCGATTGAAATCAGAATTCTTATCCCAGATGTCTCACGAAATAAGAACACCGTTAAATAATATATTAGCTTACACTTCTCTCCTAAAAGAAGAATGCGAAGATAAACTCCCTGCCGGAATGGAATCTACATTTAACGTTATTGACGGCAGTTCAAAGAGATTAATAAGAACAATCGAATTGATCTTAAATTTATCAGGAATTCAAACCGGGAACTTCGAACCTAATTTTGAAATATTCGACCTTGACAAGGATTTGCTGGAAGACCTGGTTATGGAGTTTTATTCAAAAGCCAAATTTAAAAATCTGTCTTTACAATATGAAAATAGAGAAGGTGAAATGCTTATCAAAGGCGACAAGTACTCTCTGGGACAGGTTTTTATCAATCTAATCGACAATTCAATTAAGTACACCGATAACGGAGAAATTACAATAGATATAAAAAAACTTGAAGATAAGATTGTTGTAAGCATAAAAGATACAGGCATAGGTATATCTAAAGAATATATACCAAAAATCTTTGAGCCTTTTGTTCAGGAAGATACAGGCAGGCATCGAAACATTGAGGGTACAGGTTTAGGTTTGGCATTAGTACAAAAATATGTCGAAATTAATAATGCAGAGATTAACTTTGTTAGTGAAAAGGGAAAAGGAAGTACTTTTAATGTTATGTTTGTGCCGGCTGCTGAAAATAAAACTACTTAATATTTTTTGTTACTTCAATCCCCAGCTGCTCCATCCTATATCTGAGTTTTGATCTCGATAAGCCTAAAATTTTGGCGGCTTTTACCTGATTGCCGTTTGTTATCTTCAAAGTCTTTTGTAAAAGTGTTCTTAATACCTGATCAATTTTAATACCTGTGGAGGGGATTTTTAAAACAAATTTACCATCATCAATAACCGCTGTAGAAACAGTTTCCTGCAGAAAGCCAAAGTGGTTTTCTTTTAATTCATTGCCATCCAAAAGGATAATTGCACGTTCCATTACATTACGCAGTTCACGAATGTTTCCTTTCCACGGATAGGAAGTAAGAAGTCCCAGAGCTTCGGAATTTATACCTTTTATTTCTTTATTAAATTTTAGTGAAAATTCTTTTAAAAATGAATAGGCAAGAATCGGGATGTCTTCTTTCCGTTCTCTTAAAGCAGGGATAAAAACATTTGCAACATTTAAACGATAATATAAATCCTCCCTAAAATTTCCGTTTTTTACTTCTTCTTCAAGATTTCTATTTGTAGCAGCAAGGACACGAACATCAACTGAAATTTCTTTTTCTCCGCCCAGCCTATAAAATTTCTTTTCCTGTAATACTCTCAGAAGTTTAACTTGAAGATCTAGAGAAAGCTCGCCTATTTCATCCAAGAGAATTGTTCCTCCGTTTGCAAGTTCAAATTTGCCCAGCTTGGTTTTCTGCATTGCGCCGGTAAAGGCTCCCTTTTCATGGCCGAACAACTCGCTTTCAGCTAATTCTTTAGGAATTGCCGAACAATTTATTTGAATAAACGATGCATTTTTTCTCGGACTATTCTGATGAATATATCTTGCAAACACTTCTTTACCTGTCCCGCTTTCTCCTTCAAGCAAAATAGTTGTATCCGCACTGCCGGCCAATTTTTCAACGGAGGAAAGAAGTCTTTTTATTTTCGTACTTTTACCAAAAAATTCCCTGGTAAGCTCATCTTCTTTAACAATTAGTTGAAGTTTCTCAACCTCCGATTTTAATGTTAAATTTTCCAAAGCCTTTTTAAGTACGAGTTGTAATTGTTCAATATCGATAGGCTTTAATAAAAAGTCGTACGCACCGGATTTAATAGCGGTTACAGCCATTTTAACATCTGAATATCCGGTAATCATAATTATGGGAATATGAAAAAATTTTTTTTGAAATTGTTTTAGAAGTTCCAGTCCATTGTGAGTGGTTAGGTAAATATCAAGCAGGATAATATCAGGTTCAAATCCTTCAATCTTATTAAATGCCTCTCCTCCGTCTTCGCACGTCTCGACATCATAACCAAGTTTGATCAGAAGCTTTTTTAATGAAATGCAAATTAGGTTGTCGTCATCAATGATTAGTATTTTGAATTTCTGCATTTTCCTTTTCTAAAAGTAGATTAAACTTTATAAAGAATCTGGTGCCTGCTCCATATGTACTTTCAAAATCTAAAACTGCATTGGACTCTTCTAAGAGCATTTTACATACACTTAAACCCAGCCCGGTACCTTTTTCTTTATTTGTATAAAAATCCTGGAATATTTTCCCTTTATTTTCTTCCCTTATACCTATTCCATTGTCCCTAATTTCCCAAATTAAATAATTTGCGCCTTCCGAATATGTTTTTATTTTAATCTCACCATTAGTATTGCACGATTCAATTGCATTGGTAATTAAATTTATAAATACCTGTAAAAGTTTACTTTTGTCATAATAACCTACGAAGTCCGACGGATCTAATTGAAGCACCATTTTGATGTTTTTTCTTTCTGCGTTAGTCCGCATAATATCATAAGCGCTTTTTGTTATTCCGTTTATTGAGCAAGCTTTTTTATCGTTAAAATTTTTACGGGTGAAAGTTAGAATGTCATCAATTAAATATTGGATACGCTCCAATGCATCCAAACAAACAACCACAGATTCATTTGCTTCTGAAGGAAGTTCATTTTCAACCATTTTTAAATAATCAAGGTTTAATTTTATTACGGATAGAGGATTGCGAAGGTCATGCACCAAGCTGGCAGATAACTTGCCTAAAAGTTTTAATTTATCGTCCTGAACGGTATCAACTGTGGACATTACCAATTTATTATATTTTGACTCGAATAATTTATAATTCTAAGCGGATATAATAAATATTTAGTAGATCATTAGCAAACTAAATTTAAAAAAAATTAAATTAGTTTAAATAATTATAAATATGAGTGGATAATATATTCTAACTATTCTTTATTTGATCTAAAATCTTATCGGCTACCTTGTTAATAACTTCGTCTTTATCATAAAAATTATTATTAATATTGTCCTTTATCTTATCCATCTTCGTTTCTTGATCACTCGATTTTTGTATACTTAAAGCCTCTTTCGATAATTCGAGTTTATCCTTTACCGATTTACCCTTATTATTTGTACTGTTCTTAGGCTTTTCAGTAGACTGTGTACCGGAAAAATAATTATTATTTGAAAGAGGTTTTATTTGCATTTTTTCACCTGATATAGTTAACCAATTTTTTTTGATTTAAATTATATTTCATCTGAACACTTATTCTGTCCAATTCTCGCTTTTTATTCTCAATAATATTATCGAAAGATTTTTTTAATTGTTTAGTTAAATTAGTCAATTCGGGTTCAAAAATCATCAATTCTGCTTTAGTATAATTGGCTAAAAGAAACGATTTGTGCTTTTGTGACTCGTTTAACAGTTTTTTAACATAGGAAAAATTCCTGTTAAAATTACTGTCCGTAATATCATTTATGCTTTTATCAGCCTCTATTAGTAGAAACTTGATCCGTTCTATTCTATTTTTCATAATGAATTAAGAGTTAAAATAATTAGTTATTGTAACGCCAAAATAAGTTTGTGCAGTATTTGTCAAATCTACGAGCTGTGCTTGAAGATCTTCATATTGAGTTCGTAATGTATCCGAGCTTTTGGTTATACTAGCTTGTGCGGACGAAATTCTGTCTGCATAATTTTGGATATTGGTGTCATATGCTGACTGTTGTTGAGTTAGATAACCGGTGGAGCCAACGTACGGGTTAAGTGAATTATAAAGTGTATTTGCAATTCCGTTTTCAGAACTGAATAAATCCTTTACTTGAGATAAATTGTTTGTTAAACTTTGGTTTAATAATGTACTATTGGATACGCTTAAGCCATTAGTGGAATCGAAAGAAATACCAATTGAAGAAAGCATATTAAGGGCATTTTGAGATAATCCCGAAACGGGACTTATTGCTGTTGATGTCATTATATTTAAAATTGATGACGCATTCATGTCACCAGACAATACCCCTCTTCCGGTGGTAGCTGATACAGCAGAGTTAGTTTTAAGATACTTATAAAGAGCATTAAAATTAGTAATAAAAGTATTTATCTGGGAGGTCATTGATGATGTATCGCTGTTAACCGATACCGTAGCATTTGGATCGGAAGACTGCATAACTGAATTTAAATTAAAAGTTACTCCTGTAGCAAGATCACTAATGGAATTTGAGTCTCTTTGAATTTCGATTCCGTTGAAATTTAATTTAGCATTTAGCTGATTCCCGGAAAGAGAGGTATCCGAGTAAACATAACCGGCAGTATTGGAATTTTGAACGAAAGTAGTCCTGGTTGTACCAAGATTAAAATTTATTGAGCTTAATGCAGTACCGCTGCCTGTGTCCGAAATATTTTTTATTATGTTATCAAGTCCCGTATTTTTAGAAGTTACGGATAACTGTGATAAACCTGTAGAAGGTGTAAAAGCCGATGCAGTTACAACACCCGAAGCAGCTATTAAATTTGAAGTTGTGATTCCCAGATCGGCTGCAAGTGTCCCGCTCGAATCGGAAATACTAATGCTTTTTGAAGTATCATTACCGGTAATTTGAAGCATTTCGTTAGAAGAGTTATTTGGATCTGTTACAATCTGCGCAGTTACTCCTGAAACATTTGAGTTAATATTTTGAACTAAATCCTTCAATATCTGATCGTAAGTTTCACTTCCGCTTCCGCCTGAATTTACACTAACCGTAGTTGTAGTTCCTCCTACATTAAAAGATATTGTGCTTGCTCCGCCTGTATAAGAATTAGCAGCAGTTTCAGATTGAGAAGTTACAACAGCCTGGTTAGAATTAATTGCATCGGCGATTTTTTGCATTACTGTTTGATTTGTTTCCCCGGTTCCGAAGGTTACGCTTACATTACTAACCAAATCACCCGAAGTTGAGCCTGTAGTAATCTGGAACGTATGTGTTCCCGTTATTGAATTTGCCGTACTTGAATCTAAGCTTTGAGATATTGCAATATCGCTTTTGGCAAGCTGTTCAACACGAATATCATAATTACCAACTGTAGCAGAATTACTAGCAGTTGCGGAAACAAAATTTGTGTTTGAAGAATTTGCCGCAATAGCTGCAAAAACTGAACTATTGTCCGTAGACGTAAAGCCTGACAATCCTGAAACAAGAGTATTAAGGTTCGATATTATGGAAGAATAAGAAGAAGATAAATTTTGATATTTGGTTTGAACGGTTTGTAATGGCGTTACATATATACTGGTTTGCTGCGATTGATACGCGCTAATTAATGAATTAATTCCGGATGTTGTTAAAATTGTTCCCGACATATGATCACCTCTGCATATTAAAGGCAGTTAACCAGGATTCTCTTAATTCGGTTAAAATCTTATATACAATATCATAATTCTTGTCTCTCATTTCATTCTGACAGTATTGATAAAGTCTATGCAATCCTGTAGAGATTTCTACAACTTCTTCGCCATCCCATCTTAAAGAATTAATTAATTCCTGCAAAGCACTGTTGGTTTTTGAAAGATTTTTCCTCTGGCAGTTAAGTATTGCAAAATCATAAATCTTTATTAAAAGCTGCTGAGGAGTAGCTTCCAATATTTCTTTTACCAGGTAATTGTTAATCCGATTTGAATTTCGCTTTGCCAAAGTTGTATTATACATTTTTTTCCTTTAATCCTTTTAGTAATTAGAAATCCCCCTCCATCTTTTAAATGGAGGAGGAGTTTTCTAAAAGTTACCTATTATTGAAAGAGTTTAAGCAGATTTCCCGGAGCCGAGTTCAATTGTGACAACATAGAAGTAGCAACTTGCTGCTGAATTTGACCTTTAGTTGCAGCTAATTGTTCCTGAGCTATATTAGCATCAAATAATCTTGACACGGAAGCTGTAGAGTTAGTGATAGCTGTAGATAAGAAATCACTCTTTACACTTAAACGCTGATCAAAGTTACCAATACTATCTAATGCTGAAGTTACTACTGCCCCTAAGGTGTCTAATGAACCAGCTATGCTTCCGATTGCATCAGAAGTTGTTCCTGTGGCAGCTAATGTAGTCAATGCATCAGCAACGGCAGTACTTACATTAGATAAACTAACATCGCCTACTGTAACGCTAGATGTACCAGTTAAAGATGAACCGGCGTTTGCATAATTAATGTTCAATGTATCTGTATAATCGGCACCGGTCTGGAATGAAAATACACCAGGAGAAGAGCTGCTGCCAACAGATGATAACAATGTACTATCGTTATATTTAGTCGTGGCAAAAATATTAGCTATTTCACTTGCCAGAGCTTTAATATCATTTGATGTACTGGTATTATCTGTTGCAGGGTTTGTAGCAGTTGCAACCTTAGCTTTGAGCTGGGTTATAAGATCGTTAACATTACTAAGAGCAGATTCAGCCGTAGCAAGCATGTCCTGTGCATTACCAACATTCGATTGAGCCGCCTTCATAAGCTGTACCTTCTGATTAAGTGCCGTACCTACGTTATAACCAGAAGTATCATCCGCAACGGAGTTGATCCTTTTTCCCGTAGCTAGTTGTAACTGAGCTTTTTCGGTATTGGAATTAATAGTTGCTAACGCATTATATGCCATTAGCGCATCGATATTGGTGTTAATTGAGAAACCACCCATAATAAACCTCCATGTTTATTTAATTTTGTTTTTACGGATATCCATATCCGTTTTTTGGTTATTTATTGAGAACTTTTCATTCTCAAGTTTATTATCGGTAGCAGATTTTAATTGTTTAGTCTAACCGGTAAAATTTATATGCTTTACTCTCTTTGATTTTATAGGAAATTATATTTTAAAATTTTTAGCCTTAATACAAACAACCTAATAAATATATTGAACCGCGCTGCCGATCTAGTTTTTATTTATTAGGTCATCTGCTTGTGCTGACTATAAATTTTTCAGATTACTATCAAGAAGTTTTGAATTATTTGGTTCTAAGGATGCTATACCTTTCCATTTTGCCCAAAATAATTTTCTATAGCGTTCAATTATTTCACCGGCAGTTTCTTCTTTATCTAAATAATTAATTTTTCTTAAGGCACGTATTGAACCTCTCCATTCATGTTCATAACCGTTAACCGGAACTATATAAGATTTCAATCCATTCTGCTTGACTTATAATCCGAGGTCCTATTCTTCAAAATAGCATGGCGTATACTGGTTGTCGAATTTTAAAACACCACTGTTTAAAAGTTCGGTTTTTACGGCAAATAAAGAACCTGAAACAGCATCAACTTCTACTGGGTTATCAAATAAACCCTTGTTAAAAGATATTATATCTTTTGCCGTTTCAAAATTTAAAAATGAACCCTGCGGTCCTACAATTGCTGAATCCTTCAATGTGAGTAATTGTCTTTCTAAATCATCAATTGTCACTTTTATTATGTGTAAAAAAGAATTAATTCCCTTTTCAAACGGAAGGAAATATTTTACTGCATCAAAATCTATTACTATTAATTCAAAACTTCGATACACCTAGCGAAAAGGGAATTAATTAAATAAACTTAAGTAAGTTTTCGGCGGAAGCCTTCCAAGTGAATCTCTTCATAAATTCCCCTGCATTTTTTCCTATTTCTTTTATAGAATCTCTATTGTAATATGCATATTCAAGCTTTGCAATTATCTCATCAATATACGGCTCTTCCCAATCCGCAATTAACTTTTTGTTCTTATCATATATTTTAAACTCTTGCATCCTTTCCAGCATGAGTGAATTTTCCTTAGTAAGAATATCCTTATGACCGGTGTTGTAAGAAGCAATAACCGGTTTAGCACATGCCATATATTCCATCATTACCAAATTTGTGCCGCCTTCGCAACGGTTCGGGAACAATCCTATGTCCGAACTCAAATATAAATCTCTAAGCTTATTGTTAGGTACTATAGGCAGAGTAAAAACCTTATCGCCATCAATACCGTTGATGTAGCATAAGTTTACCATAAAATTTTTCCATGTTTCACCTTTGTACGCGTATTTAATGTGCTTAGATTCTCCCATCGAATGCATGGTGTCCGGCCACATGTTGTACCAAGCGTTGATTAATACTATGTCGGAATACTTCTGTTGTAGAATTTTTATTACCTTTAACACAAGGTCCTGTCCTTTTCTTAATTCAAATTTGCCGCCGGAAAAAATTACAAATAGATCGTTGTTTTTTTGCCTTTCTTCAGGATAAAAAAGTTCCGGATCAAAACCTTGAATTAACAATCCTGTATTTTCTACCTTTCTCTCATTTAATTTTTGCACATTCCATGATGAAGCACCTAAAATAACATTAAAATCATGAGCATTTTTAATTGCTATATCGTTAAGTTCGTATTCAAAAACTGGATGTCCGATATTTTTGGTGCCTATAACAGGGTATAAGGTACTAAAATCTTTATTGTTCAATATTTGAAATACCGTGCCGTTTACTCTTCCAGTTTTAATAAGTCCAGTATCTTCATCTAAATTTATAACCTTTATTTTTTTTGACAGTTCTTTCTTAAAATATTTACTAACAATCCCCCATCCATAATTTTCACCTGAGGTTAAGCCCAAATAAATAATTTGTCTATCATAAGGAACATTGGAAGAATCCGCATTAATATTCTCCATTTTTTTATTTTTAGTAAATTTTATGAGATCTTTCTTTAATTTAAAGAACGCAGAATCCCAATCTTTGAATCGAGGTTGTCTATAAAGCTTCATTGATGGATACCATTCAGTCCTTTCCCCCTCTTCCATCCATCTCCAATCCGGTACATACGGAAGCAGGAGCCATGTTTCTTTTCCCATTGCACCGGCAAGATGAGCAACCGAAGTATCAACGGTTATTACAAGGTCAAGGTTTTCAATAATCGCAGCAGTATCGGCAAATGATTTTATTCCGTCGCTTAAATCCGAGATCAGCAGCTGGTAATCTTTTATTTGGATAACCGGAATCCCCTTTTGAAGGCTGTAAAAATGAGTTCCTTCTATTGAAAATAATGAGGATAGCTGCCTAAGTTTTACAGAACGGTTTCTGTCATTTGTATGGGTCGGATTTCCGGCCCAGATTATTCCTACTTTCAGTTTACTATCATAATTAAGTATTTCAGCCCATTTATTCTTTAAATTTTCGTCTGCAAAAAGGTATGGTTTATTAGGAGCAGTATCCGGTTCATATGCTTTAAGATAAAGGGGCAGACTTAAAAGAGGCAAGGCAAAATCATATTCTATATCAGGCTCTTTAGTCACAACACGTTCAATTATTTCATCAATTCCATTAAATCCTTGAATTAATAAATGCATTTCTTTTTCACATTCAAAAATAACATAGCAGCCTTTTTCTTTTAATAACGGAATATATCTTACAAATTGTAAAGCATCGCCTAAGCCCTGTTCTGCGAATACAAGGACTCTTTTATTTCTCAAATCATCGTTGGTTTTAAATACTTTTTTAAATTCCCTTTTCCCAAATTCTTTTCTGTGAACTCTCCATTCATACTCTCTCCAACCTTCTTCGAAGTTCCCTTTTATTAAAAGTGCTTCTGCCTTATTATAGTGAGTAACAACATTCTCAGGATCATAATTTAAAGCTAAATTAAAATATTTCAATGACTCATTAAAATTCTTAGACCGATAATACGCCAGCCCGATATTTGTATAAGCCATAGATATTTGTTTCTCGCTGCTTTTATTTTCCAATGATAAAGAAAGTACTTTATTAAAATATTCAAGCGCCTCTTCGAATTTTTCATTTGTTAATTTAATTCCTCCAAGATTTAATAACGAATTGGTATATCTCGGGTTTACCTGTAAAGCTCTATTATAATATTTTTCAGCTTTAGAATAATTTTTCAAATCAGCATAAATTAATCCTAAATTATTCAGCACTTCCACACTATCATGCTTAATTTCATCAGCTTTTTTATAATATTTTAATGCTTTCTCATTATCGTCCATATAGTGATAGCATACTCCGATATTATAATTTATTTCCGCATCTTCTGGTTTCTGAGATAAAATTTTATTGAAATAATCTAAAGCTTTAACATAATTTTTTAACTGGAAGTATACTATTCCCAGGTATTTTAGAAGATATAGATTTTCAGGTGATTTATCGAGAAGGTTGTTAATATAAGTTTCAGCATTTTTATAATCCTTGTTTTGAATTAACTGGACAATTGTTTTATATTCTATTGATCCGTTACTTTCAATCGATATTCTTGAAAGATTACCCTTAGCCTCATCATTATCCGGTTTAATTTTTACAGCCTGCTTAAATTCAGCTTCTGCATCTTCATATCTTCCCATATCTTTGTAAATT
>CAZCFZ010000012.1:0-24518 GCA_964498065.1 uncultured Ignavibacteriaceae bacterium
CCTTAGGAAAAACTGACTAATACTTTAGCTTTTTTTATGTTATTAAAATTAATTACTATTTCGTTCTTTTTGTTAAATAAAAATATCAAATCGTTTCCTTCTATTCGAAGTAATTTGGCCTTTATTTTTTTATCTTCGTTTCCTTCCGTATAAATAACTTCAAAATCCCTATTAATATTCTTGGGGTATTGCTTTAAAAATTTCAGAGGTCTGTCAATACCCGGAGAAGAAACATCCAGTCTATAAGAAGAACCGATTTCCGGAATTTTTTCTAATTGAGAATTTATTTCGGTACTTATTTTTGCGCAGTCACCTGCTGAAATGTTTTTTTCACCGTCAATAAAAATTTCAATTATTCTGTTTGCATTATTACCGCGGATCACAAAATCAATTAAAAAGAATCCGTTTTCTTCTGCTATTTTAGATGCCAGTTGTTTAATATTTTCATTGAATAAATTCATATAAATAAAAATCGCCCTCAAAAGGGCGAAAAAGATAACCAAAATTAGTATTATTTTATCCAATAAGCAAGGAATAATATAATTACTATAAATTACTAAATTTTAATTCAAAACAAGAATACATAATTGTTTAAAAGCAAAAATTTCCGCTAGTTTTTTTATTTTATAATATGCAGCAATTTTTCCCAATTGTTTTATGATAAACGAACAATTTATTTTTGCACATTTATTTATTGTACAAATTTTATAAATTGCAGACTAATATTTGCTTATTTTTTATGCAATGAAAAAATTATTATTCATATTTATTTTAACTATATTTTTTTCGGGGAGGGGATTTACACAGAACGAAGGAATGCAGCTCCTTGAATCATTACAGAAGAAATTCAACTCAACTCAGGATTTAAGCGCAGACTTTATACAATTATCAAACGGCAAAGTAAGCCTCTCCGGTAAATTTTATTACAAGAAAAAAGATAACTTAAGATTAGAATTAAAAAATGCAACTATTGTTTCGAACGGAAAAACCAATTGGAATTATAACAAAGCCGAAAATAAAGTAATCATAAGCAGTTACGATGAACATGATCCCTCGGTTTTATCATTAAATAATTTTATAAATGTTTATCCCTCGGAGTGTGATGTTGAATTACAGGATAACAACGGGCAAAAAGTCTTAATGCTTACACCCCGGAAAGAAGGTTTAAACTTTAAATATGTTAAAATATGGCTGGACTCTAATCATCTAATTAATAAAATAATAATTGAAGACCTAAACGATATTTCAATACAGGTTAACTTTTCCGCTTATAAACTAAACACACAATTGTCAGATTCATTATTCACATTTACACCGCCAAAAGGGAGTAAAGTTATTGACCTCCGATAAAGCTCTTAAAAAGAATTGGATTAGTAATTCGGTTAAGTTTATTCTTCCGTTGGGCTTAAGTATTGTTTTCCTCTACATTGCCTTTTATGATGAAAATATTAATAAAATTATTGCAATCCTTTCAAATGCATCAATATTTTGGATTGTTGTACTTTTAATAACTATGCTCTTTTCCCATTATTTGAGAGCTGTAAGATGGAAAGTAATTCTTCATTCCGTTAAACCCAATGCTTCGATAATAAATATATTCGGCGCAGTAATGGTAGGATACGGGGTAAGTTGTGTTGTCCCGAGATTAGGAGAAGTATCCAGGGCGGTAGTACTTGGCAAATGGGAAAAACTTTCAAGATCATCAATGTTCGGTACCGTAATTCTTGAAAGAATCATTGATATTATATTCCTCGGCCTTACCGTTATTGTATCGGTTATTATTTGGAGCGAAGATCTTTATATAAAATTTCCCTGGCTTAAATCTACTCTTTACATAACAATCCTCTTAATGGCAGGAGTAATTCTATTCATTTATTTTTTAATTAGATTTAGAGAAAAATTCTACGGACTTATAATTAAGATTTTAGGCAAATTTTCCGAAAAGTTAGCACATAAAGCGGCATATATTTTTGACATGATGACAATCGGCTTCGCAAGTCTTAAAGGGAAAAAAAACTATTTTTATACTATTATTCTCAGCGCACTAATTATGATGGCATACGCTTTAAGCGCCTATATCGGATTTTATATTTTGGGAATGGAAAATATAAAGCATGTAACTTACGCAATGGCCTGGGTATTAATGAGTATCAGCGCTATTGGAGTGGTTATACCCACACCCGGAGGTATCGGTTCGTATGAAGCGCTCGCAAAGGCTGCTTTAGTTCTTTTATTCGGTTTCGGGGAATCAATTAGTTTGGCTTATGCAATAATAACACATGTACTTTCTTATTTTTTGTTTATCTTCACCGCGCTTTTATTTTTCTTTCTACTAAATAAACATCATGATAATTTAATTAAAGTTGTAGAAACCGAACTGGAAGAATTATGAAATTTATTACAGCATTAATATTCTGCCTTACAATTTCAAGCACATCTTTTTCTCAGTATTATGCAAGAGCAGGGATGGAAATATCATATGTAAGTATGCCTTCATTAACTGATTATTTAAATCAAAGTTTTGTTCAGCAACTCGGAACATTCAACAGTGCAATTGTTTTTTCGGGCGAAGGCGGGTATTTAATCAATAATCATTATGAAGCCGGTCTTGAAATAGCATATTTGATTAATTCTTATAATTTTTCAAGCGATCTCGGTATATACAAATTAAGTTATGACATAATAATGCCCACTATTGTAAACTATTATGTAATTAGAGGAGAAGGTTATGATTTTAAATTCGGAGGCGGATTAGGAATTCGTTTTGTTAGTGCAAATCAGCAGCTGCCCGGTACTCCCTCGGCTATAACCTATTCTTCTACCGGATTTGGATTACTGCTTAAAGCGGACGGCAATACTTTGCTTAGCGGTAATTTGTATGCAAATATTGGGATAGACCTTAGGTATGACTTTAACGGGACACCTAAAAATACAAATAACAATTCATTAGATGTTAATAACAACACAAATATAAATTTCAATGCTTTATCGGCAGGTTTAAGGCTTGGGGTTACATATATTTTCTAGGAGGGTTGTTTGAATATATTACAGGCAATTTTACTCGGAATAATACAAGGACTTACTGAATTTTTGCCTATCAGCAGTACCGGACATTTAACTTTAGCCGGTAAATTTATGCATCTTATTTCAAACCAGCACCCTGAACAATGGACTGCTTTTATAGCAGTTATACAGCTGGGAACGGTAATCGCAGTTATTATTTATTTCTGGAAAGATCTATGGCAAATAATTTTTGATTTCTTAAGCGAAAACATAAAACAAAGAAAAAAATTCTCGGATCAAAAACTAAATTCCAAATTAGGCTGGTTAATAATAATCGGTTCCATCCCGGTTGGTGTTATCGGCCTTTCATTAAAAAAAATAATTGAAGGCACATTAACAAAAGATTTGTATGTAATTGCATTCAGTTTAATAGGCTTAGCAGTAATTTTAGCTATAGCGGAAAAAATAGCCGTTTTAAAAAAAGATATGACTAAGATAACGAAATGGGATTCTTTTTGGGTAGGAGTTGCACAATGCTTTGCGCTTATTCCGGGCTCAAGCCGTTCCGGCACCACGATTACAGCGGGTTTATTCCTGGGGATGAACAGGGAAACAGCTGCCAGGTTTTCATTCTTATTAAGCATTCCCGCTGTTCTTGCAAGCGGTTTGTTGGAACTTTTTGAAGCCAGAAAATTTCTTGATCCCTCAATGACTGTTAATATAATAGTTTCTACTATTTTTGCATTTATATTCGGCTATATCTCAATTGATTTTCTTCTTAAATATCTTAGACGAAATACAACCTTTGTTTTTGTTTATTATAGGATTGCTTTGGGAATTATAATTTTAATTTTATTATCATCGCATATTATACTTCCGTAGGAGTCACTATGAAAAATTTTATTTTTATTTTAATCCTAGCCACTGCGGTAATAGGATGCCAACAATCAAATACAGGCGGACAAAAATCTATGAATGACACAACTTATATAGCAGTAATACAAACCAACATGGGAACAATCAAATGTGAACTTTTTCCGAATGTTGCACCAAAGGCAGTAGAAAATTTTGTGGGATTATCGGATAAGGGCTATTATAATAAATTAATCTTTCACAGGGTAATAGATAAATTTATGATACAGGGCGGTGATCCGAATGGCAACGGAACCGGGGGGCAAAGCATTTGGGGCGGCACTTTTGATGACGAGTTCAATGAGAATTATAAATTTGATTCGGCAGGAGTAATGGCATATGCCAACAGAGGTCCGAATACAAACGGCAGCCAGTTTTTTATTACTCTTGAACCAACCCCCTGGCTAAACTTCCATTTTACAATATTCGGTAAAGTAATTGACGGGATGGATGTTGTAAGAGCAATCGGTAAAGTAAAAACCACGAAGCCGTATGATAAGCCCGTTACACCTGTTGTTATGGATTCTGTTTACGTTGAACGAGAAGTAAAACAGCCTAAAAATAATTAACTGCGGTTAAAAGTTTGTTTTGAATTTTAAAAATCATCTTAAAAAGATAAATCGATAAAAATTAATTGATTAGAACTAAATGAAACAGGAAGAGTTCTTTTCTTCTCGCTGGTCGCTGATAATTGCAACAATAGGTATAGCAGTCGGTACCGGTAACATTTGGCGCTTTTCAAGGATTGTTGCGCAAAACGGAGGCGGTTCATTTTTAATCCCCTGGTTAATTTTTCTTCTTGTTTGGTCTGTTCCCCTAATTATTGCAGAATTTGCTATCGGTAAATCAACCCGATTCGGACCGGTAGGTGCAATTGCAAAAACCGCAGGCAGGCAATTCGGATGGATGGGCGCATTTATTGTTTTTGTATCCACAGCAATAATGTTCTATTATTCTGTGGTTACAGGCTGGTGTTTAAGATATTTTATCTCCGCAATATCCGGAGATCTTTTTTCAACTACCAAACACCTGGAATATTGGACTAAATTTTCATCCAGCTACCAACCGCTTCTTTATCATTTTATATCAATGGTTTTTGTTGCATTTGTAATTTACAGGGGAGTAAGCAAAGGAATTGAAAAAGTTACAAAATTCATGGTCCCTTCGCTGCTGATTATATTACTAATTTTATTCGTTAGAGCTGTTACACTGCCCAATGCTATTGAAGGAATAAAATATTTTTTTACCCCGCATTTGGATATAATTTTAAACTATAAGGTATGGCTGAACGCATTAACTCAAAACGCATGGGATACAGGTGCTGGATGGGGACTTATTTTAACTTATGCGGTCTATATGAAAAAGAAGGAGGATATTTCCCTAAATGCCGCCTTAATCGGCTTTGGAAATAATTCCGTTTCACTTTTAGCGGGAATTACAATATTTTCTACTGTGTTTGCGCTGAGCACTTCTAATGCAATGCAGCAGATTTCTCAGGCAGGCCCTGCTAATACAGGATTGACTTTTATTTACCTGCCGTTATTATTTTCCAAAATTTCTTCACATTATATAGTCAATGTAATCTTTGCTTCGTTGTTTTTTATAGCTTTATTCTTTGCTGCTGTAACTTCATTGATGTCGATGGTTGAACTTACAACTAGAACATTAATTGATTTCGGGATTAAAAGAGGCAAAGCAATTATAATAGTTGCTTCTTTGGGATTTTTATTGGGAATACCTTCAGCTATCGATTTAAAATTTTTAACTAATCAGGATTGGGTCTGGGGAGTCGGATTGATAATCAGCGGTGCATTCATTTCGTTCTCAATTATACGTTATGGTGTTGATAAATTTAGAAAAGAAATTATTAACGGATACGGAAGCGATGTAAAGATCGGGAAATGGTACAATTTCATAATCGGGTTTTTAATCCCGGTCCAGGTTGTTGTACTGGTTTCATGGTGGCTAATATCATCCGTTTCGTGGGACCCCGAATGGTGGAATCCGTTTCATGCAGCAAATGCCGGAACATGTATTTTCCAATGGGGGATTGTACTTTTAACTTTTATTCTTTTAAATAAATTTATGGTTAATCAAACTTTGAAGCAGAGTAACTAACTTAATATTTTTTTATTTTTAAATATTAATAGCTATGAATTTTATTACAATAATTACAATGCTGATTGTGGTGGGTACTGTGTGGGGAGGCATGATATTTTTTCTTACACGTGCCGTTAAATATGAAAAAATAAAAGAGGAAAATGGCGAAGTCGAAAATTAAGGCCCCTTCTATAAATCAAATAGCAGAAGATTTAAATACCGGCAGAATATTTTCTGTTTATTATCTCTTTGGTGAGGATAGCTTTAGTATTGATGCAAGTTTAGAGCTGATCAGTAAATCAGTTCGGCCTTTTATTGCTTCCGAATTTGATAAAGAAGTTTTTTACGGCGATGAAAAGACCCTCGTTGAGATATTGGATTATGCGGCGGCATTTCCGTTCGGTTCGGAAAAAAAATTAATTATTGTAAAAGAATTCGAAAAAATACGGGATAAAAAAGGCCTGATTTCATATGCAAAATCACCGCCTGACTTTACCGTATTGGTTTTAATTCACAACGGCAAAATTTCCAATCTTGATTCCGAGCCGTTTAAAACTTTGGCAGAAAGAAATTATTTATTTGAAGCCAAAGAATTAAAAGGAGAAAACCTGATTGATTGGGTTGTTTCTTATGTTCAAAACAGCGGGAAAAGCATAGACAGAGAGAATGCCAGGCTTTTGGTGGAAATATCGGGAGAAAATAGGGATATGCTTGAATCTCAGCTCGAAAAGATTTCTGTTTTTCTTGGCGATAAAAAAGAAATAACAATAAACACTATTAAAGATCTTTCAACCTCACTTAAAGAATATAATATCTTCGATTTACAAAATGCTTTATCGAAGAAAGATAAACAAGAAACATTAAAGATTGCTTTTAAAATGCTTGATAAAGGTGCGGAGCCAACCTTTATTATTTATATGCTTACCCGGTATTTTACCGGATTATCAAGAATCAATGAGTTAAAAGGAAAGAAAATACCCGAACAGGCTGCGGCAAGGATTGTTGGAACACATCCTTATTATTACAAGGATTATCTTAAAGCAAGGACAATTTACTCGGATAAAGATCTATTTAGAATTGTAAAATCCTTATTAAAAGCGGATCTTTCAGTTAAAACCACTTCAACAGACAACAAATCAATAATTTCTGTTCTTCTTGCGGAAATCCTGCAATAATTCAAAAAAAAGTTTTAACACAAAGTAAGCCGCTGAACAATAATCTTTATTTGCTTTTAATCTTTATTAAATTTTAATAAATTTTTCTAATAGTTTTGGAAACATTTCAAACCAACAGAAGTATAAAATAATTGAAAGATAAAAACCTTAATGATCTAAGTGATGAGGAATTGATACTGGAATTCCAGCAAAATAATACCGAACGGGCGTTCGAAATTTTGGTACAAAGATATAAAAATCCGTTGGTTAACTTTGTATACAGATTTCTGGGTGATTATGAAACATGCCTGGATGTCGTACAGGAAACATTTATTAAGGTATACAGATATAAAAATTCTTATATATCCATTGCAAAGTTTTCGACATGGATTTACACTATTGCAGGCAACTTAGCAAAGACCGAATATCAAAGACGAAAAAGAAGAAAATTTTTTTCCATCAATTCATATGGCGAGAACAAAGAAACCTTAGATATTCCGGATGAAAGATACAGGCCGGACATAGCTACCGACAGCGGGATTAAAGATAAAATCATTCAAAAGGCTCTTTTAAAAGTTTCACCGGTATATAGAGAGGTCTTAATACTTCGAGATATTCAGGGCTTATCTTATGAAGAAATTTCCGAAATAATGGGAATAACAACAGGGACGGTTAAATCACGTATTAACAGAGGGAGGTCGCAGTTACAAAAATTGCTAAAGGATATTTATAATGAGTAATAAAGAAATGATGAAGCAGGATGATGAGGAAAATCTATACGGGGATGTAATAAAAAACTTAAAGCATCTTAAAAATGTTGATGCGCCGGATAATTTTGAGGATAATTTATTTTTAAAGATAAATTCCGGGAATTATATTCAGATTGAGAACCGGCCCGTTAAAATTTTTATACAAAAGAAGCTTCTTCCTGCTTTAGCAGTTTTTGCCGCAGCAATAATTGTAATTTTTATGATTGAAACACAGCCTTCACATCCTCAGGATCCTTTTTCAGTTAAGCCCCGCGTTAGAGAAGATGTAATCGCCGGAAGTGAAAATATAAATAAATCTGTAGAAGATTTGGCAAGGAAAAGTTTTCAAAATAATTCTACCGATCAGAAACCTGCAGCGAAATTAAAAGAGCGTTCAAATCCCGAAAATAATATTAATGATAAAAATGCAGATGCTTACTTAGAAAACTCTCTTACAGACGCAGCACTCACCGGAGATGTCAAGTTATCGAAAAAGGAGATAAGAAACGGTCTTAATTTTAAGCAGATTTATTTAGATAAAAAACAGAGAAAAGAGCTTACCGTGTTAAAAGAAAAGATGGAAAACTTGTATAATCAAAGCAGAAAATGAGAAAATACCGTTTTTAAAGAAATTATAATTTTGAAATTATCACTATACTTTTCTATATTTAAAGTCTATTTTTTGAAAAGAATTTAAAATTGTTAGGTTAGTTATATGAAAAAAGGCATTCATCCTAAATATAGACCTGTAGTTTTTCAAGATGTTTCTTGTGATTTTGCAATATTAACGCGCTCGACTATAAATACAAATGAAACAGTTGTATGGGAAGACGGAAATACATATCCCCTGGTTAAGCTTGAAATTTCCAGTGGTTCTCATCCGTTTTTTACCGGGAAGCAAAAATTGGTTGATACTGCCGGAAGAGTTGAGAAGTTCAAACGTAAATATGCCAAGAAAAATGCAGTATCTTAATTAAGTTAAAACCTTATAAAAGTTTATTAAAGCCAGGCCGAAACCTGGCTTTTTTAGTAATAGATGACATCTTTTTTTTAAAAAAGATTTCATCCTTCAACTCCGGGTAACAAGAGTAACTCAACCTTAAAAAAGGATTATCTTTTAAATGCCGTTCCGACGGTAAAGATTCTTACCGTAAAAAATATTAAATTATTTGACATATTTTTACACATTAAAGAATCTCATGCAAATCTGTATTTTTGAAGATATTAATTATGGAAAACTGGAACCTCTCATCTTTTCACGCCCCGTATATGATCTTGTCTGCGGAATCAACACTTTAAGGGAAAAAATTTTAAGAGCATATCCGGGAATAAAATATTCGCTTCACGGCCGCACTTATTTAACTTCGCTTTTAAGACTTCAAAATCCCGGAATAGAAATAAATAGCATAGAAGACAATGAATGTTTATTTATAAACGGAAATATTCTTGCGCCTCCGAATCTTTCGGAAATTATTCCTCTTAACATTAAAGAGGATAAATTATTTTTTAGCGGCGATTCATTGGTTGCTGCTAGAGTATCCGGTGGAAATCTTAAAGAAGTAAAAAATCATCTGCATGAACTCTTGAGTGAAGGAATCTTTAACGGACTTCCTGCAGAGAATGTAAAAATCAAAACAATAGATTACATCTGGAATCTTATTAATAATAACGGAAGCGAACTTATTAATGATTTCAATTATTTAACATCAAATAAAAAAGAAAATATCAAAGGAAAAATTTTTGAAGGCGTTCATCTCATTGAGAAAGGGAATATCTATATTGAAGACGGTGCTGAAGTTAAATCCGGTGCTGTTATGGATGCTTCCGCAGGTCCGATTTTCATCGGTAAGAACGCCGCCGTATTTCCCAATTCTGTTGTTGAAGGACCTGTTTACCTCGGTGAATATGCACAAATAAAAAGCTGTGCAAGAATTTTTGAAAATGTAAGTATCGGGAAAATTTCCAAAGTCGGAGGAGAAGTAGAAGACTCAATTATTCTTCCTTATTCTAATAAACAGCATTCGGGCTTTATCGGGCATGCTTATCTCGGCAGCTGGGTCAATCTAGGAGCAGATACGAATTGCAGCGATTTAAAAAATAATTACGGGACTGTAAAAGCTTATGTTAACGGAGAAGTTGTTAACAGCGGTTCGCAATTCCTCGGCGTTATTATGGGAGATCACTCAAAAACAGCTATAAATACAATGTTTAACACCGGAACTACAGTGGGCTTTTCGTGCAACATATTCGGAGCGGGTTTTCCGGGTAAGTATATTCCTTCTTTTTCTTGGGGCGGCAGCGATGCTGTTACTACATATGACATTGAAAGAAGCTTGGAGACAGCAAAAAGAGTAATGCAGAGAAGAAATATAGAAATGCATGAATCAGAAGAAAAATTATTCAGAAAGATTTTTGACCTGACTAAGAAAGAAAGGAGAAAAGTGGGCTACCCATATTAATTTTATGACACAATTAGAAGAACATACAATTCAGAATCTATATGAAGGCGTAAGAGGATTAGCTGTTAAAATTCTTAACCGGGTCGAAAGAACGGATGCATATCTGGAAAAGCTGCTCGATAATGAAATGAGAAATACCGAATTAAACGGGCAGGATAAAGCGCTGTTATATGAAATTGTGCACGGCGTAATAAGGTGGATGGGAAGATTGGATTGGATTTTAAACGGTTTTTATAAAGGACAATTTTCCAAAGCAATTCCGAATTTAAAAAACGGATTAAGAGTGGCACTTTATCAAATTTTATTTCTCGATAGAGTTCCAGACCATGCTGTGGTGAATGAAGCTGTAGAATTTGTAAAAAAGTTACAAGGACAGAAACCTGCCGACCTTACAAATGCTATTTTAAGAAATATTATAAGAAATAAAACAGGTATAAGATACCCGGATCCGGAAGAAGATTTACCCGGTTATTTAAGCGCTTATTATTCTCACCCCTCCTGGATGGTAAAAAGGTATTTGGCAAGATTCGGCCGAAAAGATACGGAAGAATTATTAGCCGCAAATAATGAAAAACCGTATTTAACTTTAAAGATAAACGCGCTGAAAACAAATCCTCAGGAATTTAAAGAACTATTAAATTCAGTTAATCTCAAATTTAATTCAGGTAAATATTTACCGGAGTTTTTCCAGCTTCAAAATCTTACAAATATCACCGCATGGGAATATTTTACTCATGGCTATTTCAATGTTCAAGATGAAAGCGCCGGTCTTGCATGCCGGATGCTTGATGCAAAAGCCGGTATGAAAGTGCTCGATTTATGTGCTGCACCCGGCGGTAAGACCGCCTATATTGCAGGCTTAATTCAAGATCAGGGTGAAATAATAGCACTTGATAGATATGAAAGCCGGTTAAAAATTATGCGGAAAAATATGGAGCGGCTTGGAATTAATTGCGTAAAAACCAAAGAAGTAAATGCCCTTGAATATGAAGGTAATAAGTTTGATAGAATTCTTGCTGATGTACCGTGCTTAGGTTCCGGTACGCTCTCCAAAAAACCCGATATTAAGTGGAAAAAAGATTTGCTGGATTTAAAACGCATTACGGAACTTCAATACAGCTTACTGGAAAAAGCAGCTTCTCTTTTAAAGGAAGACGGAATTGTTGTATACAGTACATGTTCCATTGAGCCGGAAGAAAACGGAGAAATTGTTAAAAAGTTTTTAAATAATCATCCTGAATTTAAACTTCAAAACGCAGCTGAAATTTTTCCTAAAGAACTCGTTGACGAAAACGGATGCGTTCAAACCTTGCCTCATATTCATCATATGGACGGGGCTTTTGCAGCAAAGCTTATTAAAATTCAATAAAATTATGCTGTTTATTTATTCTGTTGGTTATTAAATAAAATAATTTTATAAAACACATAAAACAAATTTGTATCATGTTAAATAAATTTGCGGAAGAATTAAAAGAAGCAAGGACCAAAAGTCAATTAACACTGCAGCAGATTGCAGCGAAAACAAGAATTGACATGAAGTTTCTTGAATACATGGAGAAAGGAAATTTCAGCTTTTTACCTGATTTATATATAAAAGCTTTTATTAAAGAATATGCAAGGTTAGTCGGCCTGGATGTGGATATTACTTTTAAAAAATTCGAAGCTGCAAAGAAAAATAAAAATTATGATGAGTACGGTAATGTTGAAGAAGAATTAAAAAAGCCTAAAGCGGAAACTGAAGAAACAAAACCCGCACAAGAAGAAACGCCTGAACCGGCATCGTTTGAGTATGTTGATAATCCGGAAAATAAAAAGGGTCCAACACCTATAAATGCAAATGCACAAAAAATTCGTCTTGCTGTTTTAATCGGAGTACCCCTGGTAATACTTTTAATAATCTATTTTGCTTTTTTCCGCGGCGGCTCTGAAATAGTTGTGTCTGAAAGGCCTTATAACGAAGTAAG
The DNA here is from genome assembly GCA_964498065.1 of uncultured Ignavibacteriaceae bacterium. GTDB lineage: Bacteria > Bacteroidota > Ignavibacteria > Ignavibacteriales > Ignavibacteriaceae > FEN-1297. Next base: position 12,342 of record CAZCFZ010000012.1, read on the forward strand.
GAAAGAAAATACTCAGCGCTATGTTGAAGAAACAAAAAAGCCCCATGTTGCAAGTCCCGAACAAACAGTAACTTCAGACAGTCTTTCTCTCAAGGTTGAAACTTCGGATACTTCATGGGTAAAAATATTATTGGACGGTACAAAAGTTTATGAATATACTTTTTTCCCTAATTCTGAAAAAGTACTTAAGGCTAAAAATAGTTTTAATTTAATTATCGGAAATGCCGGCGTTATGCGGTTCTTTTTAAATAATAAACCGTTACCTTTCGAAGGTAAAAAATATCAGGTAAAATATATTTTAATAGACAGCTTAGGCTTAAAGTATTTGGAAAACCCTCCATCCCTTTTACAATAGTAAATGGCAAATAAAATAGAAAAAAAGATTGAACAATTAAGGGAACTAATTCGTGAACATGATTATAAATATTATGTTCTTGCGGAACCTTCTATAAGTGATAAGGAATATGATGATTTAATAAAAGATCTTGAAAAACTTGAATCGGAAAATCCTCATTTAATAACACCCGACTCGCCTACTCAAAGAGTTGGAAAAGATTTAACCAAAGATTTTAAAACAGTAATTCATAAAGTTCCTATGCTGAGCCTAGCCAATACTTATAATGAAGAAGAGCTTTTTGAATTTGATAAGAGAATAAGAAACCTCCTACCGGAGAATGAAACCGTTGAATATGTTGTAGAACCTAAAATCGACGGAGCATCTGTAAGTTTAAATTACATTGACGGTTACCTTAAAACCGCAGCTACAAGAGGCGATGGAACAACCGGCGAGGAAATTACCGTTAATGTAAAAACGATAAAATCGGTGCCGTTAAAACTCAAAAAGCTTAATTCAAAAAAATATAAATTAAAGGATTTTGAAGCCCGCGGCGAAATCTTTATGAAAATTAAAGACTTTCTTCGGTTAAATAAGGAAAGAGAAGAACAAGGTGAAAAGCTTTTTGCCAATCCCAGGAATTCTGCTGCCGGAACTTTAAAAATGCAGGACCCTCAGATTGTTGCAAAACGGCCATTGAATATTTTTTTATATATGATGATAAGTAAAGAAGAAGAATTTGATACACAGTTTGAAAATCTGCAAATGCTAAAAATGCTTGGCTTTAATGTTAATCGTGAATATAAATTGTGCAAAAATATTAATGAAGTTCTAAATGCATGTCACAAACTTGAAGAAAAGAGAGATTCACTTGAGTATGAAATTGACGGTGCGGTAATAAAGGTTAATTCCATAAGTCAGCAAAAAATTTTAGGAAACATTGCAAAATCACCGCGATGGGCTGTAGCATTTAAGTTTAAAGCAAAGCAGGCTTTTACGAGAATAAATAAAATAACCTGGCAGGTCGGGCGCACAGGCACTATAACTCCTGTAGCAGAGCTCGATCCGGTCTTTCTGTCCGGTTCTACAATAAGCAGGGCGACACTGCATAACATAGATGAAATAAGAAGGAAAGACATTCGGGAAGGAGATAAAGTTGTAATTGAAAAAGGCGGCGACGTTATCCCGAAAGTAGTGGCTGTTGTTTTAAGCGAAAGAAAGAAGAACAGTAAAATTACTTTGCCGCCGGACAAGTGCCCCGTTTGCGGCTCACCGTTGTTTAATCCGGAAAATGAAGTTGCTTATTATTGCGAAAATGCCGAATGCCCTGCTCAAATTAAAGGAAAGCTTGAACACTTTGCTGCCCGCGGCGCTATGGATATTGAAGGATTAGGCGAAGCATTAATAGATCTTTTTGTTGAGAAAAGTTTCTTAAATACTTATGCCGATATATATGACCTCAAACAAAAAAGAGATGAATTAATTTCAATAGAAAGACTGGGAGAAAAAAGTGTAGACAATCTTCTTAGCGCAATTGAAGAAAGTAAGAAGCAGCCTTTTTCCAAAGTATTATTTGCTTTAGGCATCCGTTACGTTGGCGCAGGCGCGGCAAGAAAACTGGCTGATTATTTTAATTCAATCGATAATTTAATCAATGCTTCCGAAGAAGAGATATCGGAAGTTCATGAAATCGGACCAAGCATCAGCAGCAGTGTTAAAGGATTTTTTGAAAACCGGGAAAATTTAAATGTAATATCGAGACTTAAAAAGCACGGACTTAATTTCAAATCGGATAAAAAGACGGAAACAGTTTCATTTTTCACGGGTAAAACATTTGTACTAACAGGAACTCTTTCAAAATTTTCCCGGGAAGAGGCAAGCGAAAGAATTATTACTCTCGGAGGCAAAGTTACTTCCAGCGTCAGCAAAAAAACGGATTTTGTTTTAGCAGGTGAAAGCGCCGGATCGAAGCTGGATAAAGCCAAATCATTGGGAATTAAAATAATAAATGAGGAAGAATTTCTTAAATATTTGGAACAGCTAAATTTTTATGTTTAATTCAATTAAAAACAAAATAGTTCAAATAATTGTTGATCGAAAATTAAAACATCTTCGTACGGGGCAGCAATCATTTAAAGATCTATACAAAAATACGCCTCAGTTTTTGGTTCTAATGCCTGAAAATGAAAATCACTTTTATTATGCGTTAAATATAATAAAGGCGCTGATTGATGCCGGTAAAATGGTAACATTAATAACTCATGATTACAGGGTTAATACTTTGCCTATTAAATACCGGCAGGGTATTATTGATTACGGCATTGCAGATTTATCTAAATTTAACTTACCCAACAAAAGATTTGAAGAAAAATTAAAAGAGCGGCAATTCACCGCAGTATTGGATTTGAGTAAAGAAGAAAACTTGTTTAACAGTCTTGCCGCAAATCTGGTTCAATCTGATGTAAGAATAGGATTTAGGAAAAAGAATTCGGACCGATACTATAATTTTCAAATATCAAATTCGAACGATAATCCTGAAATATTTTATAAAAATTTCTTAAATTGCCTGCAAATGTTTTAAGGACTTATATGAACTTTGAGACAAAGAGAGTCGGGGATATAACTATATTTAAATTAAATGAGAAAAGACTGGATACCAATATTTCCGGTCTTGTTAAAGGGGAATTCACAATATTATTAAAAGTAGAAGGTATAAATAAGTTTATTGTTGATTTAAGCGAAGTTGAAACATGCGACAGTTCGGGTTTAAGCGCATTGCTTGTTGCAAATAGAATTCTTCAATCATCGGAAGGCAGCATGAGGCTTGCCGCTCCTTCGGAAAAAGTCCATTCCCTAATAAAAATTACTCAGCTGGATCGAGTTCTGCCTGTTTGCGATACGGTAGAAAAAGCTTTTGAAGAATTGAAAAAATAACAGGCAAAATTTATTGAAGGGCAATATTTTAGATTATATAATAATTATTGCTTACCTGGTAGGAATTGCCGTATTCGGAATGATTTCCGGCGGCAGGCAAAAATCCGTAAAGGATTATTTCCTCGGTTCTAAAGTTGTTCCCTGGTGGGCGGTTTGCTTTTCTATCGTTGCGGCTGAGACAAGTACTCTAACATTTATATCCATCCCGGGGCTTGCATATTTAACCAATCTAAATTTTTTGCAGGTAACTTTCGGTTATTTGGTGGGAAGAATAATTGTTGCCGTTTTATTTCTTCCTGCTTACAGCAAAGGCAATCTTAAAACGGCATACACTTTTTTGGAAAACAGGTTCGGCGGGAAAACAAGATCGTTTGCATCAATAGTTTTTTTATTTACGCGTGTTGCTGCCGACGGCGTAAGATTATTTGCTACTGCTATCCCTTTAAAATTAATGCTTAATATTTCCTACCCGGAAGCAATTTTAATAATGGCGTTTGTCGCTCTCGTTTATACATATACCGGCGGTGTTAAAGGTGTAATCTGGGTCGATGTAATTCAAATGTTCACTTACCTGGGCGGCGCCGTATTAGCGGGAATATTTTTACTTCACTTACTGCCTGACGGATGGCATTCGGTTACTGTTGCTGCGGCTTCAGCAAATAAATTCGGAGTTTTTAATTGGGGATTTAATAACGGACTGGCCGGCTTTTTCAATCAGCCTTATACAATAATAGGAGGAATTGTCGGAGGTGCATTCCTTTCAATGGCTTCCCACGGAACAGATCAATTAATTGTTCAAAGACTACTTACAACAAAAAGTCTAAAGGACAGTCAAAAAGCAATTATAGGAAGCGGAATAATTGTAATTATTCAATTTACAATTTTCTTAATTGTCGGCGTAATGCTTTATGCATATTACGGCGTAATGAATGTAAGATCGGATACGGTATTTCCCCGCTTTATAATTGATGTTCTTCCTCCCGGAGTAACAGGGATTATTATTGCGGGCTTATTTGCCGCCGCCCTTTCTACTTTAGCCGGATCAATGAGTTCACTTGCATCTTCCACTATGATGGATTTGTACGTCCCGTTTTTCGGAAAAGCAGGCGATGATAAAAAGCAATTAATGATTTCCCGGTTGTTTACGGTTATGTGGGCGGTAATGCTTGTGGGGGCGGCAATATTTTTTATGAATACCTCACAAGCTGTAGTAGAGCTTGCTTTAAGTATAGCCTCATTCACTTACGGCGGACTGCTCGGGACTTTCCTTCTCGGAATATTAGTTAAAAAGGCAAGACAGGAAGATGCACTTGCAGGATTTGTTGCCGGCATTTTTATTATGATTACTGTTATTTCTCTTAAACTTGTTGCATGGACGTGGTTTACTTTTATCGGTGTTCTTGCTACTCTTCTTGTCGGAGGGCTGTTAAATGCACTTTCCGACAGAGAACCTATAATTGAATAAACAAAATTTTTTACCTTCTAAAAAAACTGAAACCTTATTTCAGCAAAATCATCTTTTCAACCTTTGAATAATGCTTCTTGCTTACGTCTGATTTTGCATCAATTCTGTAAATGTAAACTCCGCTTGCTAAGTCGTTTTCACTAAAGTTCACACTGTAATTCCCGGAACTTTCAACTTTATCAACAAGAGTTTTTACCTCCTGCCCGAGAGTATTGTAAACTTTAAGACTGACCTTTGACTCTTCCGGAATAGAATATTTTATCGTCGTTGTCGGATTAAATGGATTTGGATAATTTTGGTAAAGCTCATAGTTTTTGGGTGCAGTTGGAAAAGGATTTTCAACTGCAGTAATGTTACTTAAAGTTATTTTCTGTGGCTTCGCTGTCGAATCCGTTCGCGTTTCACCAAACGAAGTTCTCTCTCCAAAATATTCTCTGTCAAAAGAAAAGCTCGTTGAGTCTGACGAATAATTCAAATTAGAATCCTTGTAAAACCATTTAACAGGAATGTTCGGGCTCAAACCAGTTGTGTCGACAAATGAAGTGTCACCAATACTTTTCAGATATTCGGGAGTTAAATCCGAGGGAGTTAAGTTGTTTCCGTTTGTTATTTTGTTTGCGTCAAGAACAAGGTCATCAATGCTCTTAAGATTAAGATGAGTGTTCCCGATTAAGTTATTTACAACAATTTTATTTTCAACTGAATCAGATTTTGTAACTCCGCCCCTGTAAATCCATACGTGTTCTTTCAAACCTTGTGTAAAACTTGTCGAGTCAGCAGAATAAACTTTATCTGACTTTGCAAGTGAAACATTAAGAGGCCAGTCCCCGGGATTGTTCTGTGTTGACGTATCTCCAACAACATTAAATCCCTGACTTGTTAAATATCCAAATGGCAGCGAGGTATCTGATGCTGTGACTTTGGTTCCGTCAACATTAAAAGTTTGCGGGTTTCCGGCATGAACTTTCAAAATGTTTGGATTGTTAAGAGTTAAGAAACGTTTATCATAATTAACAAGGGTTCCTTTTCCATTTGTTAAATTAAAAGTTATAAGATTATTTAAATTAGTAAAAAGATTAGTTCCATAAATCACACTTTTTACATAAGCTAATTTACTAATTGAAACCGGGCTATTTGCATCCATATCAGGGTCTCCAGGTTTAACATTAATGATACTGTCTCCATAAAAATAAAAGAACCTATAATTAGAAAAAACTGTATCACTTACTGTATTGTTAGTGCTGTCACCAACTAAAACTCCTGCAACAGCATGTGCTTCCCTGTTACCATTAGCAAAATAAAAATCACTTACTGTAACAACCGGAATGTTAAACCTTGCATTCGTAACTTTTCCCGTGTAATCCACCCCTGTTCCAGCTAAGTTCCATTGAATAAATGCGTTAAGATTTGAAATTCCATAAAAATTAAGTTCATACCATTTTGTAAAATCCTGACAAAGCCAATTAGATAAATCGCCACTTGGGATAGCGGGTTGAATTTTCAAAACTTTTTCAAGCCACGATTCTCTCTCTTTAACACTGTCTTCATTCCAGTAAGCAGGCAAGTGAGAAATTTTTCCGTTTAAGTAATTTAATATCATCTGAGCATCCTGTTGATTTGTAACCCCATCTCCATTCACGTCAGACATGTCATTAGCAACCCCTGATTCAATTGCTTTAACATCAAGTGAATCCACTCTTCCGTCGTTATTTACATCTCCTGAACCATACCAGTGAAGAGGGCTCCATCCAACAATCTTACTTGTATCAGTTTGAGTTGTATCCGGAAGCTGAACCTGTATATTTGGCTGGGAATAAAAATTTTCTATTTTTTCAAGAGGAGTTGGTCCATTAACAACTATTGGAACACTTGGTCCCTTGAGAGTATCAGGATTAAAAAATTGTGCATTAGTTTTCTTGAATGGAAATAAAGTGGTCATTGCTATCAAACTTGCAATACCTAAAAATTTCCTTAATGTTTTTCCCATTTTTCTATTATGTTACTACTTCAAAGTTATTTATAAATGTTTCAAAAAGTCGAAAAAATAAATTTGTCTTGTTTGTCTCTTTTTTACTCACGATGTTAAATACATTTATATTTGAATATTTTTAATTTCAACTAAATCTTCACCGCCGGCAAGCAAATCAAAAGCTTTTTGTAGATTTGCAGCAAAAATTTCTTTTAATTGTTTATTTGAAGTGTTTCCGCAAGTTAGCCAAATTATTTTTGGGGGTGAGCCAAATCTATCTTGGAGTAGACTAAAGTCAATATCTTTTGTGATTACTACAGCATCTGCTTTCTTAGCTTCATTAAAAATTTCAATATCCGAAGCATCTCTCAGCCCCAGTTCTCTTACTGCTGTGCAAGAGATATTATAGTTTTTGTCTATCCAGCCGGCAATCATTGGCGACAATTGAGCATCGAGCCAAACCTTCATGCTGCAATTACCGGATGATCCAGTTTACGGCTAGCATAAAGAAGTGCAGCTTTTAAATCATCTGCTTCGAGATCGGGCATTTCCTTAAGTATCTCTTCTGAAGACAATCCCGAATAATAAAGTTCCAGAATATCGGAAACTCTTATTCGCATGCCTCTTATACATGGCCGTCCGCCGCATTGTTCGGAATTAAAAGTTATTCTTTTTAATAAATCATTCATAAATACACCTCTTAACTTAATACTAAAAATAACAAATTCCTGTTTAACACTCTATATTTTATTTGCTGCCCCTTGAATACGTAAACACTTTAGTGAAAATCAAGTTCAGATTATTTGGTTTTCAATATCTCACTTGACATTGTCCAACTCATTTAAAATATTATTACAGTGTTAAATAATTTATTTGTTTACCGGGTAGTTTTATATCGTTAAACAGATTATTCAATCGTTTTACGCAGAAAATTTTTAATCTTACTCTTAAACTTGATCTTAATCTTGAACTTAATCAGTTTAGATCACAATTTAGTTAATGAAACTGCGTAAAGTGCTTTATGCGGTTAAATAATTTCTATATTCATCCCAATTCGGTACGGGGAAGTCTTTGAATCACATATCTATGGTTGAAAAGTAAAATACGGATTTGTAGTATTTCAGGGTTTTTATAAAAGTATAATTCGCTTTTATTTAAATGAAAAATCAAAATTTATCGCGAAGGGATTTTATAAAAAGATCTGCACGGTTTGGAATCATCTTAGGGGGAACCGGTGTCGCACTTTCAAATCCCCATATATTTGAATCGTTAACTTCGGCAAAGGCTTCTTCTTTTCTTAATGCGGTTATTGATGAAGGCATACTGCAGAATGCACCGACTGCCCGTTATTGGATTTCAACTTCTACAAAAAATGTAAAATGTTTAAATTGCCACTCAAGCGGCGAAGTTGAAATAAATAAATCGTTTAATCACAACGAAGAAATTATCAAATGTATGCTGTGTGCACAGGGATGTATTATCAGGAACGGTGAAAAAGGCAAATGCAGGGCAAGGGTTAATATCAACGGAAAATTAAAAAGTTTAGTTTACGGCCATCCGGTTTCAATTCACATTGATCCTATTGAGAAAAAACCATTTTATCATTTTCTGCCCGGAGCCGAAGCTTATTCATTAGCAACAGCGGGATGCCCTTTATCATGTAAATTCTGCCAGAATTGGGAAATTTCTCAAGCCAAACCGGAAGATTATTCAACAGAGTTTATACCTCCCGAAACCATTGCAGAAGCTTCATTTAAAAAGAATGTTCCGGTAATAGCATTCACTTATAATGAACCTACCGTTTTTACCGAATATTTAATCGACATAGCAAAATATGCCAATGATAAAAATATTAGAAGTGTTTTGGTAAGCTGCGGCTTTATGAACAGCCAACCTCTTACCGATATGTGTGAGGTATTAAGTGCAATTAAAATAGATTTAAAAGGCTTCAGTGAAGCTTTTTATAAAAAGGTTTGCAGCGCAGAGCTTAACCCTGTATTAAAAAGTATTAAACAAATTTCCAAAACTAAGGTACATCTTGAGATTGTCAACTTAGTTGTACCGACTTTAAATGATTCAAAAGAAATGCTTACCGGTTTGGCCAAATGGATTGTTGATGAATTGGGTTACGACGTACCGGTGCACTTTACCCGGTTCCATCCCGATTATAAATTATTAAATCTGCCTCCAACTCCTATTTCCAAGCTGGAGCAGGCAAGAGATATAGCAATGAATAACGGAATCCGCTATGTATACATTGGTAATGTTCCCGGGCATGAAGGGAATAATACGTATTGTCCTTCATGCAAAAAAGTAATAATTAAACGGTCATCTTTTTTCGTCCTGGAAAATCATATAGTTAACGGAAAATGTGAATACTGCAATTTTCCTATTGCCGGTGTGTGGAATTAAAATTTGAGTATTTTATGAAAAAATTTATTTTAATCAACCAAGTCCGGCAAAGCGAACGCGAAGACGGATTAAAATATTTACAAAAGTTAAAAACAATATCAATTAACAAATTTTATTTTTTAATCATCATGACAACTTTAACTATTAATGGCAATATACAATGCAGCGCTCAATATCCGGATGCAAAAATACGGAAGCCGGTTTTTGCGGGAAAATTTTATCCCGCCGACTCTTCGGAATTATTATCATCAGTCAAGAATTTTTTTAACCATGCCGTAAACAAAAACATCGGAAAGCCTTTGGCAATTATTGCACCTCATGCCGGATATGTATTCTCGGGACAAACGGCAGCAGATGCTTATAACCAGGCAAAAAATTATAAATTCGATTTGATAGTAATTTTAGGAACGAACCATACGACCGCAAATTTTAACAAAGTTTCCGTATATCCGCGACAGGGCTTTCAGACTCCGCTGGGTTTATCTAAAATAGATGAAAAGACTGCCGATGAATTGATATCTTTAGATAAAGATTGCGTCTTTAATCCGGCTGTACATGCTAAGGAACATTCGATTGAAGTTCAGCTTCCGTTCATTCAATATTTATTTCCTGATACTAAAATACTTCCGGCAGTTGTCGGGTCATCTGATTTTAATTTGTGCATCGATTTCGGGAAAGCTTTAGCTAAAGTCTTAAAGAATAAAAATGCACTTATCGTTGCCAGTTCGGATCTTTCTCATTATCCTGATTATAAAGATGCTGAAGAAGTCGACCACAACACATTGGAAGCGATAAGCAAAATGGAGCCGAAAGTTTTTGTAAATACGATAAACAAACAAATGAATGAAGATATTCAAAATCTTTTAACATGTGCCTGCGGAGAAGGACCGATTATTTCTGCAATGACGGCAGCAAAAGAATTAGGTGCTAATACAGGTGTGATTATTAATTATACAAATTCGGGAGATAACCCGATAGCTGGAAAAGATCGGGTTGTTGGCTACGGTGCGGTTGCATTTTCAAAAAAAGAAAATAAAAAAGTTGAAAATTCGGAAAAAGCAAACGAAAATGAATTTGAATTAAATGACTCGCAAAAAAAGACATTACTTTCTTTTGCAAGAAAAAGTATTACACAATATTTAACTACGAAAGAGATAACTGAAAACGAAAGTTCCGATCCTGTACTTCAAAAAAAATTAGGCGCCTTTGTTACTTTAAGAAAGCATGGTGAATTAAGAGGCTGTATCGGTTATATGAGAGAAGATATGCAGTTATATAAAGTAGTCAGTACAATGGCGCTTGAGTCGGCTTTCAGGGACCGACGGTTTATGCCGTTATCCATCAATGAACTCCCTGATGTTGAGATAGAAATTTCCGTTCTTACTCCGGCAAAACCGATAAAAAGCATCGATGAAATATTTCTCGGCAAAGACGGGGTTGTATTGTCAAAAAACGGAAAGAAAGCTGTTTTTCTTCCACAAGTTGCCACAGAAATGGGATGGGATAAAATTGAATTTTTGGATAATCTATGCAGGAAAGCCGGATTACCGTCAGGGAGCTGGCATGATGCGGAGTTATCTGTTTTTCAGGCAAAAATATTCGAAGAATCTGAATTTAAATAAAAAGAAAAAATGTGTCTTTTTATCTATTAATAGTTGGATTTGTTTCAATTCTCGGACAAGTAATTATACTTAGAGAATTAAACGTTTCCTTTTACGGTATAGAATTAATTTATATACTTTCCTTCGGATTCTGGCTGTTTGGAACTTCAATAGGGGCAATAACCGGTAGAAGATCTTTTACTCCGACACAAAAACAAATTAGTCTTCTTGTTTTTTTGTGGGGCGTACTTTTATTGTTGGATGTTTTTTTCATTCGTTCTGTAAGATATATAACCGGCCATGTATCAGGTGTTTTTCTTCCTTTTGAAATTCAAATAATTGCGTTAGCCGTTTCTCTTATCCCGGTAAGTTTCCTTCTCGGATTAATGTTTCAATGGGCTGCAAAAATTTATATTGGAAAAAACAAGACACTGGCAAAATCTTATGCAATTGAAAGCCTGGGTGGTGTATTTGGGGGATTTATTTCAACGTTAATGTTAAAGTTCGGAATACAAAATTTTACAATTGCTGTTATTTGTACAATAATTTCTTTAGGACTTGCCTATTTATATTCATCGGATATAAAAAGGAATTATTACAGGACCATTATTCTTATTTGTTTAATATTAATGGTACCTCTTCTTCTGTTTTCTTCATTGCTCGATAATAAAATGTCGAAAATAAATCATCCTGATCTGGCGGAAGTAAAAGATACTCCCTACGGCAGAATATCAATTTCTTCTTTAGGAAATCAAATATCTGTTTTTGAAAATGACGCTCTTTCTTATGAAACAGAAAGTACCGCCCCGGAAGAATTTGTTCAGTTAAGTCTTCTTCAGCATAAAAATCCGAAAACAGTTTTGATTTTAGGCGGCGGATTTGAAGGAATTATTAATGAACTAAATAAATACAAACTTGAAAAAATCATATATGTTGAGTTTAATAAAGATTTGATAAAGCTGCTTAAAAAATACTTACCTGTTTCGTTTGGTAAGAATAATTTAAAAATCATAATCAACGATCCCAGAAAATATTTAAAGAATTCTTCCAAATATGATATAATCTTAATCGGAATGCCTGAACCGTCTTCAGGGCAAACAAATAGATTTTATACAAAAGAATTTTTTGAATTATGTTCCAAACACTTAAGCAATAAGGGGATTTTATCATTCAGACTCCGCTCCTCGGAAAATTTGTGGCCGCCTCCTCTTATTTTGAGAAATATCAGTATATACAGGGCATTAAGTTCAACATTCAATTCCATTGTAGTTTTACCCGGAGTTACAAATATTTTTATATCATCGAATTCCCTTCTTTCAAATGATGAGAATTTTTTGGCTGATAGATTAATCGCAAGAAATCTTAAAACAAAATTAATTACACCGCAGTATGTAAAATACATTTATTCAAACGATAGAAAATTTGAAATAGAAAATATTTTATCAAATAACTTAGCTCCGGT